>NZ_CP032624.1:3343443-3647393 GCF_003627055.1 Gryllotalpicola protaetiae
GGGAGCCGAGCTCGGCGATCGCCTCGTCGCGGGTGCCAGCATCGGCGAGCACCCGCTCGCGCCACGTGTCGGGCTTGGTGCGTGCGATGCCGCGCAGGACGCCGTTGACGAAGCCGACACGGCCCCGGCCGAGCGCCTGCGCGGCGACGCTGACGGTCTCGTTGACGGCCGCGTGCGACGGGACGCGCATCGAGAGCAGCTGATGCGCGCCGAGGCGCAGCACATCGCGCACGGCTGGCTCGATCTGGTCGATCTCTCGGTGCGCGGCGATGCGGATGACGGCGTCGTAGTACCCCTGCATGCGCAGCGTGCCATAGGTGAGCTCGGTCGCGAGCGCCGCATCGGCCGATGAGAGGCCGGAGCGCTCGAGCCTCACTGGCAGAAGCAGGTTCGCGTAGGCATCCGATTCACGCACTGCGGCCAGCACGTCGTACGCGATACGCCGAGGGCTCGGAGTGCGAGGCAGGTCGTTCATTCCGCCACCAGTCCTTCCGTGAGCTTCTGGCCGCGCCACCAGTCGGCCGCGGCCATGGCCTTCTTGCCGGCGGGCTGCACGGTGAGCAGCTCGAGCGGGTGGGTCGCCGTGCCGAGATAGACGCGCCCGGCACGCGCGCCGAACCCCCCGGGCGCGAGCCGCTCGGCGCCGCGGGCGAGGCGCGCGGCGTGGATCTTGAACCGCTCGCCGCCGACGAGCACGAAGGCGCCCGGCTCGGGCGTGACGCCGCGCAGGCGGGCGTACACCTCGTCACCGGCATCCGTCAGCACCAGTCGCGCGTCGTCGAGCGTGAGCTTGGCTGCCAGCGTTGGGGTGCCGGTCTGCGCGGTCGCGACCGCGCGCCCGTCGGCGATCTGATCGACGACGGATGCCAGTTGAGCGGCGCCGCTCACCGAGAGCGCCTCGAGCACGTCGCCCGAGGTCTCGTCGCCGCCGATCGGCCGCCGTTCGAGCGAGAAGACGTCGCCCGCGTCGAGCTCTTCGACGAGCTGGAAGACGGCCGAGCCGGTCTCTGAGTCGCCCGCCATGACGGCCCGCTGCACCGGGGCGGCGCCGCGCCAGCGCGGAAGCAGAGAGAAGTGCAGGTTGATCCAGCCGAGTCGCGGAGCTGCGAGCATCGGAGCGCGCAGCAGGCCGCCGTAGGCGACGATGACCCCGAGGTCGGGTTCGAGGGCGGCGACCGCGTCGGTCTCGGCGTCGCGCAGCCGGTTCGCCTTGATGGTCGGCAGCGCGAGCTCTGCTGCACGCGCAGCGACCGGCGAAGGGGTCAGTTCGCGCTTGCGGCCGAGTGGCGCGTCGGCGCGGGTGACGACGCCGACGACGTCGTGCCTGCTCTCCGTGAGCGCGTCGAGGGTGGGAACGGCCACGGGCGGGGTGCCTGCGAAAACGATGCGCAGGGAAGGTGCGTTGCTCGGCATGTCGTGCGGTTTTCCTACGTATCTAGAGGATCTCGGGGTCGTCCAGCTTGACCCTCAGTGTAGGAGCGGGACGGCCCCGTCTGCGTCCGGCAGGCGGCCTGCGCGCGCCGGTCGCCTGCCGCACGATCACGCCGCGCAGCGCGGCGGCGACCGCATCGCCGTGGGCGTACTCGAAGCGCACGATGGCGCGCACCTGGTCGTCGTCGAGGGTGCGCGGCCCGTCGGCCGGCACCGGCGCAGGGCCGAGCACGTCGCGGATCGGCACGTGCTCGGCCGCATCGAGAGCCGCCTGCACCGCGGCCGGCCGCCCGGTGACGGATGCCACGCGTAGCGCGGGCGGAAAGCCGAGCGCGCGCCGGTCCTGCAGCTGCGCGGCCGCGTAGCTGTGCTGCTGCCAGAGCGTGAGCGCTTGCGCGAGCGGGCCGCCGACTCCGGCGAGCACGGTCGGCGCGCCGGGGGCCGCGAGAGCCGCCGCGTTCGACCACCAGCGCAGGCAGTCGTCACCGACGTGCAGGCTCTCGCGCTGAAGCATCCGCTCGCCGTCGAGCAGGATGATCGCCGCATAGCCGCCCGCCGCGATCGGCTCAGCCCCCCGGGTCGCGACCACCAGCGTGCGGGGCTCGTCGTCGACCCGGGTGAGCGGCCGCTCGCCGTCGCTCACCACGACCCGCGTGCCGGGGAAGGCGCGCCCGAGCTCTTCAGCCGTGCGGCCCGAGCCGCGTGTCACCATGCGGTACGTCGTGTTGTTGCATTCGCTGCAGGCCCAGTCCCCCACGAGCCGGCCGCACCATGCGCAGCTCGGCACGGCGTGCGACGAGGCGAGCTGCAAGGGGCCTGCACAGTTCGTGCACCGCGCTGCCTGGCCGCAGCGGCGGCAGGCCAGCAGCGAGACGTAGCCGGGGCGCGCGACCTGCACCAGAACGGGGCCGGCGAGCAGCGCCTCGGCCGCGGTGCGGAACGCCGCGGACGGCACGCGGCCGCCGTCGCCCGCCTGCTGCCTCTGCTGCGCCGCCGTCGGCACCACCTTCGGTGTGACGAGCGGCACCGGGGCGACGTCGCTCAGGTAGCCGAGCTCGACGAGGCGCTGCACCTCGACCGTGCGGGTATGGCCGGCGAAGATGACGGCGCACTCCTGCTGCTGCTGGCGCACCAGTGCGACGTCTCGGGCGTGCGCGTATGGGGCGAGCGGCTCGGCGAACAGAGGATCGCCGTCGTCGTAGAGGGCGATCAGCCCGAGCTTCGCCGCAGGAGCGTAGAGCACCGACCGGTTGCCGACGATGATGCGCGGCGTGCTCACGCCGTCATCGGGCTGCGGCAGGCAGGACAGGAAAGCGGCGTAGCGCTGCGCGTTAGTGCGGCGCGCGTCGAGCGACGCGACAGAGCCGGCCGGCGCGACGGTGCGCAGCACCGCCTCGAGCTGCTCCTGGTCGCGGTAGTCGGGCACGGCGATGATCGCGCTGCGCCCAGAGATCACCGCACGGACAGCCGCCTGTGCGAGCGTCACCGCCCATCGGCCGACCCACGCGCCGTCGGACAGCTCCACCACGCCGGGCAGCGATCGCAGGGCGAGTCGGCCGCCGCCGTCGACGGCCGACTCGATGAGGCCGCCCTCATAGCCGGCGACCGGGTGCGCCAGCTGCGGCACGTCGCGCGGCGAGCCCTGCGCGAGCCACTTGCGCTCGACCGCGACCGAGCGCCGCGGGATCGCGAGGCGCAGCACGTCGTTCGCGCTGCCTGCCTGCCGGTCGCTCACGCGTCGTGCGAGCGACCACACCTCGGGCGCGAGCACGCGCGCGGGCGACACGACGGATTCCAGGGGCGTCAGCGCCCCGTCGAACTCCGTCGTGTCACCGACGTCGACGACGAGCCCGTCGGCGAGCCGCCCCTCTGCGCGTAGAGGAGCCGTCACGCGGACGCCGGGAACGACCTGCTCGGCGATCGCAGGCGGGATCGCGTAGTCGAACAGTCGGTCGAGCTGCGGCAGCGGCGTGTCGAGGACGACGCGCGCCACGCGCGGGGCGCCCGCAGACCGCGCAGCCGTTTCCGGCTGCGCGCCGCTGCCGCCGAGCGGCGTCTCGCCGCTCGGTCCGGTCATAGCCGCGCCTTCCCTCTACAGGCCGGCGGCGGCGCGCAGCGCGTCGACGCGGTCGAGCCGCTCCCACGTGAAGTCGGGCAGCTCGCGGCCGAAGTGGCCGTAGGCGGCGGTCTGCGAATAGATCGGTCGCAGGAGATCGAGATCGCGGATGATCGCGGCCGGGCGCAGGTCGAAGACCTGCTGGATGGCGCTCGTGATGGTCTCGACCGGCACCTTCTCAGTGCCGAAGGCCTCGACGTAGAGGCCGACGGGGTGCGCGGCGCCGATGGCGTAGGCGACCTGCACCTCGAGTCGGTCGGCGAGCCCTGCCGCGACCGCGTTCTTCGCAACCCAGCGCATGGCGTAGGCGGCAGAGCGGTCGACCTTCGACGGGTCCTTGCCGCTGAACGCGCCGCCGCCGTGCCGGCTCGCGCCGCCGTAGGTGTCGACGATGATCTTGCGGCCGGTCAGGCCGGCGTCGCCATGCGGTCCGCCGATCTCGAACTTCCCGGTGGGATTGATCAGCAGCTTGAGCTCCGAGGTGTCGAGGTCGACCGTCTCGAGGACGGGGCGGATCACGACGCGCTCGACGGCCTCGCGCAGCTCGGCGAGGCCGATCGCCGGCGAATGCTGGGTCGAGAGCACGACGGTGTCGATGGTCTTCGGGGTGAATCCCTCGTAGCCGATGGTCACCTGGGTCTTGCCGTCGGGGCGCAGGAAGTCGAGCTCGCCTGACTTGCGCACCGCCGTGAGTCGCTCGGAGAGGCGGTGGGCGAGCCACACCGGGAGGGGCATGAGCTGCGGGGTCTCGGTCGTCGCGAAGCCGAACATGATGCCCTGGTCGCCCGCGCCCTGGTGGTCGAGTGCGTCGACGCTGGTGCCCTCGCGCGTCTCGAATGCGTCGTCGACGCCCTGGGCGATGTCGGGCGACTGCGCACCGATCGAGATCGACACGCCGCACGAGCGGCCGTCGAACCACACGTCGGAGGACGTGTAGCCGATGGAGGTGATCTTCTCTCGCACGATCGCCGGGATCTCGACGTAGCCCGAGGTCGTGACCTCGCCGGCGACGTGGACCTGACCGGTGGTGACCAGCGTCTCGACCGCGACGCGGGCGTTCGGGTCGACGGCGAGCAGCGCGTCGAGGATCGCGTCGGAGATCTGGTCGCAGATCTTGTCGGGGTGGCCCTCGGTCACGGACTCCGAGGTGAAAAGGCGCAAAGCGGACATGAGTCTCCCTAGTTTCGGGGCCGTATGCGTCTGGTTCGCGTCAGGCGGTTGATTCTCTACGGGACGCGGGACAGCGTCGCGTCGAGAATACGATCGGCCACCGACAACTTCGTTCCCGAGGCCTCCATCACGATATCGCCCGCCCTGTTCAACACGATGACGTCGTTGTCATCTGTTGCGAATCCGTGGTTCCAGCCCACGTTGTTGACGACCAGGAAGTCGCAGCCCTTTCGCGCGATCTTCGACCGGCCCAGCTCGAGCAGCGTCGCAGGGTCCTTCTCGGTCTCGGCGGCGAAGCCGATGACCAGCTGCCCTTCGGGGCGCGCGGCCGACAGCTCGGCGAGGATGTCGGGGTTCACGACGAACTCGACCGTGAGCCGGTCGCCCGTGTGCTCCTTCTTGATCTTCCCCTGCTGCACCTGCGCAGGCCGGTAGTCGGCCACGGCGGCCGCCATGATGACGACGTCGGCATCGCCCGCGGCATCCGTCACGGCCTTCTCGAGCTCGAGCGTGGTGCTGACGGATTCCACAGCGATCCCGTCCGGCACCGCATCGGTCCCGACGTTCGCCGCGATCAGCGTGACGACGGCGCCGCGAGCAGCGGCGGCAGCGGCGATCGCCATGCCCTGCTTCCCGCTCGAGCGGTTGCCCATGAAGCGCACCGGGTCGAATGGCTCGCGCGTGCCGCCCGCGGTCACGACGACGCGCAGGCCGTCGAGGTCGAGTCGGGTGCCGGCGCTCGCGCTGTCGACACGGGCGCGGCGCGAACGGGCGGCGGATGCCGGGGCGGCGCTTCCTTGCGTCGCGGGCGCTTGGCCGAGGACGTGCGTGAGCGCTGCCCGTGCGATGTCGTCGGGCTCCTCCATCCGGCCGGGGCCGGAGTCGCTGCCGGTGAGCTGACCGGAGGCAGGCCCGACCACGACGACTCCGCGCTCGCGCAGCGTGCGCACATTCGCCTGCGTCGCGGGCGCCTGCCACATTCCGGTGTGCATCGCGGGGGCGATCACGACGGGGGCCTTCGAGGCGAGCACGGTGTTGGTGAGCAGGTCGTCGGCGATTCCGTGCGCGAGCTTCGCGATGGTATTCGCGGTCGCAGGGGCGATGACGATCAGGTCGGCTTTCTGGCCGAGGGCCACGTGGCGCACCTCGTCGACGCCGTCGTATAGGTCGGCGGTGACCGGGTTGCGGCTGACCGCCTCCCACGTCGGCGTGCCGACGAATCTCAGCGCCGCCTCGGTCGGCACCACGTGCACGTCGTGGCCCGCGAGCACGAAGCCGCGCACCAGCGAGACGGTCTTGTATGCGGCGATGCCGCCGGTCACCCCGACGACGATGGTCAGACGGGGCGCCTCGGCGGCATCGGAGGTCACGTGCGCGGCGTTCGAGGACTAGGCCTGCTCGGCGATCGGCTTCACGACGAGCTTGTCCTCGTTGATCTCGTGAAGGGCGACCGACAGCGGCTTGTCGTCGACGGACGAGTCGACCAGCGGGCCGACGTTGTCGAACAGGCTGCCCTCGTGCAGGTCGGCGTAGTAGTCGTTGATCTGGCGAGCGCGCTTGCTCGCGAAGATGACCAGCGCGTACTTCGACTCGACCTTGCTCAGCAGCTCGTCGATCGGCGGGTCGATGATGCCCTTCTGGGACGTCGCCATGGGGTGCTCCTAACGGGTCTGTGTCGACCAGGGATTGGTCGGGGGTGCCGCGGTCAGTCGCGCGTTTGCGCGCGAATCGGCACAGACATCAAGTCTACGACTTCGCGCGCGGCCTCCGGCACGGTGGTGTTGACGACGGTGCGGTCGAACTCGTCTTCAGAGGCGAGCTCGACCTTGGCGGTCTCGAGCCTGCGCCGCTGCTCTTCGGGAGTCTCGGTGCCGCGTCCGACGAGACGGCGCACGAGCTCGTCCCAGGTGGGCGGTGCGAGGAACACGAGCAGCGCAGCCGGATCGTTGGCCCGCACCTGGCGGGCGCCCTGCAGGTCGATCTCGAGCAGCACGTTGCGGCCGGCCGCGAGCGCACCGTCGACGGGCCCGCGGGGTGTTCCGTAGCGGCTCAGGTTGTGAACCGTCGCCCACTCGAGGAACTCGCCGGCCGCGATCATGCGGTCGAACTCGGCGTCGTCGACGAAGTAGTAGTGCACGCCGTCGACCTCGCCGGGTCGCGGCTTCCGCGTCGTTGCAGAGACCGAGAACATCACCTCCGGGTAGTTCTCGCGGATGTAGGACGACACGCTGCCCTTGCCGACCGCCGTGGGCCCGGCGAGCACGACGAGACGGCCGGCCCCGTGCCCGCGCGCAGACAGCCGCGCCCGCTCGCGCAGGAACTCGCGCAGCCGCTCGCGCTGGTGCCGGCCGAGGCCGCCGACGCGTTTCACCTGCGAGATCTCGAGCCGATCGAGCGTCGCCTTCATCTTCGTCACGCCGATCGCGGGGATCGCGAGCAGGAAGTCCGTGACCCGCAGCGTGCCCGCCGGCCCGTTGGGGTCGCGCGCGCCCTCGTCGAGGACGGATTCCGCGCTGCGCTTGCCTGAGGCGATCTGAGCCTTGAGGTCGGCACGGGCGCGCCGCGCGGCGACGGCTGCGCGGGATGCCGCGGCGCGGTCGACGTCGGGTGGCGTGGGACGCGCGGCCCCGCGCGTGCCCTCGGCCGACTCGCTCACCTCGAGCTCAGACAAGGGCGGCTCGCAACTCGGCGGCGCGGGCGTCGATCGCAGTCGCGAGGCCGCGTGGGCCCGCCTGCAGCAGGCTGCGGGATTCCGAGACGAGCGTGTACGGCGCGAGCGACCCGAACAGCCTCCGCACGTCGGTCCCCAGAGCCCCCTGGTGCCCGAAGCCCGGCGCGAGCACGGGCAGAGCGGGCGAGTGCGCCGTGTGCACGTCGACCCCGAGCGCGGCGAAGTCGATGGTGGCACCGATGACGACGCCGATCGAGCCGACCGGCCCTTCTCCGACGCGACCCGCATTGAATGCGCTCACATCATCGATGATGGCACGAGAGACGGTCGGGATGGCAAGGGATGCCTGATCAGAGCCGGAACTCGTCGTGTTCGCCTGCTGCACGCGTGCGCTCTGCAGCCGCGCGGCCTCGGGGTTCGAGGTCGCGGCCAGCACGAACATCCCCTTGCCGTTCGCCGTCGCGTACTCCATCGCGGAGGCGAGGGAGCCGACGCCCTGGAACGGGTTGATCGTGACGGCGTCCGCTTCGAGCGGCGCGCCGGGGGTGAGCCACGCCTCGGCGTAGCCCGCGAGCGAGGTGTCGATGTCGCCGCGCTTCGCATCGGCGATGGTGATGAGGCCGGCCGAGCGCGCCGCGGCCAGTACCTCTTCCAGTGCGGCATACCCGGCAGAGCCGAAACGCTCGAAGAACGCCACCTGCGGCTTCACGATGCCGGCGCGGCCGGCCGCGGCATCCACCGCCTTCAGCCCGAATTCGCGCACGCCGGCCGCCGAGGACGGCAGGCCCCACTCGTCGAGCAGGAAGTCGTGCGGGTCGATGCCGACGCACAGCGGCCCGAAGGCCTCGAGGGCCGACTGCAGCACTCCCCCGAAGCCGAACCCCAGTCCGAACCCGGTGTCGCTCATGCGAGGCTCCCCTCGAGCCTGGCGTCGCGCTCGCGCTGGTAGTCCTGCAGGCTCTTCACCTCGAACCCGGCGCGCACCGCCTCGATCGAGGCGACGGCGGCCGACAGCTCGCTGATCGTGGTGAACAGCGGCTTGTCGGCGGCGACCGCGGCGGCACGGATCTCGTAGCCGTCGTGCCGGGTCGAGCCGCCGGTCGGGGTGTTCACGACCATGTCGACCTCGCCGCGGTTCAGCATGTCGACGACCGACTCGCCGGCGAGCTCGCTCTCCGAGAACTTCCGCACGGTCTCGCTCGCGATGCCGTTGCGGGCGAGCACCTCACCGGTGCCTTCCGTGGCGACCACGCGGTAGCCGAGCTCGGTGAGCCGGAGGATCGGCAGGATGATGTTGCGCTTGTCGCGGTCCGCCACCGAGACGAAGACGGTGCCGGAGGACGGGATGCCACCGTATGCCGCCGCTTGGCTCTTCGCGAACGCGCGCGGGAAGTCGCGGTCGATGCCCATGACCTCGCCGGTCGAGCGCATCTCGGGCCCGAGCAGCGAGTCGACGACCTGTCCCGCCTTGTTGCGGAAGCGCTTGAACGGCAGCACGGCCTCCTTCACGGCGACGGGCGCGTCGAGCGGCACCGCCGACCCGTCGGCGGCGGGCAGCAGGCCCTCCGCGATGAGCTCGGCGATGGTCGCGCCCGCCATCACGCGGCTGGCGGCCTTCGCGAGCGGAATCCCCAGCGCCTTGCTCACGAACGGCACGGTGCGGCTGGCGCGCGGGTTCGCCTCGAGCACGTAGAGCACGCCCGCGCTGATCGCGAACTGCACGTTGAGCAGCCCGCGCACCCCGATTCCTTCGGCGATCTTGCCGGTGGCGTCGATCACCTTCGCGATGTCGGAGCGGCCGAGGGTCACGGGCGGCAGGGTGCAGCTCGAGTCGCCGGAGTGCACGCCGGCCTCTTCGATGTGCTCCATGACGCCGCCGATGTAGAGCCGCTCGCCGTCGTAGAGCGCGTCGACGTCGATCTCGGTCGCGTCGTCGAGGAAGCGGTCGACGAGCAGCGGATGGCCGGGGCCGACGATGCCCTGCCCCTCGATGCGGTCGAAGTAGTCGACCAGCTGGTCCTCGCCGAACACGATCTCCATGCCGCGGCCGCCGAGCACGTAGCTCGGGCGCACGAGCACCGGGTAACCGATCTCGCCGGCGACCTGCTTGGCGCCGTCGAGCTCGTAGGCGATGCCGTTGCGCGGCGCGAGGAGCCCCGCGTCTTCGAGGATGCCGGCGAACAGCCCGCGCTCCTCGGCGAGGTCGATCGCCTCGGGGCTCGTGCCGAGGATCGTGACCCCCGCCTCCTTGAGGCCGGTCGCGAGACCGAGCGCGGTCTGGCCGCCGAGCTGGACGACGACGCCGACGAGCTCACCGGACTTCGACTCGGCGTGGATCACCTCGAGGACGTCCTCGAGCGTCAGCGGCTCGAAGTACAGGCGGTCCGAGGTGTCGTAGTCGGTCGACACGGTCTCCGGGTTGCAGTTGATCATGATCGTCTCGAAGCCGGCGTCGTGCAGCGCGAACGAGGCGTGCACGCACGAGTAGTCGAATTCGACGCCCTGGCCGATGCGGTTCGGGCCGGATCCGAGGATGACGACCTTGCGCTTGCTCGACGGCTCGACCTCGGTCTCGAGGTCGTAGCTCGAGTAGTGGTACGGGGTGAGCGCCGGGAACTCGCCCGCGCAGGTGTCGACCGTCTTGTAGACGGGGCGTACGCCGAGGATGTGGCGCACCTCGCGCACGTCGGCCTCGCGGAAGCCGCGCAGCTGCCCGATCTGCGCGTCGGAGAAGCCGTGCTCCTTCGCCCACACCATCGTCGCGGTGTCGAGGGTCGGCGCGCTGCGCACATCCTCGGCGACCTCGTTGATCAGCGCGATCTGGTCGAGGAACCACGGGTCGATCTTGGTCGCGTCGAACGCCTGCTCGACCGTCGCGCCCTTGCGCAGCGCCTGCTGCACGAGCACGATGCGGCCGTCGGTCGGGGTCGCGGCGAGCTCGAGCAGTTCGTCGACCGTGCGCTCCTCCTCGTCCCAGTGGAACGACGAGCCGCGCTTCTCGAGGCTGCGCAGCGCCTTCTGCAGCGCGGTCGAGAAGTTGCGGCCGATCGCCATCGCCTCCCCGACCGACTTCATGGTCGTGGTGAGCGTCGGGTCCGCCGCAGGGAACTTCTCGAACGCGAAGCGCGGCACCTTGACGACGATGTAGTCGAGCGTCGGCTCGAAGCTCGCCGGGGTGACGCGGGTGATGTCGTTGGGGATCTCGTCGAGTCGGTAGCCGATCGCGAGCTTGGCGGCGATCTTCGCGATGGGGAATCCGGTCGCCTTCGATGCCAGTGCGGAAGACCGCGAGACGCGCGGGTTCATCTCGATCACGATGACCCGGCCGTTCGCCGGGTCGATCGCGAACTGGATGTTGCAGCCGCCGGTGTCGACGCCGACGCGGCGGATGATCTCGATGCCGATGTTGCGAAGGTTCTGGAACTCGCGGTCGGTCAGCGTGAGCGCCGGCGCGACGGTGATCGAGTCGCCTGTGTGCACGCCGACGGGGTCGACGTTCTCGATCGAGCAGACGACGACGGTGTTGTCGGCCGTGTCGCGCATGAGCTCGAGCTCGTACTCCTTCCACCCGAGGATCGACTCCTCGAGCAGCACCTCGTGCGTGGGCGAGTCGTGCAGGCCCGCGCCGCCGATGCGACGCAGGTCCTCTTCGTTGTAGGCGAAGCCGGAGCCCAGGCCGCCCATCGTGAACGAGGGGCGCACGACGAGCGGGTAGCCGAGCTTCTCGGCGCCGGCCAGCAGGTCGTCCACGGTGTGGCAGATGACGGATGCCGCGACGTCGGCCCCCGCTTCGAGAACGAGCTCCTTGAAGACCTGCCGGTCCTCACCCTTGCGGATCGCGTCGACCTTGGCGCCGATCAGCTCGACGCCGTACTTCTCGAGGATGCCCTGCTCGTGCAGTGCCATCGCGGCATTGAGCGCGGTCTGCCCGCCGAGGGTCGGCAGGATCGCGTCCGGCTTCTCCTTCTGGATGATCGTCTCGATCACCTCGGGCGTGATGGGCTCGACGTAGGTCGCGTCGGCGAAGTCGGGATCGGTCATGATCGTCGCGGGGTTCGAGTTGACGAGGATGACGCGCACCCCCTCTGCCCGCAGCACGCGGCACGCCTGGGTGCCCGAGTAGTCGAACTCGACCGCCTGGCCGATGACGATCGGCCCTGAGCCGATGACGAGGACGCTGTTGATGTCGGGGCGCTTGGGCATGTCTTACTCGGCGTCCTTCTTGGTCTGGTCGAGCACGAGCTCGCGGAAGCGGTCGAAGAGGTAGTTGGCGTCGTGCGGGCCGGCCGCCGCCTCAGGGTGGTACTGCACCGAGAACGCCGGGATGTCGAGGGCGTTGAGGCCCTCGACCACGTCGTCGTTGAGATCGACGTGGCTCACCTCGACGCGGCCGTAGCCGTTCGGCGAGTCGAACGGCTCATCGTTCGACGGCGCCTTCACTGCGAAGCCGTGGTTGTGCGCCGTGATCTCGACGCGGCCGGTGGACTTGTCGACGACCGGCTGGTTGATGCCGCGGTGGCCGAACGGCAGCTTGTACGTGTCGAGGCCGAGCGCGCGGCCGAGCAGCTGGTTGCCGAAGCAGATGCCGAAGAACGGCAGGCCTGCGTCCAGCACCCCGCGCAGCACCTGCACTTGGCCTTCTGAGGCGGACGGGTCGCCGGGGCCGTTCGAGTAGAAGGCCGCAACCGGCTCGATGGCGAGGATCTGCTCGAGGGTCGAGTCCTGCGGAAGGACGTGCACCTCGAAGCCGCGGTTCGCGAGGTTCACGATCGTCGACTGCTTGACGCCGAGGTCGAGCACCGCGAGGTTGCCGATCTTCTCGCCCACGGCCGGGGTCACGGTGTTCTCGGTGACCGACACCTGCGCCGACAGGTTGAGGCCTGCCATCTCGTCGCCGGCGCGCACCAGCTCGAGCTGCTCGTACTGCGACAGCGTCGCGTCGCCGCCCGAGAAGATCCCGGCGCGCATGGCGCCGAGGTCGCGGATGTGCCTGGTCACCGCGCGCGTGTCGATGCCTGAGATGCCCACGATGTCGGTCGAGACGAGCTCGTCGTCGAGGCTGCGGATGCTTCGGAAGTTCGAGACAACGCGGCTAGGGTCCCGCACCACGTAGCCGGCGACCCAGATGCGCCGCGACTCCATGTCCTCGTCGTTCATGCCGGTGTTGCCGATGTGCGGCGCCGTCTGGATGACGATCTGGCCCGCGTACGACGGGTCGGTCAGGGTCTCCTGGTAGCCGGTCATGCCCGTCGCGAAGACGAGCTCGCCGAGCGTGCGGCCCTCCGCGCCGTAGGCGCGGCCCTCGTAGCGGGTCCCGTCCTCAAGTACCAGGACGGCGGGGGAAGGAACAGGCACGTCAGACCTCGCTTTCTGCGTTGGCGCTGGTTGCAGGGTGTGCTGAAACAGCGATGGATTCGATGGCGTCGAACAGCGCGCCCGTCTTCTCGGGCTCGGTGACGCGGAAGTAGCTGTCGACGAGCGTGTCGCCGAGGTTCCAGGACAGGGCGAGCAGCCCGTCCTTCTCGACCACCTTGTCGATCGCGACGGTCGCAGGGTGCACGGCGATGACGGCGGATGCCGGTACCCAGACGTCCTCCGTGCCGGTGACGGTCAGCACGAGGCCGGCGTCATACACGGCGACGGCGCCGTGCGCGCGGAATCCGAGCCCTGCGATCGCAAGCCGCTCGAGGGGCTTCTCGTGCGTTGTCGTCGCGACATAGAACGTCGTGGTCGCAGCGATCGGCTGCCCGAGCCCCGTCGGCACGTCGTGCGACGGGGTGAGGTGCGCCGCCCGGCGCACCATCGCACGCCAGCCCTGCCACATCCCGAACAGGACCAGCAGCAGAACGAGGGCGACGATGATCGTCGAGGCCCACTCAGGCATTCGCCACCTCCGCACTGTCGAGCACGGCCCCGTCGGCGACGGTGCGCCGGCCGTTGTGGAAGGTGTGCAGCACCCGCCCCGGCAGCTCGAGCCCCAGATACGGCGAGTTGACGCCCTTGCCGGCGAGGTCGGCCGTCGAGAACGAGCGCGACGCCTCGGGGTCGTAGAGCGTGACATTGGCGGCCGCGCCGACGGCGAGCCCGTCGGAGTACCCCGCGAGCGCGCCGATCTCGGCGGGCTTCGCACTCATGACGCGGGCGACGTCTGCCCAGTCGAGGCGGCCGTCGGCGACGAGCGCCGCATGAACGACCGAGAGAGCCGACTCGAGCCCGACCATGCCGTTCGCCGCGGCATCCCACTCGGTGTCCTTCGCCTCGACGGGGTGCGGGGCGTGGTCGGTGGCGACGATGTCGATGGTGCCGTCGACGAGCGCCGCGCGCAGCGCCTCCACGTCGTCGCGGGTCCGCAGCGGCGGGTTCACCTTGTAGCGGGCGTCGTAGCCGCGCACCAGGTCCTCCGTGAGCAGCAGGTGGTGCGGGGTGACCTCGGCGGTCACGTCGATGCCGCGCGACTTCGCCCAGCGGATCACCTCGACAGAGCCCGCCGTCGAGACGTGGCAGACATGCAGGCGGCTGCCGACGTGCTCGGCGAGCAGCACATCGCGGGCGATGACGGATTCCTCGGCCACCGCCGGCCAGCCCGCCAGCCCCAGCTCGCCCGAGAGCGCGCCCTCGTTCATCTGGGCACCCTGTGTCAGGCGCGGTTCCTGCGCGTGCTGGGCGATGACGCCGCCGAACGCCTTCACGTACTCGAGTGCGCGACGCATCAGCAACGGGTCTGCGACGCAGAATCCGTCGTCGCTGAACACGCGCACCCGCGCGCGGCTGCGGGCCATGGCGCCGAGCTCCGCGAGCCGCTCGCCCTTGAGGCCGACGGTGACCGCGCCGATGGGCCGCACCGTCGCGAAGCCGGCGGCCTCGCCGAGCGACAGCACCTGCTCGACGACGCCCGCGGTGTCGGAGACGGGCGAGGTGTTCGCCATCGCGAACACGGCCGTGTAGCCGCCGGCCGCCGCCGCACGGGTTCCCGTGAGCACCGTCTCGGACTGCTCGTAGCCCGGCTCGCGCAGGTGCGTGTGCAGGTCGACCAGGCCCGGCAGGGCGATCAGGCCGTCGGCGTCGATCACCTCGGCATCCGTCGCGCTGACGTTCGTGCCCGACTCGACGATGACACCGTCCTCGATGAGCAGGTCGGCGCGCTCGCCGCCGGGCAGCGTGGCGCCTTCGATCAGATACGAGCTCATGATTCCTCTCCGGCCAGAAGCAGATACAGCGCCGCCATGCGAACCGATACCCCGTTGGCGACCTGCTCGCGCACGGTCGAGCGGGGCGAGTCGGCGGCGGCCGCCGAGATCTCGAGCCCGCGGTTCATCGGGCCGGGATGCATGACGATGGTGTCGCCCGCGAGGCGCGCGAGGCGCTCGTCGTCGAGACCCCAGGTGCGCGAGTACTCGCGCTCGTTCGGGAAGAACGCGGCATGCATCCGCTCGCCCTGGATGCGCAGCATCATGAGCACGTCGGGCACACCGTCGTCGATCGCCTCGTCGAGGTCGTAGCCGACCGCGACCGGCCAGCCCGAGACGTCGACGGGCACAAGGGTCGGCGGCGCGACCAGGGTGACCTCCGCGCCGAGAGTGTCGAGCAGCCACACGTTGGAGCGCGCGACGCGGGAGTGCAGGATGTCGCCGACGATCGTCACCGCGACGCCGTCGAGCGCCTTGCCGCGGCTCGCCTCGCCGTGCAGTCGGCGGCGCATCGTGAAGGCGTCGAGCAGCGCCTGGGTCGGATGCTCGTGCATGCCGTCGCCCGCATTGATGACGCCCGCGTCGATCCACCCGCTGGTCGCCAGGGTGAACGGCGCGCCGGAGGACTGGTGGCGGATCACGACGCCGTCGGCGCCCATCGCCTGCAGGGTCTGCGCGGTGTCCTTGAGGCTCTCGCCCTTGGAGACGCTCGAGCCCTTCGCGCTGAAGTTGATGACGTCGGCCGAGAGGCGCTTCGCCGCGGCCTCGAAGCTGATCCGGGTGCGGGTCGAATCCTCGAAGAACAGGTTGACGACGGTCTTGCCGCGCAGTGTCGGCAGCTTCTTGACCTCGCGGTTCTGCACCTCGGCCATGTCCTCGGCAATGTCGAGGAGGCGGATCGCGGATTCCCGCGAGAGATCCTTGGTGGAGAGCAGGTGCCTCATTCCGCGCTCTCCTCTCGCTTGCTCTCGATCGCGACGAACTCGTCGCCGTCGTTCTCGACGAGGTGCACGTTGATCCGCTCGTCGTACGCCGACGGCAGGTTCTTGCCGACGAAATCGGCCCTGATCGGCAGCTCACGGTGCCCGCGGTCGACGAGGGCGGCCAAGCGCACGATGCGGGGGCGTCCCAGGTCATTCAGTGCGTCCAGCGCAGCCCTGATCGTGCGGCCCGAGAACAGCACGTCGTCGACGAGCACCACGGTCGCGCCGTCGATCGAGGCAGGAACGCTCGTGCGCCCCGGCGTGCGGGTGCGGGTGTGGGCGAGATCGTCGCGGTACATGGTCACGTCGAGGCTGCCGGCGAAGACCTCGCTGCCCGGCTCGATGCGGGCGATGTTCGCGGCGATGCGCTGCGCCAGCGCCACACCGCGGGTCGGGATGCCGAGGACGACGAGACCTTCCGTTCCCCGGTTCGACTCGAGGATCTCGTGAGAGATCCGCGTCAACGCACGGGCGATGTCAGCCTCACTCAGCACGATTCTCGTGCTCATCCGCCGACTCCCTTCTCCGCCTCACGGGACGGTCTTAAAGAGTGCCTACTTACAAGAGCCAACCTTATCAGCGGCCGGCGAGCCAATCTCCGAACGCGCCGAACGAGTAAGGCCGGCCCAGGAAGTCCTCGACGAGCTGCGCGGCATCCTTCGCGCCGCCCGGTGCGAGCACCAGGTCGCGGTAGCGGTGTGCGACGGATTCCTCGAACAGATCGCCGCGATCGAACGCGGTGAAGAGGTCGGCGGCGATGACCTTGCTCCAGAGGTAGGTGTAGTACGCGCTCGAATAGCCGGTCAGATGCCCGAAGGACGTGTGCCCGTGATCGTCGGGCAGCGGCGCGAGCACGTCGTACTCGGCCTGCAGCTCCGCGGCGCGTGCCGTGCGGTCTGCGGGTCGGTCGCGGTGCAGGAAGTAGGAGGCGGCCGTGTAGTAGAGCTGCCGTGCGGCCCACTGCCCGCGGCCGAACGCGTTGGCCGCCCGCATCCGCTCGACGAGGTCTGTGGGGATCGGCAGACCGTCGTCATCCGTCGCGAAGGTCTGCAGCACGGCGGCATCCCACGCCCACTCTTCGAGCAGCTGGCTGGGCGCCTCGACGAAGTCCCATTCGGTTGCGATGCCCGAGAGCGCGGCGAACTCGTGGCGGGAGGCGACGAGCTGGTGCACCAGATGCCCGAACTCGTGGAACAGCGTCACCGCCTCGGAGTGCAGCAGCGGACCTCGGTTGAAGTTGCAGGCGAGCGCGGCGGAGCCGAGCTGGCGACCCGCGACGCCGTGCCGCAGCACGAACGCCGCCGCATGCTTGAACTTGCCGTCGCGCGGGTGCAGGTCGAGGTAGATGCGGCCGAGCTCTGCACCGTCGAGCGCGACGTCGTAGACGTGCACCTCGGGGTGCCAGCGCGGGGCGTCGGCCACCTCGCGGTACTGCAGCCCGAACAGCCGCGCTGTCACGTCGAGCAGCCCCTGTCGCACCTTCGCGATGTCGAGATAGCGGCGCGCGAGCTGAGTGTCGACGTCGAACCGCTCGCGGCGCACGAGCTCGAGTGCGTGCATATTGGCCGAGAAATCGACGGATGTCTGCTCCGGGTCCTCGGCCCGCAGGGCCGCCAGCAGCACGCCGCAGTCCGCCTGCGCCTGCGGCCCCACCGTCTCGTGCAGCCGCGCGATGAACTCCTCGATCGCGGTCGCCGATCCGGTCATCTTCGTCTGCGCGTCGAGCTCTGCCCAGCTGTCGAAGCCGAGCAGCGCCGCCTTCTTCGCCCGCAGCTCGAGCAGCTCGGCGAGCACGCCGTCGTTGGCGGGCCAGGCGCGGTTCTGGGATGCGACGGTGAGTTCTCGGCGCGCGTCGGCGTCGACGGCGTAGGTGCGGAACGGCACGACGTCGGGGTAGTCGGTGGTGACCGTCACCAGGCCGTCTTCGTCGACGGGATGGGCGGCGACCCAGTCTGCGGGCAGGCCTTCGAGTCGCTCGGGGGCGAGCCGAACGCTGCGCACGTCGTCGCGGATGTTGCGGCTGAACTCCTGCGACAGCTCGGTGATGCGGTGTTCCAGGGCGGCGACCTCGGCGCGCGCAGCCGTGTCGAGATGCACGCCGGCGAGCCGGAAGTCGCGCAGCAGCCGAGCGAGGCGGCGCGCGGCCTCGCTCGAGAGCCCCGCGCCGTCGAGACCGGTGACGAGCGCGTACAGCTCGACATCTTGCTGACGCTCGGTGGCGAGCTTGTCGGCCTCGCGGGCGCGGTCCTCGAAGAGCTTGCGCACCGCTTCGTCAGGGTGCACTTCGCTGAGCAGCTCGGATGCTGCGGCAACGTCGCCGATCGCCGTGTCACCGTCGTTCCACAGCGCGAGTACCTCGGCCGCACCGTACGTCGAGCCGTCCTTGAGAGCGGCGACGCTCGCCCGGAACGTGTCGATCAGCCCCGCAGTATAGCTCTCACCCCATGCCAGCCAGTCGGAGTCGGTCGCGGGCAGCTCAAGCGGAGACAGGGGCATGCTGCCAAGCTACCGGGGTCAGGCGCCGACGACCTCGACCCCGGCTCTCCGCGCAGCGGAGGTCAGCGTCGTGCATCGCTGCAAACAGGTTCGGCCTGGAGCCGAACCGCGGACCAGAACGCGCGGCGAGGGACCGGTTTGCGGCGCCGCTCAGGGTGTGTACGGTGTGAGGCAGAACGGGTGCCCGGCTGGATCGAGCATGACGACCCAGCGGGGATCCGGCTGGAATCCGGCAATGGTCGCGCCCTGGGCGACGGCGAAGTCTGTCTGATCTTCAAGCCGGATGTCAGGGCAGCTGATATCCAGGTGCACGACGGATGCGCCCGGCCACGTCGGCCTCGCATATGGATCGACGCGTTGTGCGATCAATGCGAATGGCCCGATCCGAACGGCCGCCGCCGATTCGGTGCGCCAGATGACCGCACCGTCAAGGAGGCCGGCATAGAAACCAGCGAGCTCGTCGTGATCGGCGCAGTCAAGAGAGATTGCGACGATGGATAGCGAAGGGTGCTCTCTCTCCACGCTCCGACAATAGGCCGCACCGCGACGCCGGCCCGCAGCAGGATCCTCATATGAAGCACGACAGACGAGCTGGCCGTAGATAGTCGCCGTCTCGGCGTGGGACCTTCACGGAAGCAGGGCTTACTCTCCTGCGGGCGCCTCGGCCGGGGCATCCGTCGCATCGTCATCGCCCGCTGTCTGCGCGATCTTGGCGAGCAGGCCGTTGATGAAGCCGGACGAGTCCTCCGTCGACAGCACGGTGGCCGCCTCGACGGCCTCGGAGATCGCGACGCCGGTCGGCACCTCCGGGTTGTACAGGAGCTCCCACACGCCGATGCGCACGATGGCGCGGTCGACGATGGGCATGCGCGCCAGCGTCCACCCGTGCGCGTAGGTCTCGATCAGCTCGTCGATCTCGGCGCGGTGGTCGTTGACGCCGTCGACGATGTCGCGGGCGTACAGCCAGGATGCCTCGCGCGCCGGTTCGTTCGCCGCGCGCTCGGCCTCCGTGGCCAGGGCCTGGGCGATCGGGATGCCCCGCAGGTCGGCGACGTAGAGGATGTCGAGAGCCCGCTTGCGGGCCTTCGTGCGTGCGCTCACTAGTCGTTCACACGGCCGAGGTAGTCGCCCGTGCGGGTGTCGACCTTGACCTTGGTGTTGTTCTCCAGGAAGAGCGGCACCTGGATCTCGTAACCCGTCTCGAGCGTCGCGGGCTTGGTGCCGGCGCTCGAACGGTCGCCCTGAAGACCGGGCTCGGTGTAGGTGACCTCGAGCACGACCGAGGCGGGAAGCTCGACATACAGCGGGTTGCCGTTGTTCATCGCGATCGTCGCGATCTGGTTCTCGAGCATGAAGTGGGCCGCGTCGCCGACGATGGTGGCGGGCACGTTGATCTGGTCGTAGTCCGTCTGGTCCATGAAGACGAAGGACTCGCCGTCGTTGTACAGGTACTGGTAGTCGCGGCGGTCGACGGTCTCGATGTCGATCTTGGTGCCCGCGTTGTACGTCTTGTCGACGACCTTGCCGGTCAGGATGTTCTTCATCTTCGTGCGGACGAACGCGCCGCCCTTGCCCGGCTTGACGTGCTGGAACTCGATGATGGTCCAGAGCTGGCCGTCGATGTTGAGGACGACGCCGTTCTTGATGTCAGCGGTTGAAGCCATGAGGAATCCGATCGATATTGCGAAAAGTCAGCAGCGGGGCCCGAATGGGCCAAGGGGAATTCTATCAGCGGGTCCGCGCGCCACTTTCAGGCCCTGATCAGCGCGCGAGCTGCGCAAGTGCCAGCCGGTAGGAGTCGAAGCCGAAGCCCGCGATGACCCCGGTGGCGACGGCGGTGACGACGCTCGTGTGGCGGAACTCCTCGCGCGCGTGCGGGTTCGAGATGTGCACCTCGATCAGCGGCACTCCGGAGCTGGTGACGTACTGCACGGCGTCGTGCAGGGCGATCGAGTAGTGGGTCCACGCCCCGGCGTTCAGCACGACCGGAGTCTTCGACTGCGCGGCTGCGTGCAGCCAGCCGAGCAGCTCGCCCTCGTGGTCGGTCTGCCTGACCTCGAGGGTGGCGCCGAGCGTCACGGCATCGGCCTCGAGCAGCGCGCGCAGGTCGTCGAGCGTGTCGCTTCCGTAGATCTCGGGCTCACGGGTGCCGAGGGTGCCGAGGTTGGGGCCGTTCAAGACAAGGACGTGGGTCACGGTCGCAACGCTAGCGGGTCTTCGTCGTTCTTCAACGGGCGCACGCGCACGGCAGACCACTCGTCGTTGAGCGGCCGGTTGCCTATGGCGCGCCAGCCGTGTTCGAGGACGGCGCGCGCGATGATGTCACGGTTCAGCGGCCCCTTCCCGCCCTTGAGATAACCGAGCCAGACCACGCGGGTGTTGACGAGCTGCGGCAGAAGGTCGGCGAGATCGCGGTGCAGCTGATCGAGATCGGGCGAGAACGCGAACACCGCGTCGGCGTCGGCGACGGATGCCTCGGTCGAACCCTCCGGCAGCGGGAGCAGCAGCGCCCGCTGTTCGGCCGTCGCCCCGACGATGGCGATGCTCTCGCCCTTCTTGACCTGGAGGTGCTCAGCGACGGTGTCGGCCATGCGCAGAAACCTATCGTGGCTCATCACCCCGACATGTCACTCATGGCGCCTCGGCGATCATCGCGCAGCGCTATCCGCGAGGTGGTCCACCATCCCAGCGGCAGAGCGAAAGCCCCGGCGGTTCCACACATCAAGGCAATGGCGTCGCCACCCAGAGGGCTCCCTAAGACAATCATCGGCACAACGGCGCCGAGCACCATGCCGTACGCAGCGAAAGCCGCCAGGTGAATCACGTCGCCGCGCCGTCGCTCGAGTGCGCGACCGAGTAAGTATGCGATCGGCGACCCCACGACCGTCGTGACGACGGTGAACGGCAGGCCGATGACCACCGGCAGCAGTCCGAGCGTGACACCGGAAGGTCCTTCGGTGAACGCGCCGATGATTGCGCCGGTGGCAATGACGCACGGCTGGAACCACGCCCACGCCAGCGCCGCCCCGCGGGTGAACTCGCCGAAGGTGAAAGCGCGGGGCAAGTCGACGGCGCGCACCGACCTCTTCTCGTAGCGGGTCTCAAGCGCGCTCATGCGCCGACCTCTCCGACGAGGTCGAGCAGGGTGCGCAGCGGAGCGCGAACGCCGGGAACGCGCAGCAGCGGCAGGGCCGCCTTGAACAGCTTGAGACCCTGGTCGACCAGCCGGGTGGTGTTGCGCTGCCCGGGTGAGCGGTCGTAGCTCCAGAACAGGCACAGCAGCAGGTACGCGAGCCAGAGGGCCTTCGGCAGCCGCGACGCGAAGTCGGCCGGCAGCGTTTGCTTCGCCCCGTCGACGGCCTCGCGGAACAGCGCGACGACGATCGCCCGAGCGGGTGCCGACTCGGGCGACATGGGGTTGAGCGGCGACGCTGGGGCGACCATTGCGGTCAGGAATCCGGCCGCGTACTCGTGGAATGGAGCGAGCTGGTCGAGCCCGGTGCGCAGCACGACACCGAGGCGCGCGGTCAGCTCGCCGACGTCGGCGAGCAGCGGCACGGCCGCGGCCCGATGGGCTTCCTGTACCTCGAGGTACAGCTCCTGCACGAGGTGGTTCTTCGTCGGGAAGTAGTAGTACGCGTTCCCGAGCGAGACGCCCGACTGCGTTGCGATGGAGCGCATGGTCGTCGCGTCGAAGCCCTGCTCGCGGAACGACTGGAGCGCCACTCCTCTGATCAGCTCGCGTGTCTGTTCGGACTTCATCGCCGCATCCGTTTCTTGAACATGTTCAAAAACTAGTCCGACAAGCCATCGCGGGCAAGAGAGAGCGGAGATCAGCCGGCGGCGACGACCAGGTCCTTGGCGGCGCACGCGGCGGCGGCGCTTTGGCCGGACTTGCGCGGGTAGACCGACACGGTGAGGCCGTCGGCGGTGCAGGCGGCGAGCGGTGGCAGCGCGAGCTTCCAGGTCAGCTTCGGCAGCTCGACGCACCCGTCGAGCTGCGCGGGCAGCGGCGCGAGCTTCGCGATCGGCGCGGGCTGCTCGACCTCGCCGAAGCTCGGCAGCCTGCCGGGGGCCGGGCCGCCGCTCGCCGTGTAGGTGCCGTTAGCGGAGACCACATCGGTCAAGGCCCACCGGCCGCCGTCGCTCGCCGAGAAGGTGACGCAGCCGTTGCCGAGTGTGCGCTGCTGCACCGCGATCTGATCCAGCTGCGCCACCGCCTGGGCGTCCTCCTCGATCGCGGTGCAGACGCTGAGTGGGTCCACGCGCGGCACGTTCGAGGGGTCGGATGCGTGCGCAGTCCACCCTGAGATCAGCTCGCCGTCGGTGTCGAAGCACTGCACGGACAGCGGCGCGGGCTTCGCGACGGTGTGCGGCAGCAGGGGTGCGTTGAGCCGGCCGGTCAGCAGCAGCGCGACGACGGCCAGCACGGCAGCGGCAACCGCGCACCACAGCAGCACCCCGGTGCGACGGCGCGCTTCAGTCATGCGTCGACGCTACCCGCGTGCGGCAGCTAGACGCCGACCTCCTGATAGGCGGCGAACAGCAGCGACTCGTCAGGCCCGCGCAGCACGGTCGGCCGCGCGATGTCGTCGAGCACGATGAAGCGCATCATCGCCCCTCGGGCCTTCTTGTCGCGACGCATGGTCGCAAGCAGCATCTGCCAGCGGCCGAGTGGGTAGGTGGTCGGCAGGGTCAAGGACGTGAGGATGCTGCGGTGCCGGTCGGCCGCGGCATCCGACAGCCTGCCCGCCAGCCTCGACAACTCGGCCGCATAGACCATGCCGACCGAGATCGCCGCGCCGTGCCGCCACTGGTAGCGCTCGGCGTGCTCGATCGCGTGGCCGAGGGTGTGGCCGTAGTTGAGGATCTCGCGCAGGCCGGATTCCTTGAAGTCCTCCCCCACGACGCGCGCCTTGAGGGCGATCGACAGTTCGACGACGCGGCGGAATTCATCGCTCGAAGCATCCGTCGCCCTCTCGACGCCCGCCTCGACGATCTCGAGGATCTCGGGCTCGGCGATGAAGCCGCACTTCACGATCTCGGCGAAGCCGGCGAGCAGGTCGTTGCGCGGCAGGCTCGAGATGGTGTCGAGGTCGGCGACGACGGCGGCCGGCGCGTAGAACGAGCCGACGAGGTTCTTGCCCTCCGCCGTGTTGATGCCCGTCTTGCCGCCGACCGCTGCGTCGACCATGCCGAGCACCGTGGTCGGCACCTGGATCAGCTTGACGCCGCGCAGCCAGGTCGCCGCGACGAAGCCGGCGAGGTCGGTGGCCGCGCCGCCGCCGAAGCCGATCACGGCGTCGGAGCGGGTGAAGTCGGCCTGCCCCATGATCTGCCAGCAGAACGCGGCGACCTCGACGCGCTTGGCGGCCTCCCCGTCGGGCACCTCGGCGAGCAGCACCTGGTATTTCCCGGCGAGCGATTCGCGCAGCTCGGATGCCGCAGCCGCGAGCGTCGGCGGATGCACGATCAGCACCTTCGAGACGTCGTCGCCGAGCTTGTCGGCGAGAGAGTTGCGGATGCCGTAGCCGACCGTCACCGTATACGGGTCGAGGCCCGGCACGTGGATCTCGGTGATGTCGCTCATTCGCTGAACTCTTTTCCTGATCGAATCCACACGGCGAGGTCTGCTGCGATCTGGTCGCGCGGGCGATTCGCGGTCTCGACCCGCCGATCGGCGAGACGCTCGTAGAGCGGGCGGCGGGCGGCGACCAGCGCCTTCCACGACTCGAGGTCGGGGGCGAGCGGCCGTTTGCCGTCCGCCGTGATGCGGCCCTCGACGTGCTCGGGGTCGACGTCGAGCAGCACCACGACGTGGGCCTCGAGGTCGCGCTGGGTGTCCTCGTCGAGCACCGCGCCGCCGCCGAACGAGATGATCGCGTCCTGCGCGAGCGCCTCGATCACCGCGGCGCGCTCGAGGCGCCGGAAGTACGGCTCGCCATGCTCGGCGAAGATCTCGGTGATCGGGCCGTGGTCGCGCACGACGATCGCGTCGGTGTCGACGAAGTCCTTGTCGAGCAGCCGTGCGAGCTTCTTGCCGACCTTCGACTTGCCCGCCGCGGGCGGTCCGATGAGGACGATCGCCACGCCTACGCCTCGGCGCCGCTGGGGCTCGCCACGGCCGTGCGCAGCGTCGCGGGGATCGCGGTGAGGTATGCGGCGAGGTTGCGCTTCGTCTCGGCGAGCGAGTCGCCGCCGAACTTCTCGAGCACGGCGTCGGCAAGCACGAGCGCGACCATCGCCTCGGCCACCACGCCGGCGGCCGGCACGGCGGAGACGTCAGAGCGCTGGTGGTGGGCGGGGGCGGCCTCGCCGGTCGACACGTCGATCGAGCGCAGCGCGTGCGGCACCGTCGCGATCGGCTTCATGCCGGCGCGGACGCGCAGCACGGTGCCCGTCGACATGCCGCCCTCCGTGCCGCCTGCCTTGTCGCTCGTGCGCTCGATAAGGCCGTCTTCGACGACGAGCTCGTCGTGCGCCTGCGAGCCGCGGCGGCGGGTGGTCTCGAAGCCGTCGCCGATCTCGACGCCCTTGATCGCCTGGATGCTCATGATCGCCTGCGCGAGACGGCCGTCGAGCTTGCGGTCCCACTGCACGTGCGAGCCGAGTCCGACCGGCACGCCGTAGGCGAGCACCTCGACGATGCCCCCGAGCGTGTCGCCGTCCTTGTGGGCCGCGTCGACCTCGGCGACCATCAGCGCGCTCGTCGCGGCGTCGAAGCAGCGCAGCGGGTCGGCGTCGAGCGCCTCGACGTCGCCGGGCAGCGGCAGCGCCGCACCGTCCGGCACACGCACCGGGCCGATCGAGAGCGTGTGTGCGACGGTCTGGATGCCGAGCTCGCGCAGGAACGACTTCGCGATCGCGCCGAGCGCGACGCGGGCCGCCGTCTCACGGGCGCTTGCCCGCTCGAGCACCGGCCGGGCCTCGTCGAAGCCGTACTTCTGCATGCCGACCAGGTCGGCGTGCCCCGGGCGCGGGCGGGTGAGGGGCGCGCCGCGGCCGCCGCTGAGCACGGCGGGGTCGACCGGCTCGGGGTTCATCACGTCGACCCATTTGGGCCACTCGGTGTTGCCCACGCGCAGCGCGATCGGGCCGCCCATGCTGAATCCGTGGCGCACGCCGCCGGAGAGCGTCAGCTCGTCCTGCTCGAACTTCATGCGCGCCCCGCGGCCGTAGCCGAGCTTGCGGCGGGCGAGGTCGCCCTGGATCTCATCGAGCTTGACCGGCACCCCGGCGGGAAGACCCTCGAGCATGGCGATCAGTTCGGGTCCGTGCGATTCCCCTGCGGTGAGCCAACGAAGCATATGCACAAGATTACCGGGCGAGCGGAGTCCCATCGGCCGCGAGACCGACCGCCGCGAGCATGGCGGCGAGCACGGATTCCTCGTCGGGAAGCGGCGCGAACGGGTCGCCCGCGACGAAGATGCGCACCTGAAGGAGCGCCTGGTGCACGAGCATGGCCAGCCCGCCGAGCACGACTCCCCCGGCATCCGCCCATGCCTGCCCGAGCGTCGTCGGCCACGGCTCATAGGCGACGTCCAAGAGCGGCACGCGCGCCCGGAATGCGGCGGAGAAGTCGAGCGGCGCCTCGACGCCGCCCGGCAACGTGCTGACCAGCAGCTCGGTCGCCTCGTCGTCGCGCGGCGCGTCGAACGGAGCGAGGTCGATGGTGAGGCCGACGGATGCCGCAAGCGGCACGAGCCCCGCGGCGCGCTCCGGCGCGCGGACGCTCACGAGAGCGCTCTCGGCGCCGAGCTCGCTCGCGGCGACGATCGCGGAGGCCGCCGTCGCTCCCCCGCCCAGCACGTGCACCCGCCGCACCGAGCCGACACTCGCGGCCCCGAGCGCGCGCACGATGCCGGGCACGTCAGTGTTGAAGCCCGAGCGGTGCACTGTGTCGCCGCCCCACTCGAACAGCACGGTGTTCACGGCGCCGGTGAGCTCGCCGATACGGTCGACCTGGTCGAGATGCGGCTGGATCGTCTGCTTCAGCGGCATCGTGAGCGAGAGCCCGCGCCATGACGAATCCCGCGACTTCACGAACGACGCGAGCGTCGACTCGTCGACCTCGTGGCGCTCGTAGATCCACTGCAGCCCGAGTACCTCGTAGGCCGCGGCGTGCAGCGTAGGCGACTTCGAATGACCGATCGGCTTGCCGAGCACGGCCAGCCGGGTGTCTGCGACGGGCGCGCTCACTGGCAGTAGCTCTTGTTCGCGGGGTCCTGGCACCAGGCGTGCAGTTTCGCGACGTTGGCGCTCTGCTCGTCCGCCGTCTCCGAGAACGCGGTCTCGCCGGTCTGCAGGTTGACGACCGTGAAGAACAGGTAATCGCCCTGCGGGTTCATCGCGGCCTCGAGCGCCGCGTCGCCCGGGTTCCCGATCGGCCCCGGCGTGAGCCCCTTGTGCGCATAGGTGTTGTAGAGGTTCGAGGCGTCGGCGCGCTGCGCGTCGCTCGTGAACACGGCGAACTTGCCGAGGCCGTACGTCACGGTCGCGTCGGATTCGAGCGCCATGTTCTGGTTGAGCCGGTTCTGGAAGACGCCCGCGATCTTGGGCAGGTCGTCGGGGTTCGACCCCGCCTCCGACTGCACGATCGACGCGAGGATGACGGTGTTCCACAGCTTGGTCGGGTCGGTCGGCAGGCCGTCGTCGGCGAACGCCTGCTTCGCGCGGTTCACGAGGGCGGCGATCACCTGGTCGGGCGTCACCCCGGGGTCGAAGGTGTAGGTGGCCGGGAACAGGAAGCCCTCGAGCGTCTTCGCCTGGGGCGGAAGCCCGTACGGTGCGAGATTCGCGGCCGATGCCTGCAGCTGGGCGAGCGGGATGCCGGTCGCGGTCGAAGCGTTCTGGAGCACGGTGACCTCGCGGTCGCCCTCCCTGATCAGCAGGGTGTGCTCGAGGTGCGACTTCGGGTCCTGCAGCAGCGTCAGAGCCGCCGACGCGCTCATGTGCTTGCGCAACTGATAGACGCCCGGCTGGAACACCGGGTCGGGCTTGGTCGAGAGCAGCAGCTGGTAGAACGCCTGCGGCGTCATCGTGACGCCCGCGTCGGCGAGGGTCTTCGCGATCGTCGAGCCGGTGTCGCCCTGCTTGATCGTGATCTGCGCCGAACCGGTGCCGTCGCCCTTGTAGTCGGTCGGCTGCGGGTCGAAGCGCGAGATTGCGGCGTTCACCTGCGGCTGGAAGGTCTTCCATGCGTACAGCGCGCCACCGCCGATCAGGCCGAGGATCACGATGATCGAGATGATCCAGGTCGCGGCCCGTCGGCCGCGGCGCCCCGAGCGTGGCGGCTTTGGCGGCTTCCCGCCGCCGCGGCGCCCGCCGTGGTCGTCGTCATGATGATGAGTGGCGGCGTGCAGCCATGCGAAATCGGAGTGCGCGTGATCGGTTTCGGGGGCGACGGATGCCTGCGGCTCAGGTCGCGCCGCCCCGGGAACGACCGGCGTCTGTGCGGTCACCGGCGCTGCGGCCCAGACTGCGGCGCCCGTCGGCGCGGGCTCCTCGGGCGCACGGACCGGCTCGGGCGCGGCGGCGGCCGCAGTCTCGGCCGACGCCGTCTGTGCCGCCTGCTCAGCCTCGGCGCGCGCCGCCATCTCCCGTGCTTCTCGGCGCGTCAGCGGCTGCCGGGTCTGCCCGCCGGCCTGATTCGGGTCAGGTCGATGGTCGGGCGTGGCTCGGAAAGTCACGTGGGGGGCGCTCCTTACGGGGGTCAGGCACTCGGCGGCGAGACGTCGCTGCCCGCCGGCCGGCCACTTGACCGCTCGGCGTCGAGCGCGTGCTGCAGAATCACCGCAGCCGCAGACTGGTCTACCACGCTACGCGACTTCCTTGAGTTCTTGCCTGACTGGCGCAGCGACACGGTCGCGGTCACGGTCGAGAGTCGCTCGTCGACGAGCCGCACGGGCACCGCGACCGCGCCCGCGAGCCGTTCGGCGAATCCGACGGCGTCCTCGGTGCTCGCCGTGCGGCGACCCGACAGGGCGAGCGGAAGGCCGACGACGAGCTCGATCGCCTCATGCTCGGTGACGAGCTGCACGATGCGGGCGACGTCCGACCCGTCATCCGCCCTCGCCACGGTCTCGAGGGGCGAGGCGAGGAAGCCGGACGGGTCGGAGCGGCTCACGCCGATGCGCACGGTGCCGACGTCGATGCCGAGGCGGATGCCGGTGCGCACGCCGCCCCTACGCGCCGAGCGCGTCGGCGATCGCCGCGAGCGCGGCCGGGGTCGCCGCCGCGTCGGCGCCGCCGCCCTGGGCGAGGTCGTCCTTGCCACCGCCGCGGCCGCCGAGCATGCCGGCGGCGACGGACACGAGCGCGCCGGCCTTCGCGCCGGCATCCCTGGCGGCCTGGTTGGTCGCCACGAGCACGATCGGCCGTTCGGACACCGTCGCGGTCAGTGCGACGACGGCGGGATCGCTGCCGAGGCGCTCGCGCACGCTCATCGCGAGCTGGCGCAGCTCGTCGCCGCCGCGCAGCTCGCCTGCGTCCTGCGCGACGAGGCGCACCGCGCCCACACGCGACGCGGTCTCGACCAGGGCGGGCACGCGCTCGAGCAACTGCTTCGCCTCGAACTGCGCGATCTTCTTCTCGGCGGTCTTGAGATTCGCGACGAGCTCGGAGATGCGCTCTGGCAGCTTCTCACGGGGCGTCTTGAGGTTCGAGGTGAGCTCGGTGACGATCGCGCGCTCGGCGGCCAGGTCGCGGAACGCCTCGATGCCGACGAGGGACTCGACGCGGCGGTTGGTCGAGCCGACGGAGGACTCGCCGATGAGATTGATCATGCCGATCTCGCTGGAGCCGCCGACGTGGGTGCCGCCGCACAGCTCACGGCTCCACGCGCCGCCGATCTCGACCATGCGCACCCGATCGCCGTACTTCTCGCCGAACAGCGCCATGGCGCCGAGCGCCTTGGCGTCGGCAAGCGGCAGCACGCGCGTGGTCACCTGCAGGTTCTCGCGGATCGCGTTGTTCGAGATCTCCTCGAGCTCGCTCTTCGTCTCGGCCGACAGCGGCTTGTTCCATGAGAAGTCGAGGCGCAGGTAACCGGCCTTGTTGTACGAGCCGGACTGGTGCGCGTTCGAGCCGAGCAGCTGACGCAGCGCGGCGTGCACGATGTGCGTGCCCGAGTGCGCCTGGTTCGCGCCACGGCGGTACTCCTGGTCGACGACACTGGTCGCCTTGGCGCCCACGCCGACCTCGCCGACGCTGACACGCACGGTGTGGCTGATGAGGCCAGCGACCGGGCGCTGCACGTCGAGCACCTCGAGCTCGTAGCCCGGGCCGACGATGGTGCCCTGGTCGGCGTCCTGGCCGCCGGACTCCGCGTACAGGGCGGTCTCCTTCAGGATCACCTCGGCGACCTCGCCCTCGCGAGCGCGGTCGACGGCCCTGCCGTCGACGATGACGCCCAGCACCTCGGAATCCGTCGTGAAGTCGGAGTAGCCGGTGAACACGGTCTCGCCGAGCGTGCGGAACGGGCTGTAGACCGTGAGGTCGGCGATCTGGCCCTTCTTCGCGCGGGCGTCCGCCTTTGCGCGATCGCGCTGCTCCTTCATGAGCGTGTCGAACGCGGTGCGGTCGACCGCGAGGCCCGCCTCGTCGGCGATCTCGAGCGTCAGGTCGATCGGGAAGCCCCACGTGTCGTGCAGGAGGAACGCGGTGTCGCCGGAGAGCTGCGACTTGCCCGCCGCCTTGGTGTCGGCGACGGCCGTGTCGAGGATCGTGGTGCCGCCCGCGAGCGTGCGCAGGAAGGTCTCCTCTTCGGCGTACGCCGTGTGCGAGATGCGGCTGAAGTCGGTCTCGACCTCGGGGTAGGCGCCCTTCATCGCGTCGCGGCTCGCCGTGAACAGCTCGGGGAAGACCGCGGTGTCGACGCCCATCAGGCGCATCGCGCGCACCGTGCGGCGCAGCAGGCGGCGCAGGATGTAGCCGCGGCCGTCGTTCGACGGCGTGACGCCGTCGCTGATCAGCATGAGCGAGGAGCGCACATGGTCGGAGACGACGCGCAGCCGCACATCGTCCTCGTGGTTCGCTCCGTAGCTCTTGCCCGCGATCGCGGCGGCGCGGTCGAGCACCGGGCGCACCTGGTCGATCTCGTAGAAGTTGCCGACGCCCTGCTTGATGAACGCGATGCGCTCGAGGCCGGCGCCCGTGTCGATGTTCTTCTGCGGCAGCTCGCCCACGACGGTGAAGTCGTACTTCGACTTCACGTCCTTGATGAGGTACTGCATGAACACGAGGTTCCAGATCTCGACATAGCGGTCGTCGTCGGTGGCCGGGCCGCCGTCGATGCCGTACGCGGGCCCGCGGTCGAAGAAGATCTCCGAGCAGGGGCCGGCCGGCCCGGGCTGCCCGGTCGACCAGTAGTTGGTGTCCTTGCCGAGCCGTTGAATGCGGCTGGCGGATGCCCCGACCTTCAGCCACTCGTTGTAGGCCTCGTCGTCGTCTTCGTAGACGGTGAACCAGAGGTCCTTCTCGTCGAAGCCCAGGCCGCCCTGGTTCTCGGGCGTCAGCAGAAGGTCCCAGGCGTACGTGATGGCCTCGGCCTTGAAGTAGTCGCCGAACGACCAGTTGCCGAGCATCTGGAAGAAGGTGCCGTGCCGCGGAGTCTTGCCGACCTCTTCGATGTCGAGCGTGCGGATGCACTTCTGCACGTCGGCGATGCGCGGGTACGGCGCAGGGACGATGCCGGTCAGATACGGCACCCACGGCACCATGCCGGCGATCGTGAACAGCAGCGACGGGTCGTCGCTGATCAGCGAGGCGGACGGCATGATCGTGTGGTCGCGCTGCGCGAAGAAGTCGAGGAAGCGGCGGTGGATCTCAGAAGTGAGCATCGAGGAGGGGTTCTACCTGGGGTGCGAGGGCGTGCGGGTGGGTCTGGGCGGGGTTCAGGCTTCTGGCGAGCGCAGCTCGGCCTCGCGCGCGTGGTAGCCGTCGGCCACGGCCGCGCCGAACTCACGCGCCTTCGCGTCGAGGTCGCCGAAGAAGCGCTGACCCTGCTCGGTGCGGTTGAACTGGTGCGCCGCCACGAATCCGAGCACGACACCGACGACGAGGGCGAGGAAGGTCTTCATATCAAAGCTCCGATTGGTCCCGTTAACGCGGAAGAGCGGGGCCACAATGGACCCCGCTCCCCAGCGTATAGGCAGTGCCGCTTAGCGAGCTGCGTAGTACTCGACCACCAGCTGGGTCTCGCACTGGATCGGCACCTCGGCGCGCTTCGGGGCGCGGACCAGACGGGCCTGCAGCTTGTCGATCTCGACCTCGAGGTAGCCCGGGGTCTTCGGCAGCACATCGAGGTGGCCGCCGGCGGCCGCGACCTGGAAGGGCTCGGTGCCCTCGGACTTGGCCTTGACGTGGATGAGCTGACCCGGCTTCACCTTGAACGACGGGCGGTCGACGATCTTGCCGTCGACGAGGATGTGGCGGTGGGTCACGAACTGGCGGGCCTGCGAGGTGGTGCGGGCGAAGCCGGCGCGGAGCACCAGCGCGTCGAGACGCGTCTCGAGGGCCTCGACCAGGTTGTCACCGGTCATGCCGGCGCGGCGGTGGGCGTCGTTGAACGCGATGCGGAGCTGCTTCTCACCGAGGCCGTACTGGGCGCGGAGGCGCTGCTTCTCGCGAAGACGGACGGCATAGTCGCTGTCGGCCTTGCGCTTGGTGCGGCCATGCTCACCGGGGGCGTAGGGGCGCTTCTCGAGGTAGCGCGCAGCCTTGGGAGTGAGCGGGATGCCGAGTGCACGGGAGAGGCGGGTCTTGCTACGTGACTGTGAGGACACGTGTTTCCTTTCGATTCTGTGATCTCCTGACCGGAGCGCGTGCGTTCGAAGCGCACGTGAACCGCCCTAACGGAGAGCGGTCATCGTCTAATGGGATTCGTTGCAGCGCATTAGGCGCCTCAGGCAACCTGACTAGATTACCAGACGTGCCCGAACCGTTGCGCCGCGTCGCCGTGCTCGTGCTCGAGGGCGCGAAACCGCTCGACGTCGGCATTCCGGCGCAGGTGTTCACGACGCGTGCCAGCATGCCGTACGAGGTGCGAGTCTGCGGCCCGGCGCCCGGTCTCGTCGCGGGTGGCGACGGTCTGTCGTACCACGTCGCCCACGGGCTCGAGGCGCTCGAGTGGGCCGATCTGGTGTTCGTGCCCGGGTACCGCTTCCCCGATCGCGAAGACCCGCCGACTGCGGCCGTCGAGGCGCTGCAGCGCGCGCACGACCGCGGCGCGAAGCTGGCCGCGATCTCGACAGGCGCCTTCGCTCTCGCGGCCACCGGCCTGCTCGACGGGAAGCGCGCGACGACGCACTGGCACTACACGCGGGCGCTGGCGGCGAGGCATCCGCTCGTCACCGTCGATGAGAACGTGCTGTTCGTGGACGAGGGAACCGTGCTGACCTCGGCCGGCGCGGCATCGGGCATCGACCTGTGCCTCCATATCCTGCGTGGCGAGCAGGGCGTGGCCGTCTCGAATCACGCCGCGCGTCGCCTTGTCGCGGCGCCGTACCGCAGCGGCGGCCAAGCGCAGTACGTGCCGCGCAGCGTGCCCGAGCCGCTGGGCGAGCGGTTCGCGGCGACGCGCGAGTGGGCGCTGCGGCGGCTCGGCGACCCGCTGACCCTCGAGGCGCTCGCGCGGCATGCCGCGGTGTCGCCGCGGACCTTCTCGCGCCGTTTCGTCGAGGACACCGGCTACACGCCGATGCAGTGGGTGATGCGGGCCAGAGTCGACGTGGCCCGCGAGCTGCTCGAGCGGTCGGAGCAGAGCGTCGAGCAGATCGCGGCGGGCGTCGGGCTCGGCACGGCGGCGAATCTCCGACTGCACTTCCAGCGCATTCTGGGCACGACGCCGAGCGAGTACCGGCGCACGTTCTCGAAGGGCGAGTAGGCGGCGTCCGACGCATACGGATGCTTGGCGCGATCCTTGCGGACCATGGCGCCCGCGCCTATGCCACGGCTGCGCAGTCGGAGTGATCGTGGATTCCGGAAAGGAAACCACCCATGACCCGCATCGCCATCAACGGCTTCGGACGCATCGGCCGCAACGTGCTGCGCGCGCTGCTCGCGCGTGACAGCGAACTCGAGGTCGTCGCCGTCAACGACCTCACCGAGCCGGCGGCGCTCGCCCGCCTGCTCGCTTTCGACTCCACTGCAGGCCGGCTCGGCCGTCCCGTCAGCGTGGACGGCGACGTGCTCGTCGTCGACGGCCGCCGCATCCGCGTCACCGCCGAACGTGAGCCGGCAAAGCTGCCGTGGGCCGAGCTCGGTGTCGACATCGTGCTCGAGTCGACGGGCCGCTTCACCTCGGCTGCGGCTGCGCGCGCCCATCTCGAGGCCGGTGCGAAGCGCGTTCTCGTCAGTGCCCCGTCCGACGGCGCCGACGTGACGCTCGCCTACGGCGTCAACACCGACGCCTACGACCCTGCGACCCACGCCATCGTGTCGAACGCGTCCTGCACGACGAATGCGCTCGCGCCGCTGGCGGCCGTGCTCGACGAGCTCGCCGGCATCGAGCACGGCTTCATGACGACGGTGCACGCGTACACGCAGGAGCAGAACCTGCAGGATGGCCCGCACCGCGACGCCCGTCGCGCCCGCGCCGCCGGCGTCAACATCGTGCCGACGACCACCGGCGCCGCCAAGGCCATCGGACTCGTGCTTCCGCAGCTCGACGGCAGGCTGTCGGGCGACTCGATCCGCGTGCCCGTTCCCGTCGGCTCGATCGTCGAGCTCAACACCGTGGTCGCCCGCGACGTGACGCGCGACCAGGTGCTCGCCGCCTACCGGGCGGCGGCAGACGGGAAGCTCGCCGGCATCCTCGAGTACTCGGAGGACGCGCTGGTGTCGTCCGACATCGTCGGCGTCGCAGCATCCTCGGTCTTCGACTCTGCGCTCACCCGCGTCGACGGTCGCAACGTCAAGGTCGTCGCCTGGTATGACAACGAGTGGGGATTCTCCAACCGCGTCGTCGACACGCTGGAGCTGCTCGCGCGCGACTGAGCGACTCAGCGCCGTCGGATGATGCGCTTCAGCTTCTCCCACCGGGAGGCGATGTCGCGCTCGTTGCCGTGATCGGTCGGCCGGTAGTACTCGACGTTCTTCAGCGTGTCGGGCAGGTACTGCTGCGTGACCACCCCCAGCTCGTCGTCGTGCGGGTAGACATACCCCTTGCCGTGCCCGAGCTTCTTCGCGCCCGCATAATGCGCGTCACGGAGGTGCTTGGGCACGCGGCCGGCCTTGCCCGCCCGCACGTCGGCGATGGCGGCGTCGAGCGCCATGTAGCTGGCGTTCGACTTCGGCGCGGTGGCCAGGTGCACCGTGGCCTGCGCGAGCGGGATGCGCCCCTCGGGCATCCCGATGTACTGCACGGCATCCGCCGCGGCGACCGCCACGCCGAGCGCCGTCGGGTCTGCCATGCCGATGTCCTCTGACGCCGAGACGATGAGGCGGCGGGCGATGAACCGCGGGTCCTCCCCCGCCTCGATCATGCGCGCCAGGTAGTGCAGCGCGGCATCCGCGTCGGACCCCCTGATCGACTTGATGAACGCGCTGATGACGTCGTAGTGCTCGTCGCCCTGGCGGTCGTAGCGCAGCAGGGCGCGGTCGACCGCCCGAGACACCTGCTCGGCTGTGATGACGGTCTGCTGTTCGGAGTCGGCCGTGATGGACGCCGCCTCGAGCGCCGTCAGCGCGCGCCGCGCGTCGCCCGATGACAGCTGGACGATCGCAGCCCTGGCCTCCTGCTCGAGCTCGAAACGGCCGGCGAGCCCGCGCGGGTCGGCGACGGCCCTGTCGACGAGCGTGCCGAGATCGTCGGCGGTCAGCGTCTCGAGGGTGAGCAGCAGCGAGCGCGACAGCAGCGGCGAGATGACGGAGAAAGACGGATTCTCGGTGGTGGCGGCGACCAGGATGACCCAGCCGTTCTCGACGCCGGGGAGCAGCGCGTCCTGCTGGGCCTTCGTGAACCGGTGGATCTCGTCGAGGAAGAGGACCGTCGAGATGCCGTAGAGGTCGCGGTTCGACATCGCCTCGTCCATCACCTGGCGCACGTCGCGCACGCCGGCCGTCACGGCAGAGAGCTCGACGAATCGCCGGCCGGACGAATGCGCGATGACCTGTGCCAGCGTGGTCTTGCCCGTGCCGGGCGGCCCCCAGAGGATGACGGAGACCGAGCCGCGCTCGCCCGTCTTGTCGTTGGCGAGCGCGACGAGCGGCGAGCCGGGCGTGAGCAGGTGGTGCTGACCGGCGACCTCGTCGAGGCTCTTCGGCCGCATGCGCACCGCGAGCGGGGTGGCGCCGCTGCGCAGACCCACCCGTGTGTCAGACATAGAACAAGCTTACGAGTGTCCGTCGATTTCGACGTACATATCCACACCCGATAAAGTGCGCGGGTGGCACCCTCGAAGAACGACCGCGACGCCCGCATCGCCCGCGAGCGACTGCGTGCGTACCAGGCCAGGCAGACCGTTCACGAGACGGGCCGGAAGCGCCGCCGCCGCGACAACCTGATCGCCGGCATCGCGATCGTCATCGTGGCTGCTGCGGCGATCGGCGCGCAGCTCGCCTATTTCGGAGTGGGTCCCGGAAAGCCGGAGGCCAAGCCCGCATCGACCGCCACGGCGACGCCTACGCCCACCCCGACTGCCACCAACGCCAACCAGGGCGACGTCCCTGACAAGTCGATCGCCGACGGCCGCGACTGGACGGGGACGCTGACGCTCAACAGCGACATCCCGTTGGGGGTCACGCTCGACGGCAAGGCGGCGCCGCAGGGCGCGTCGGCCGTGATCAGCCTGATTCAGAACGGCTTCTACGCCGGCACGGTGTGTCACCGCCTGACCACGGGCGACGACTTCAAAGTGCTGCAGTGCGGCGGCGCGAAGACCGTGGCAGACGGTCCGACGGGCGGCCCCGGCTTCAGCTTCGGGCCGATCGAGAACGCGCCGAGCGACAACGTCTACAAGAAGGGCGTCATCGCGCTCGCTCGCCAGAGCGGCAATGCGTACAGCAACGGCAGCCAGTTCTTCATCGTCTACGGCGACACGACGATCCCGGCGGACTCCGCGGGCGGATACACGGTCGTGGGCCAGGTCACGAGCGGCCTCGACAAGCTGATCAGCGACATCGCCGACAAGGGCCAGGACAACAGCAACGGGCAGGGCGACGGCGTTCCGACCGTGCCGACGACCATCACCGGGTTCACGATCAAGTAGGCCGCGACACCCCGGGGTGGGGTGCAATAGGCTGGCGGGCGAGTGTCAGCATCGGCCTTCCCCTGGGCCGATCCGTGAGCAAGGTGGAGCATCTTGTCCGATTCCCAACAGCAGCCCTGGGGCCGTGTGGCCGAGGACGGCACCGTCTACGTGCGCGAAGGCGACGGTGAGCGCGCCGTCGGCGAGTTCCCCGGTGCAACCGCAGAAGAGGCTCTGGCGTATTACGAGCGGAAGTTCGCCGACCTCGCCGGCCAGGTGTCGATCCTCGAGCAGCGTGCGCGGCGTGGCGCCCCAGCCGCGGACGTCGCGAAGTCGGTGGCGACGCTGAAGTCGAGCATCGTCGGCGCGAGCGCCGTCGGCGATCTGGCCTCGCTCGAGGCGCGGCTCGACAAGCTGGGCGGCGCGGTCGAAGAGCTCACCGAGCAGCAGAGCGCAGAGGCCAAGGCGGCCCTCGCGGACGCCCTCGCCGTGCGCGAGCAGATCGTCGTCGAGGTCGAGGCCCTGGCCGCAGAGGACCCGGCGAAGACCCAGTGGAAGCGCACCAGCGCACAGCTCGACGAGCTGTTCGGGCGCTGGCAGCAGCACCAGAAGGACGGACCCCGTCTTCCCAAGAACGAGGCCAACGAGCTGTGGAAGCGCTTCAGGGGCGCGCGTTCGGTGATCGAGCGCAACCGCAAGGCGTTCTTCGCAGAGCTCGACTCGCAGCACCGCGATGCGCGCACCATCAAGGCGACGCTGATCGAGCGCGCAGAGGCGCTCGTGCCGCGCGGAATCGACGGCATCCCGCAGTACCGGGAGCTGCTCGACGAGTGGAAGCGCGCGGGCCGCGCAGGCAAGCGCGACGACGACGCGCTGTGGGCCCGCTTCAAGGCAGCCGGCGACCAGATCTACGCGGCCAAGGCAGAGGCCGACACGATCGAGAACGAGGAGTACTCCGCGAACCTCGACGCCAAGCTCGCGCTGCTCGCCGAGGCCGAGCCGCTCGCCGGCGAGAGCGACCGCGACGTCGCGAAGGCGAAGCTGCTCGACATCCAGCGCCGATGGGACGAGATCGGCCGCGTGCCGCGCGAGCAGGTGCGCCCGATCGAAGACCGCCTGCGCCGCGTCGAGGCCGCCGTGCGCAAGCTCGACGAGGAGCACTGGCGCGCGAACAATCCAGAGAAGCAGGCGCGCAGCGCCGGCCTCGCGGCCCAGCTCACCGAAGCGATCGAGCGGCTCGAGTCGGAGCTCGCCGACGCGCAGGCCTCAGGCGACACGAAGGCGATCGCCGACGCGCAGGAGGCCATCGACGCTCGCAAGGCGTGGCTGAACGCGCTTCGATAGGCAGTTCTCCACAGAAGGGCCCGGGTTCGCCCGGGCCTTTTCTGCACCTGGGAGGCTTGCCGCTATGCGCTACTCCCCCGTGCTCACGCGCCTCGACTTCCCTGTCGCCGAGCTGTCCGCACTGCGGCTCGACGGCGAGGCGTTCGCGCTCGACGAGGCCGTGATCGCCGTCGACGAGCCCGAGCTCGCGGTGAATCGCGCAGCCGCGCTCGCGGGCCTGTTCAGCGCGCGCATGGTGGCCGAGCTCGACACTGCGCTCTGGGTGTATGGATGCCTGGACCGGCCACCCCTCGTCCACACCGGCTCGATCCGCCGTGACGCTCGAGGTCGTCTGCTGTCGACGACGCGCATCACTCTGCGCGAGACGACCGTGCCCGACGAGGACCTCGTCTCGCTCGCCGGCATCCGCCTCACCTCGCGCGGCCGTACCGCGGTCGATGTCGCGCTGCTCGACGCTGTGTCGGCCGAGCGCGAGGCGGCCGCGCGCGGGCTGCTGCGCTCCCCTGCGGTGGTGGCCGAGTCCATCACGATCGCGCTCGGCCTCGGCCACACTCCGGGCAAGCTCCGCGCCCTCGAACGCCTTAGGGAGTGGGGTGCGTGACGTCCGCGCATGGCTCGGCCACAGCGACGCGGCGGCGTGTATGGCGCCTCGCGCAACGACTCACGCCGCGCGAGGAGCGGCGGGACTAGCCAGCAGAGACCCGATAGACGTCGTAGACGGCGTCGATGCGGCGCACGGCGTTCAGCACGCGGTCGAGGTGGGTTGTGTCGCCCATCTCGAACACATATCGCGAGAGCGCGAGCCGGTCCTGCGAAGTCGAGACCGTCGCCGACAGGATGTTGACGTGGTGCTCCGACAGCACCCGCGTGATGTCGGACAGCAGCCCGGAGCGGTCAAGCGCCTCGACCTGGATCTGCACCAGGAAGACACCCTTGTTCTCTTCGGCCCACTCGACGTCGATCATGCGCTCGGGCTGATCCATCAGGCTCTTGACGTTCTGGCAGCTGGCCTGGTGCACCGAGACGCCCGCGCCTCGGGTGATGAAGCCGACGATCTCGTCGCCGGGCACCGGCGTGCAGCATTTCGCGAGCTTGACGAGGATGTCGGGCGCACCGCGCACGAGCACTCCGGAGTCGCTCGAGCTGCGCGGCCGCCGGCCGCGGACGATCGGTGCGGCCTCGGCGACCGTGCTCTCGGTCTCGGTCTGCAGGCCGCTGACGAGCTTCTCGAGCACCGACTGGGTCGACACATGGCCCTCGCCGACCGCCGCATACAGCGCCTCGACACCCTCGAGGTGCAGGGTCTGGGCGACGTCGGCCAAAGAATCCGCGCTCATCAGCCTGGTGAGCGGCAGGTTCTGCTTGCGCATGGCGCGCGCGATCGCGTCTTTGCCCTGCTCGATCGCCTCATCGCGGCGCTCTTTCGTGAACCACTGCTTGATCTTGCTGCGCGCGCGCGGGCTCTGGACGAAGTTCAGCCAGTCCTGACTGGGGCCGGCGTCCGGGTTCTTCGAGGTGAACACCTCGACGACGTCGCCCGTCGACAGGCCGGAGTCGAGCGGCACGAGCCGCCCGTTGACCTTCGCGCCCATGGTGCGGTGGCCCACCTCGGTGTGCACCGCGTACGCGAAGTCGACCGGCGTCGCACCCTGCGGCAGACCGATGACCTTGCCCTTCGGGGTGAAGACGTAGACCTCTTTCGCACCGATCTCGTAGCGCAGCGAGTCGAGGAACTCGCTCGGGTCCTCGGTCTCGGCCTGCCAGTCGGTGATGTGCGCGAGCCAGGTCAGGTCGGCATCCGCGTTGGTCTTGTCGTCTTTGCCGCCCGCCGCGCGCTCTTTGTACTTGAAGTGCGCCGCGACGCCGTACTCGGCGCGCTGGTGCATCTCCTCCGTGCGGATCTGGATCTCGACGGCGCGGCCGCCCGGGCCGATCACGGTCGTGTGCAGCGACTGGTACAGGTTGTACTTCGGCGTCGCGATGTAGTCCTTGAAGCGGCCCGGCATCGGGGTCCACCTGGCGTGGATCTGGCCGAGCACCGCGTAGCAGTCCCGCACCGTGTTGACGAGCACGCGGATGCCGACGAGGTCGTAGATCTCGTCGAACTCGCGCCCGCGCACGACCATCTTCTGGTAGATCGAGTAGTACTGCTTCGGCCGCCCGACGACCTTGCCGCGGATGCGCGCGCCGCGCAGGTCCTCGTCGATCGCGTCGATCACCTGCTGAACGACCCGCTCGCGCTCGGGCGAGCGCTGCTTCACGAGGTTCTCGATCTCGACGTAGAGCTTCGGCTGCAGCACCGCGAAGCTCAGGTCTTCGAGCTCGGACTTGATGGTCTGGATTCCGAGGCGGTGCGCGAGCGGCGCGTAGATCTCGAGGGTCTCCTTCGCCTTCCGCTCGGCGTTGGCGGTCGGCATGAAGCCCCAGGTGCGAGCGTTGTGCAGACGGTCGGCGAGCTTGATCACCAGCACGCGGATGTCCTTCGACATCGCGATGATCATCTTCCGCACCGTCTCGGCCTGGGCGCTGTCGCCGTACTTGACCTTGTCGAGCTTCGTGACGCCGTCGACCAGCATCGCGATCTCGGTGCCGAAATCCGCGGTGAGCTGATCGAGGCCGTAGTCGGTGTCCTCGACGGTGTCGTGCAGCAGCGCCGCCGCGACGGTCTTCGAGCCGATGCCGAGATCGGCGAGGATCTGGGCGACGGCAAGCGGATGCGTGATGTACGGCTCCCCGCTGCGGCGGGTCTGCCCGGCGTGCGCCTTCTCCGCCGTGGCATACGCCCGCTCGATCAGCGCGATGTCTGCGCGCGGGTGGTGCTGGCGCACGGTGCGCAGCAGCGTGTCGAGCGCGCCGTTCTGCACCGAACGGGAGAACAGGCGAGGCACGAGACGGCGCAGTGAGGCGGTCTGGTTGCTCGTCGTGGTATCGACCATCAGCACCGCCTCCTTTAGGCCATTATCGCGTGACTGCCACGTTCTCCGCGCCGACGGGGGCCTTTGCACGGGCAGCGAGCACGCGCTTGTCATGTTTCGCGATCGCCGGCTCGCCCTGCCGCAGCCACGCGTACAACGGTGCGGCCACGAAGACGGTCGAGTAGGTGCCGATCAGGATGCCGGTGAAGAGCGCGAGCGAGATGTCTTCGAGGGTGGTCGCGTTCAGCACGAAACCGCCGATGAAGAGGATGCCGGCGACTGGCAGCGCCGCGATGACCGCGGTGTTGATCGAGCGCACGAGCGTCTGGTTGACCGCGAGGTTCACCGACTCGCCGAAGGTGCGGGCGAGCTTCTCGACGTCCTCCGTCGTGTTCTCGCGAACCTTGTCGAAGACGACGACGGTGTCGTAGAGCGAATAGCCGAGGATCGTGAGGAAGCCGATCACCGTGGCCGGGGTGATCTCGAACCCGGTGAGGGCGTATACGCCGGCCGTGAAGATCAGGTCGTGGAACAGCGTGATGATCGCCGACAGCGACATCTTCCAGGTGCGGAAGTACAGCGCCATGCCGATGAACGCGAGGGCGAGGAAGACGCCGAGGCCCTCGAGGGCCTTCCGCGACACGTCCTGGCCCCAGGCCGGCCCGATGAACGACGAGGTGATCTCGTCGGCGCTGACGTCGTACGCCGCGGCGAGGTTGTTCGTCACCTGCTTGGTCTGGCCGGTGGTCAGCTGGTCGGTGGTGACGCGGATGCCGGTGCGGTTGACGACCGACACCTGGACAACGGCGCCCGACTTGACCTCGTGCACCGCCTGTGTCGCGACCGACTGGTCGGTGGTGTGCACGTTGGAGATCTGGAACTGCGACCCGCCGCGGAAGTCGATGCCCCAGTTGAACCCGCGCACGACGGGGATGAGGATGCAGAGGATCATGAGCACGGCCGAGATGCCGAGCCACAGATTCTTGCGCTGGACGAACTTGACCGAACGGGCGCCCGTGAAGAGGTCGTTGCCGAACCGCTGGAATGGGGAGGGCATCAGTCGTCCTTTCCGTTACGACGGGTGCCGGCGGCCGCGAGCTCCGCGGCCTTCCGCTCGGCGATGGTCTGGCGCTTGGCGGCTTCACGGCTGCTCGAGGCGAGCTTGCCCGCGCCGACCGCCGTGGAGGGCCGGAACTGGCCGGCGCCACGGTAGACGGCGCCGAGCGCCGTCGGGTCGAGGCCGGAGAGCTTGTGCCCTGAGGCGAAGAACTCGGTGCGCGCGAACAGCTGCATGATCGGGTGCGTGAAGAGCACCACGATGATCACGTCGAGGATCGTCGTGAGGCCGAGCGTGAAGGCGAAGCCCTGCACGTCGCCGACGGCGAAGATGTAGAGCACGACGGCCGCGAGCAGGTTCGTGGTCTTCGCGGCGTACACCGTGCGGCGGGCGCGCTTCCAGCCCGCCTCGACGGCGGATTCGAGACCCCTGCCCTCGCGCAGCTCGTCGCGTATTCGCTCGAAGTACACGATGAACGAGTCGGCGGTGAAGCCGATCGCGACGATGAGGCCGGCGACGCCGGCGAGCGAGAGCCGGTAGCCCATCTGCCACGACAGCAGCGAGATCGTCAGGTAGCTGAGCGCCGCCGCGATCACGAGCGACGCGATCGTCACGAAGCCGAGCGTGCGGTACTGGAACAGCGTGTAGATGAAGACCAGCAGCAGGCCGATCGCGCCGGCGATCACGCCCGAGAGCAGCTGGGCGGAGCCGAGCGTCGCCGAGATCGTGTTGGAGCTCTGCACCTTGAAGCTCACCGGCAGCGCGCCGAACTTGAGCTGGTTGGCGAGCGTCTGAGCGCTCGCCTGGGTGAAGCTGCCCGTGATCTGCGAGGTGTTGCCGGTGATGATGCCCTGCATCTGCGGCGCCTCGAGCACCCGGCCGTCGAGCACGAACGCGAACTGCGAGCGAGGGTCGTTGGTGCCGGCCGACTGCGCGGCGACGTAGTAGCCGTTGAGGCGCTGACTGACCTTGTCGAACGCCTTCGCGCCCGTCGAGTTGAACGTCAGGTTGACGCCCCACTGGCCGGTGGTGACGCCCTGCTGGCTCGAGATCATGCCCGCCGTGGCGTTCGTGATGTCGCTGCCCTGCACCTCGACCGGGCCGAGCAGGTACTTGGTCTGGCCCGCGTCATCGCAGGTGACGAGCGGCTCGCCCGCGGGGGCGACGTTGGTCGTGGCGTCCTTCAGGGTCGCGCAGTCGAACGCGTCGTACTTGGCCTGCAGGTACGGCGTGACCCAGCTGGGGTCGCTCGCATCGGTCGGCTTCGCCGTCGGCGTGTTCGCGAGGGTCGGCGCGGGTGTCGGGTACGGCGTCTGCTTGCCGTCCTGCCCGGTGAAGGAGGTCGTCGCGGGGCTCTCGGCCAGCAGCACCGGCCGCAGCTCCATCTTCGACGAGGCCTCGATGCGCTGCTTCGTGGCGTCGTCGAGGCGGCCGGGCACGTCGACGACGATGTTCGTGTTGCCCTGAGTCGAGACGGTGGCCTCCGAGACACCCGAGGCGTTGACGCGCTGGCGGATGATCGAGACCGCCTGGTCGAGCTCGTCGCTCGTGATCTGCTGGTTGCCCGCGAGCGCCGGGGTCAGGATGACCTCGGTGCCGCCCTGCAAGTCGAGGCCGAGCTTGGGGGCGACGGTCGCGCTGCCCCAGAGCACGCCGCTGGTGAGCGCGGCGGCGAGGGCGACGACGAGCACGCCCAGCCAGATCAGGGAGCGGGACGCGTGCCGAACAGGTGACGTCTTGGCCACGGGCGGGACTCAGCTTTCTGCCGCAGGCGGTAGGGACCACCGTGCGGCTGGGAGTTGGAGCGGGACTTACTCGTCGTTCTTGCTCGGCTGGATGCGCTCGCCGAACTCGGGCTTCTGGTCGGCGGTCTTCGCCGCCTGGGCCTGAGCCTCGGCGTTCGCCTGCTCGACGGCGCTCGCGGTGGTCGCGTCGGTCGAGTTCGCGTCGTCGTCGACGGATGCCTGAGCGGGCGTCTCGATGCGGGAGATCGCCTGGCGGTGAACGGTGAGGAACTGCCCGGGCGCGGTCTCGAGGACGACCTTGTTGTTCTCGAGGTCGACGGACTCGATGGTTCCGAAGATGCCGGAGTTCGTCATGATCTCGACGCCCTTGACGAGCTGTGACGACTTCTCGGCCTCATCGCGCTGACGCTTGCGATTGTTGCGCCACGTCCAGAAGAAGAAGAACCCGACGATGACGACCATCAAGACGATGAGGGTGGGGTTACTGCCCATGAAGGGGAAGTCCTTTCGGTGTGAGGGAGCCGCTCAACGGTCGGAGCACGGCCTCACGCGGGGATTGCGGGCCGATCTGGCCCTTCGCAGGATTATAGGTCATCGGTGAAAAGCGCCTGCTGGGCGCCACCTGTCGGCCTGCTGGGTTCCAGCCCGAAATGCCGCCAGGCCCGGGCGGTCGCGACGCGCCCCCGCGGGGTGCGCGAGATCAGCCCGATGCGCACGAGGAACGGCTCGACGACCGACTCGATCGTCTCCGCCTCCTCCCCCACGGACACCGCGAGCGTCGACAGGCCGACCGGACCGCCGTCGAATCGTGTCAGCACGGTCTGCATGACGGCGCGGTCGAGTCGGTCGAGCCCCAGTTCGTCGACGTCGTACAGCTCGAGCGCGGCGCGCACGGCCGCAAGGTGGGCTCGGCCCGTGTGGACCAGGGCGTAGTCGCGCACGCGCCGCAGCAGCCGGTTCGCGATGCGCGGAGTGCCGCGGCTGCGGCCGGCGATCTCGGCGAGGGCCTCCCGGTCGATGTCGAGCTCGAGCATGCCAGCCGCCCGGTCGAGCACCTTCTCGAGCTCGTCGTCCGAGTAGAACTCGAGGTGTGCGGTGAAGCCGAAGCGGTCGCGCAGCGGGTTGGGCAGCAGGCCGGAGCGCGTGGTGGCGCCCACGAGGGTGAACGGTGCGAGATCGAGAGGGATGCTGGTCGCGCCCGCCCCCTTGCCGACCATGATGTCGATGCGGAAGTCCTCCATCGCGAGGTACAGCATCTCCTCCGCGCTGCGGGCCATGCGGTGGATCTCATCGATGAAGAGCACCTCGCCGGGAACGAGGGACGAGAGCACGGCGGCGAGGTCGCCGGCGTGCTGGATGGCGGGGCCGCTCGACATGCGCAGCGGCCGGTCGCTCTCGGTCGCGACGATCATGGCGAGCGTCGTCTTGCCGAGCCCCGGCGGGCCGGCGAGCAGGATGTGGTCGGCCGTGCGCTCCTGGATCCGCGCGGCCGTGAGCAGCAGTTGCAGCTGACCGCGCACCTTCGACTGGCCGACGAACTCGCCGAGCGACTTGGGCCGCAGCGCGCCCTCGAAGGCGAGCTCCGCCTCGTTCTGCGCCTGGGGCGTCGTGAGGTCGTCGCTCATCGGCCGGCCCCCGCGGGTTGATGCTGGGCGGCGGGCCCGAGCACGGCCAGTGCGCGGCGCAGCAGGGCGGGCACGGATGCCGCGGTGGCGTCGGCCGCTGCGTCGCCCAGCTCGGCGAGGACCTCGGCCACGGCATCCGCAGCCACCTTCTCAGGCCACCCGAGCCCGACCAGCGCGACGCGCACGTCGTCGCCGACCGTCGTCTTCTGCTTCGCAGCCGGCGCCGCAGCCGCGGGCGCAACGACGTGCAGCTTGCCGGCGAGCTGCACCACGATGAGCTTCGCCGTCTTCGGCCCGATGCCGCTCACCTTGCGGAACACGGCGTCGTCATCGGACTGCACCGCACGGGCGATCTGGTCGGGCGTGAGCGCCGACAGCACCCCCAGCGCCGACTTCGGCCCGACGCCGTTCACGCCGAGCAGCAGCTGGAAGACGTCGAGCCGCTCGACGTCTTCGAAGCCGAAGAGCGAGAGGGCGTCCTCCCGCACGATCAGCGCCGTGTGCACGAGCGCCTCATCGCCCACGCGCAGCGCGAGCGCATGCTCCGGCGTCACGCTCACGAGGTAGCCGACCCCGGCCACCTCGATCACGAGCTCGGCGCCTGAGGCGCGCAGGACGGTGCCGCGCAGTGAGCTGATCATGCGCCCAGGCTATGTGCCGCCCCCGACATCACGCGGTAGCGACACTCGAACATAGGTTCAGAACTGCTTGCGGGTCGCCTTCTCGGCGTTGAGCCAGGCCTGCTGCGCAGGCGTGAGGGCGCCGGATGCCGCACGCGGCGCCGCCCCCGTCGGAATCCCCCGCGCCGAGCGCCAGGAGGCCGCGATCGCGAGGGCGAGCGCGTCCGCGGCATCCGCCGGCTTCGGCACGGCGTCCAGCCGAAGAATCCGTCTCACCATCTCGCCCACCTGGGGCTTGTCGGCGCCGCCGTAGCCGGTGATCGCGCTCTTCACCTCGCTGGGGGTGAACAGCTCGAGCGGAATCCCCCGGCTCGCCGCCTCGTGGATCACCAGGCCGGACACCTGCGCGACGCCCATGACCGTGTTCAACTGGTTGTTCGCGAACACCCGCTCGAGCGCGAGCGCGTCGGGCCGCGTCTCGTCGATGACCTCGCGCAGCCCTGCGAGGATGCGCACGAGGCGCTTCCCGTGCTCGAGGTCCGACGGGGTGCGGACGACGCCGACCCGCACCAGTCGTGGGGCGCGGTCGGCGTCGATGACCCCGTAGCCGCAGCGCGTCAGGCCGGGGTCGACCCCGAGCACGCGCAGCGCCATGCGGGCCTAGTCCTCGTCTTCCTCGAGCTCGGCCTGGACCTCTGGCGACAGGTCGAGGTTGGTGTAGACGTTCTGCACGTCGTCGCTGTCCTCGAGGGCGTCGATGAGGCGGAAGACCTTGCGCGCCGTCTCCGCGTCGGCGTTGACCTTGACGGACGCCACGAACTCGACGTCGGCCGAGTCGTAGTCGATGCCGGCCTCCTGCAGGGCGGTGCGGGTCGCGACGAGCTCGCCCGACTCGGTGAGCACCTCGAAGCTCTCGCCCTGGGCGGTGACCTCTTCGGCGCCGGCCTCGAGGACCGCGGCCAGCACGTCGTCCTCGGTGGTGCCCTCAGCCGGGACCACGATGACGCCCTTGCGGCTGAAGTTGTACGCCACCGAACCCGGGTCGGCGAGCGTGCCGCCGTTGCGCGACATCGCCGTGCGCACCTCGGCCGCTGCGCGGTTCCTGTTGTCGGTCAGACACTCGACGAGCAGCGCGACGCCGCCGGAGGCGTAGCCCTCGTACATGATCGTCGCGTAGTCGATGGTCTCGCCGGTGAGACCCGCGCCGCGCTTGATCGCGCGGTCGATGTTGTCGTTGGGGACAGAGGTCTTCTTCGCCTTCTGCACCGCGTCGGCGAGGGTCGGGTTGCCGGTGAGGTCGGCGCCGCCGATCTTCGCCGCGACCTCGATGTTCTTGATCAGCTTCGCGAACGACTTCGCACGGCGCTGATCGATGACAGCCTTCTTGTGCTTGGTCGTCGCCCACTTGGAATGCCCGGACATACGTCTCCTGGTTGAAATAGCGTTCGGTCAATTCTACGAGCACCTCGTTACTAGGCTTGCGACCATGCCGATCAAGCTCGCCACGCGCCTCGGGCGCCTGGGGGTTCGGGTCGAAGAGGGTCCCAAGCGCGTCGCCGTGCTGTGGCACAGCTTCTTCGTCGACTCGCACAGCTGGGACCGCGTGGTTCCCGTGCTCACGCGCCTGCGCACCGTCGTGCTGATCGACGGCCCGTCGTTCGGAGCCAGCGACCCGCTCACCCGCCAGGCGACGATCGCCGACTGCGCCATCGCCACCTTCGACGTGCTCGACTCGCTCGGCATCGACCGCGTCGACTGGGTCGGCAACGGGTGGGGCGGCCAGGTCGGCATCGCCGCGGCCGTGGAGGAGCCGCGACGCATCCGCTCGCTCGTGTCCATCGGCGCGCCCACGACGCCGCTCGCCGGGCGCGAGCGCCGCGACCTCGCCGCCGCGCTCCCCTTCGTCCGACTGTTCGGCTTCCCCGCTCCGGTCCAGGTGCGACTGCTGCGTTCGATCATGACCGAGCGCACGATCGCCGTCGACGCAGAGGCGGTGCGCATCGTGAAAAACGGATTCCTGAGTGCTGATCGCCGCGGATTCGTGCGTGCGGCCCGCTCTTTCGTCCTCGACCGTCCCTCGCTCGATGACGCGGCCGTCGCGGTCGAGGCGCCGACCGTCTTCGTCGCGGGCGACTCGCGCACGGGCTGGGGCCCGGCCGAGGCCGAGCGCGTGACCAACCGCATGATGAACGCTCGCACGCGCACGCTGCACGGCGTGCGCAATATCGCGCCGCTCGAGGACGCCGACGCGGTGGCAGGCATCGTCCGCGAGCACTGGGCGGCGAACGCCCGACGCTGAGCCCGCCTAGAGCAGCTTCGTGAGCGTCCGCAGGTTCCGGTTCGTGGTGGTCGGCTTGAAGCGCGGCTTGGCGGTGAGCTTCGCCAGCTTCGTGTTCGTGCTGCCGACCGAGATGTTGAGCTGCCAGTAGAGCACGCCGTCGCCGCCCGCCACGATCTCCTCATCGGGGTCGAGCGTCGGGGCGGTCTCGACCAGCTCGCGCAGGCGCGCGGCATCCGAGGCGAACAGGACATACGGATGCCAGCCCTCGCGCTCCGCGTCGAAGGGGAACGCCGCGACGACCTCGGCGAGCTTCTCGCGGGTGACGAGCACGATCCAGGCGTCATACCCGAAGCGCTCGCGCAGAGCCTTCTCGATGCGGGCCTTGAGCGCTGCGGCATCCGCCTCTTCGCTCTCGAACACGACGTTGCCGCTCGCGAGCACCGTGCGCACGCCGCCGAAGCCGAGCGACCGGAACAGCTCGCCGAGATCGGCCGACCTGATCGTGATGCCCCCGACGTTGACCCCGCGGAGCAGGGCGACGTACGCGATCATGAGCCCACGCTAGGCCGCGCGCACCTTCGAGAGGAAGTACTCGTGGAAGCGGTAGTCGCCGGTGACCTCGGGGTGGAACGAGGTGCCGAGCAGGTTGCCCTGCTCGACCGCGACCACGCGCCCGTCCTCGAGCGAGCCGATCGCGGTCGCCTTCTCCCCCAGCGCTTCGACCACCGGGGCGCGGATGAACACCGCATGCACCGGCGGATCGCCGAGCACGGGCATCGTGAGGTCGGTCTCGAACGAGTCGAGCTGCGAGCCGAAGGCGTTGCGGCGCACCGTGACGTCGAGGCCGCCGAGCGTCTGCTGCCCCTCGATGGCATCCAGCACGCGGTCGGCCAGCATGATCAGCCCCGCGCACGTGCCGTAGACCGGCAGGCCGCCCGCGATCGCGTCGAGCAGCGGCTCGCGCAGGTCGAAGGCGCGCGACAGCTTGTCCATGACGGTCGACTCGCCGCCGGGGATCACGAGGCCCCGAACGGATGCCAGCTCAGAAGCCCGTCGCACGGGCACCGCGTCGGCGCCCAGCTCGCGAAGCACCGCCAAGTGCTCGCGGAAATCCCCCTGGAGCGCCAGGACGCCTACGCGAGGAGCCGAGCTCACCAGCCGCGCTCGGCCAGGCGGTGCGGGGCTGCCAGGTCGGAGACGTTGATGCCGACCATCGCCTCGCCGAGCCCGCGGCTGACCTCGGCGATCGTCTGCGGGTCGTCGTACATGGTGGTCGCCTTGACGATCGCGGCGGCGCGCTTGGCCGGGTCGCCCGACTTGAAGATGCCGGAGCCCACGAACACGCCGTCGGCGCCGAGCTGCATCATGAGCGCCGCGTCGGCCGGGGTGGCCACGCCGCCCGCGGTGAACAGCACGACGGGAAGCTTGCCGGTCTCGGCGATCTCGGCCACCAGCTCGTAGGGAGCCTGCAGCTCCTTCGCGGCGACGTAGAGCTCGTCCTTCGTCATCGATTTGAGCGCGTTCACCTCTGAGGTGATCTTGCGGATGTGCTTGGTCGCCTCCGAGACGTCGCCGGTGCCGGCCTCGCCCTTCGAGCGGATCATCGCCGCGCCCTCGTTGATGCGGCGCAGCGCCTCACCGAGGTTGGTCGCACCGCAGACGAAGGGGACGGTGAAGTTCCACTTGTCGATGTGGTTGACGTAGTCGGCCGGCGACAGCACCTCGGACTCGTCGATGTAGTCGACGCCCAGCGCCTGCAGCACCTGCGCCTCCACGAAGTGGCCGATGCGCGCCTTCGCCATGACGGGGATCGAGACGGAGGAGATGATCTGGTCGATCAGGTCGGGGTCGCTCATACGTGCAACACCGCCCTGTGAGCGGATGTCGGCGGGGACGCGCTCCAGCGCCATGACGGCCACTGCGCCCGCGTCCTCGGCGATGCGCGCCTGCTCGGGGGTGACGACGTCCATGATGACGCCGCCCTTCAGCATTTCGGCGAGCCCGCGCTTGACGCGGCTCGAGCCGATTTCTCCGTTGGTCATAGTTCCTCCAGTTTAGCTGGGCCACGCCTGGGCGATCGTCGCCCGAACCTCGCCGAGCAGCTGCGGCAGCGCCTTCGTCTTCGCGATGATCGGCAGGAAGTTCGCGTCGGAGGCCCAGCGCGGCACGACGTGCTGGTGCAGGTGGCTCGCGATTCCCGCGCCGGCAATGGCTCCCTGGTTCATTCCGAGGTTGAAGCCGTCGTTGCGCGACACCTCACGGATCACCCGCATCGCGGTCTGGGTGATCTCCCCGATCTCAGCCACTTCTTCCGCATTGGCCTCGTCATAGAGCGAGATATGCCGGTACGGGCATACGAGCAGATGCCCGCTGTTGTAAGGGAACAGGTTGAGCAGCGCGAACGCCGCCTGGCCGCGGTGGACGATCAGCGACTCCTCGTCGGGCAGCGTTGGGGCCACGCAGAACGGGCAGTCGTCGCCGTGCGGCTGCTGCTGCCCGTTCTGGATGTAGACCATGCGGTGCGGCGTCCACAGGCGCTGGAACTCGTCGGGCACGCCTGCGAGGTGCGACGGGTCATCGAGGTGAACGGATGCCGAGGCATCCGCCCCCTCGTGATCCTCGTAGTCGCCGAGGGAGAGCCGCGCCATGTCTACTCGGCCCAGGCGGTGTCGACCTGCTCGTGCGACGCGATCGACGCGGTGATCCTGGCGATCGCGTCGTCGACGGGAATGCCGTTCAGCTGGCTGCCGTCCCGGAAGCGGAAGCTCACCGTGCCGTGCGAGCGGTCCTCTTCCCCAGCGATCAGCTGGAACGGGACCTTCGACTTGGCGGCGTTGCGGATCTTCTTCTGCATGCGGTCGTCGGAGTGGTCGACCTCGGCCCGGACGCTCTGCGCCGCGAGCTTCGCGATCACGTCGTCGAGGTAGGGCGCGTACTCGTCGGCCACCGGGATGCCGAGCACCTGCACCGGCGCCAGCCAGGCGGGGAACGCCCCCGCGTAGTGCTCGAGCAGGATCGCGAAGAAGCGCTCGATGGAGCCGAACAGCGCGCGGTGGATCATGATCGGCTGCTGCTTCGAGCCGTCGGCTGCGGTGTATTCGAGCCCGAACCGCTCCGGCAGGTTGAAGTCGACCTGCACCGTCGACAGCTGCCAGCTGCGGCCCAGCGCATCCGTCGTCTTGAGGTCGATCTTCGGTCCGTAGAACGCGGCCTCGCCGGGCTCCTCGGTGAGCTCGAGCCCGGAGGCGAGCGCCACGCGCCGCAGCGCGTCCGTCGCCTCGGCCCAGTGCTGCTCGTCGCCGATCCACTTCGACTTCTCGTCGTCGCGCAGCGACAGCTCGAGCTTGAAGTCGGTGAGTCCGAAGTCCTTCAGCAGCGAGATCACGAACTCGAGCACCTTCGTGGTCTCTGCCTCGAGCTGGTCGCGCGCCACGAACAGGTGCGCATCATCCTGGGTGAAGCCGCGCACACGGGTCAGGCCGTGCAGTGCGCCCGACAGCTCATTGCGGTACACGGTGCCGTTCTCGGAGAACCGCAGCGGCAGGTCCCGGTAGCTGCGCCCGCGCTCCTTGTAGATCAGGATGTGCATCGGGCAGTTCATAGGCTTCAGGTAGTAGTCCGCGCCCTGCTTGACGACGACGCCCTCGGCGTTCCGCTCTTCATCCATGCGGATCGGCGGCCAGATGCCGTCGGCATACGTCTGCAGGTGGCCGGAGATCGAGAACAGGTCGGACTTCGCAAGGTGTGGCGTGTAGACGACCGAGTAGCCCTGCTCGAGGTGGCGGCGGCGCGCGTGCTGCTCCATCTCGTAGCGGACGATGCCGCCCTTCGGATGCCACACCGAGAGGCCCGAGCCGATCTCGTCAGGGAACGAGAACAGGTCGAGCTCCTTGCCGAGCTTGCGGTGGTCGCGGCGCTCGGCCTCTGCAAGTCGCTCCTGGTAGGCGCGCAGGTCGTCCTTCGTGGGCCAGGCGGTGCCGTAGATGCGCTGCAACTGCGGGTTCTTCTCGCTCCCCCGCCAGTAGGCGGCGGCCACGCGGGTGAGCGCGAAGCCGTTCGAGATGAGCTTGGTGTCCGGCAGGTGCGGTCCGCGGCAGAGATCCTTCCAGACCGTCTCGCCGGTTTTCGGGTCGACGTTGTCGTAGATGGTCAGCTCGCCCGCGCCGACCTCCACGCTCTCGTTGTCGTCGGCCTTGCCGGCGCCGCCCTTCAGCCCGATCAGCTCGAGCTTGAACGGCTCGTCCGCCTCTTCCGCGCGCGCCTCGTCTTCGGTCACCACGCGGCGCACGAAGCGCTGGCCCTGGTTGACGATGCGCTGCATCACCTTCTCGAGGTCCTTCAGGGCCTCGGGGGTGAACGGCTCGGCGACGCCGAAGTCGTAGTAGAACCCGTCGGTGATCGGCGGGCCGATGCCGAGCTTGGCGTCGGGGTTCACCTGCTGCACGGCCTGAGCGAGCACGTGAGCGGCCGAGTGGCGCAAGATGCTCAGGCCGTCGGGCGAATCGACGGTGACCGGCTCGACCAGGTCATCCGTCGTCGTCGTGGTGGCCTTGTCCTTCAGCTCGCCGTTGACGCGAATCGCGACAACGTTCCGATCAGGGAAGAGCTCGAAGCCATCGGCCACGTGAACCACTCCTAGCTAGACGTCTGTACGAGGGATGCCTCAACTCTAGCGGCGGGTGCGTGAGCCCCCAGGTGACCCTCGAACGGGGAATCCGTCACCAGTTGTTAACACCACGCTCTGGCCGTGCGCTACCGCTCAGGCCTAGCGTCGTGATCTTGGGCTGCGCCACGCGCGACCAAGACCCACACGCACATCCACACAACTGGAGGTGGGCACTGATGCCCTCTGCTCTCTCGCGGCGACTCGTCATCGCCGGCGCCGCGGCCACCGCGGCGTGCCTGCTCGGCGCAGGACTCTCGGCCCCGGCGTTCGCCAACCGGGCCGGCACCGGCCTCGTCATCAGCGAGGCGTATGTCAACGGCGGCTCCTCAGGGGCCAGCTATCTGAACAAGTTCGTCGAGCTGTACAACCCGACCGCGGCCGCGATCCCGCTCGACGGCGACTCGCTGCAGTACCGGGCCCCGGCCAGCACCGTGACGCCGAGCGGCTCGCAGCTGTTCGCGCTGAGCGGCTCGGTCGCGGCGCACGGTCACTTCCTCATCCAGCTGCCGAGCAACAACGCGAGCACGAACCCCGGCGCCGCCCTGCCGACGCCCGACCTCTCGACCGGCGGCAGCATCAACCCCGGCGCGGGCGGCGGCACGCTGTACGTGGCGGCCAGCGCCACAGGCGTCCTTCCCACCGACCCGAGCGTGATCGACAAGATCGGCTGGGGCACGAGCAACTCGCCGGAGGGCACCGCCCCGACCGGCAACTCGGCCACGATGAGCTACCAGCGCGACGCGGGCGGCACCGACACCGACGACAACGCGGCCGACTTCACAACGGCGGCGCCGACGCCCGAGAGCTCGGGTTCGACCGGCGGCGGCACCACTCCCCCCGACAACGGCGGCGGCACGGGCACCGACCCCGGCGCAACCCTCACGATCGCCCAGATCCAGGGCACGACCGATACCTCGCCGTACGTCGGCCAGAGCGTGAGCACGCGGGGCATCGTCACGGCTGTCTACGCGACGGGCGGATTCAACGGATTCTTCATCGAGACCGCAGGCACCGGGACCGGCGCCGACCAGACCCCGGGCGAGTCCGACGCGGTCTTCGTCTACGGCACGAATTCGGCCAAGGCCGTTCACCTGGGCGACAGCGTCACGGTCACCGGCAAGGTGCAGGAGTACCAGGGCGAGACGGAGATCAGCTCGCCGACGGTCACCGAGCTGACGACCGCGCTCGCCCCGGTGGTGCCAGAGGCGCTGCCGTGGTCCGAGCTCACGACCGACGCGCAGAAGGAAGCGCACGAGGGCGAGCTGCTCGCCCCGCAGGGCGCGTTCACGGTGACCGACAATTACGACGCCAACTGGTACGGCTCGTTCACGCTGGCTGCGGGCTCGACACCGCTGCGCCAGCCAACGGATGCCGGCCCAGCAGGCTCCCCGGCGGCGCAAGCCGCTGCTGCGGACAACGCGGCGCGCACGATCACCCTCGACGACGGCTCAGGCACGAACTTCAGCACCGGCGCCTCCGCAGACATCCCGCTGCCCTGGCTTGCGCCGGACAACCCGGTGACCGTGGGCTCCGCTGTCACCTTCCACGCGCCCGTTGTGCTCGACTACCGCTTCTCGCTGTGGAGCTTCCAGCCCACGACGCCGGTGACGGACGAGGGCAAGGCCGTCGCCACCTTCAGCGACCTGCGCACCGGCAACCAGCAGCCGAGCGCCGTCGGCGGCGCGATCCGCCTCGCGACCTTCAACGTCGAGAACTACTTCGCGACGACCGGCGAGGATTTCGTGAACAGCGGACTGGGCACGTGCTCGTACTACACCGACCGCGACGGGAACCGCATCGCGGTGAACACATGCACCACGACGGACGGCGGGGCTGGACCGCGCGGCGCCGCAGACGATGCGAGCTTCGCGCGCCAGCAGTCGAAGATCGTCACCGGGATCAGCCGGCTCGGTGCGAGCGTCGTATCTCTTGAAGAGGTCGAGAACTCGGCGAAGTTCGGCGAGCCGCGCGACACCGCGCTGGCCGGCCTGGTCGATGCGCTCAATGCGAAGGCAGGGGCGGATGTCTGGGCGTACGTCCCCTCGCCTGCGGCCGACAAGCTGCCCCCGCTCGACGGTCAGGACGTGATCCGCACGGCGTTCATCTACAAGCCGGCGGACGTCAGCCCGGTGGGCGCCTCGCTGGTCCTCGCCGACCAGTCGGGTGACGGCCAGCCGTTCTCGATCGCCCGTGAGCCGCTCGCGCAGCAGTTCAAGGCAGCCGGGGCGCTCGACAGCCAGGCCTTCCTCGTGGTCGCGAACCACTGGAAGTCGAAGGGCTCCGACTCGGCGAACCTGTACCCCGGCGACACCGAGGACACGTCGTCTCCGGCCGTCGACCAGGGAGCGTTCAACGAGACCCGCGTCCACGAGGCGCAGGCGGTGAACACCTGGGTGGGCTCGATCGCCAAGGCGGGTCAGCCGGTGTTCCTCGTCGGCGACTTCAACGCCTACACGCACGAGGACCCGCTGGAGACGCTGTACGCGGACGGCTACACCGACCTCGGCAGCACCTTCGACCCGACCGAGCAGACCTACTCGTACAACGGCCTTGAGGGCTCGCTCGACCACGTGCTGGCGAACGGCGCCGCGGTGAAGCTCGCGACCGGCGCCGACGTGTGGCAGATCAACGCGCAGGAATCCGTCGCCTACGCCTACAGCCGGTACAACTACAACGCGACCCAGTTGTTCGACGGCACCGACCCGTTCGCGGCCTCCGACCATGACCCCGTGGTCGTCGGCCTGAACCCGACAGTGTCACCGAACTGGAGCGCGAAGTCGGTCTACAACACGGGCGACTACGTCTTCTACAACGGGTCGACGTGGCTCGCCCAGTGGTGGACGCAGAACCAGAAGCCCGGTGACCCGAACGGTCCGTGGGAGCAGATCGCGACCACGCAGGACGGCACCGCAGTGTGGACGGCGAGCCGCGTGTTCAACACGGGAGATGTTGTCGAGTACAACGGCGCGGAATACACCGCCAAGTGGTGGACCCGCAACCAGAAGCCGGGTGACAAGAACGGCCCGTGGCAGCTCGTGACCCCGTGAGCTGAACGGAACGTCGGCCCCCGGGGTGACCCGGGGGCCGATCAGTTCCGGGTGTCTGCCGCGTGGCGCAGGTGGATGCCGAGGTGCCCCACCCCGAGCACGACCGCCGCCGCCACGACGGGCCACGACTCCCCGTAGATCCCGAGCAGCACGAACGACGTCACCGGCAGGGTGGCAAGCGGAACCGGAACGCCGACGGCGCTGCGGTAGAAGTCGGACAGGGTTCGTGAGCTGCGGAAGTAACGGACCCAGCAGGCCTCGTAGGCGATCATCAGCAGAACTGCGGCGGCGAGGAACCATGACAGGGCGGACCACGGGCGCGGATTCGTGTCGGCGGCGAACAACGTGAGCCCCGTCACCGCGACCTGGCCGATGCGCTCCAGCGCGCGCAACACGCGGTTCTCGCCGCTCGGGTCATAGCCGTCGGGCGGATGCCTCGCCCAGATCAGATTCGGCACGAAAAGAGCCACGAGGAACGCGGCCCCGACGTAGGAGAACCCGAATTGCATCAGACCCCTCGCGCAGGCTTGACCGGATACAAGAAAACCCCCGGCAAGCCGGGGGTTTTGTCTTGTGCGCGATACTGGGATCGAACCAGTGACCTCTTCCGTGTCAGGGAAGCGCGCTACCGCTGCGCCAATCGCGCCCAGACCTCAACACTCTAGCGAACCAGAATGAGAAGCAGGAATCGAAGTGAGTGTGGAGGTGGCGACGGGATTCGAACCCGTGTGCACGGCTTTGCAGGCCGCTGCCTCGCCTCTCGGCCACGCCACCAGGCCCGCATGAAGAGCCGGAACTTGGGATTTCAGAACCGACACCGCACACTCGAGCGGATGACGAGACTCGAACTCGCGACCCTCACCTTGGCAAGGTGATGCGCTACCAACTGCGCTACATCCGCATTTTGTCTTTCCGGCCCGGTTCCTCTCGGCCCCGTCCCGGCGACTTGTCAACCATAACCCACGTTTTGCACTGAGTTCAAATCGGCGCGAGGCCGCGTCCCGATTCGTGAAATGTCCTTTTCGTCGGCTAGCATCGAGGGGCACAACAGCGGGCGATTGGCGCAGTTGGTAGCGCGCTTCCTTCACACGGAAGAGGTCGTCGGTTCGAGTCCGGCATCGCCCACCGCAAGAAAAATCCCTGGCCGGACTAGGGATTTTTCGTTTCCATAACCGAGACGCCTTCGCCGTCGCATGCTTCGGGATCACCCCGGAATCACCCCGAGGTGGAGGATCGGCCTGCTTTGCTGGTCTATCCCAGTTCGAGCCCGCGTCCGCGGTCAGGCGTCCGTCCAAGTGGCGCCGCGGGGGCGATTCGACCCAGCCGTGCAGCACGCTCGCCCAGGGCCTTCTTCGCGGCGGTGTTGAGGACATCGAGCGCGGCTCGATCGGCGAAGTCGCCGAGGTGGTGCAGCTAGCGGGCGGTGATCGCGATGGAGCCGTGGCCGAGCCAGTGCTGCACCGTGGTCAACGGCACGCCCTGGATCAGCCATTCGCACGCGGCCGTGTGCCGCAGATCGTGCCGGGTGCGTCCACGCCCGGTGGCCTCCCAGTTGGTCGCCCGCACGAACGAGGTGCGGTGGAGCTGCGCGCCGCGCGGGCGGGTGAACAGCAGATCGGTCGGCGCCTTGCCAGCGGCGAAGCGGCAGATGACCGGCACAAGATAGTCCGGCACCGGCACGTTACGGCCTCTACCCGGCTTCGGAGCCTTGACCGCGGCCCCCTCGGGCTGGTTGCGGATGACGTGCAGCATCGGCATGGGCACCCCGACGAAGTCTCGGACCTGCATCGCCCGCGCCTCGCCCCAGCGCAACCCCGTCCGGCCCAGCACCAGGACGAGGTCGCCGAACACTGGGCTCAGCCCGGTAATGTCCTTGACCACCGCATCGAACTCGGGCGCCGGCAACGGGCGCATATCCTCCCGGGCGCGGCGGTCCTTCGGCGGCTTGGTCGCCGTCACCGGGTTGTAGGCGATGTAGCCCTCCGAGACACACCAGGAGAAGAAGGAAGAGAGCGAGTCGCGGTAACGGATCACCGTGCTCGCGACCAGGCCCCGCTTGCCGAGGTCGTCCTGCCGTTTCTCGATCGCGGCGCTGGTGACCTTGCCGACGTGGAGCTTGCGGAACCACAGCGGCAGCACCGGCTCCCGCCTGCTCGTGCCGGCGAGCTGGCCCGCGGTCGGTATTAGGTAGCGGTCGGTGTCCAGGGTGGTCTTGCTCATGCGGCCCTCGCGCTGCTCCAGGTACTCGGGATGCAGATTCTCGACCGCGACCTTCCCGGTGCTCGGGTCATACCGCGATGCGCCGGCATGCGTGATCCCCCTTCTCGGCAGACGCGGCCGCGCGGTGGAGCGTGCGGTCAGCCATACTTCGACATCCGCAGCACGGTAGCGCGGCACTCCCTCGGTGAGCCAGTACACCGTCGGTCCCTCCCCCGACTGACGCCTCTGCCGGCCGGCTGGCAGATGCCCGACCCGTCGCCCATCGACCCTGAGCGCGACAGCGCCGAGATAGACGCTGCGCTACGCCGTCTGGGTCGACAATGCGCCGGGCCTGAACCGCAAGCTCACCACGAGCCACAACCGCGTCGACGAAGGCCGCTGGTACCTCATCCAGCACGTCGAGACGAGCAGTCCGTTATCGCGGGAAGATCAGTGGCAGTTGATACGCAGATGTTGTCCGATGTCGGCACATCTCGCCTGCGGATGGACGCTGCGGCGACGGAGCGTCGTACTGATGCTGTGCTTGCAGTCTAACGCAGACGAGCACCGAAGCCTGACCGGCTTTGGAGGCGCCGCGCTGCACAGTGATGGCTGTGGTTCCTGGATGCTCCTGCACGGTCGCGTGGCGATCGTGACATAGCCTTCGCAGATGATGCGCGCGCCTTCTCTATTGCCAGCAAAGGTGCTCCGGGTGGCTGTGGTGTACAACCCGGCGAAAGTAGATGTCGTGCGCCTGCGCCTTCTCCTTGAGGAGGCCGAAGCCGCTGCCGGATATGAACCTGCTTTCTGGTTCGAGACCGCCCCGGGCGACGATGGCGAGCAGGCTGCGGTCGACGCCGCGGCAACTCACCCGGTTTTCGTGCTCGTCGCCGGAGGCGACGGCACGGTCCGAACGGTTGCAGAGCAGCTGGCGGGCAGCGCGGTCCCGCTCGCGGTCGCTGCCGCGGGAAGCGGCAATCTGTTGGCGCGGGCGCTCGGTCTGCCGGTGAGTGATCTGCCGGCGGCGGTGAAGTCCGCCTTCGACGGCGCCGCGCATGCGATCGATGTCGGGCATGCCACCTTGCAGCATGCCGACGGCATGGTTGCGTCCCACGTGTTCCTCGTGATGGCCGGTATCGGCCTGGATGCGCGGATGGCAGCCGGAACCAATCCTCGACTCAAGAAACGCCTGGGCTGGGTTGCCTATGCCGAGCCGATCGGCCGGTCCGTGCTCGCGAACGCGGATTTCGCGCTTCATTACCGGCTGGATGGCGGTCGTCGTCACTCCACCCGCGCGCACACCGTCATCGTCGGCAACTGTGGCACCCTCACCGGAGGCATCTTGCTCATCCCGGACGCACGCCCGGACGACGGGATCCTAGATACCGTCATCCTTCGGCCACGGCGGAAAGGCGCATGGCTTCAGATCGGCGTCCGCCTTGCCCTCTCTCGTTTCCTACACCGCACGACCACAGGCAAATTCCTCCGTCAGCTGGTCCGTCAGCCTTTCGCATTGCGCTATGCCCGAGCGCGCCGGATCGACGTCACGTTCAATACGCCACAAGAGGTGGAGTTGGACGGTGACAGCTTCGGTGCGATCACCGCCGCGAACATCACCATCAGGCCGGGAGCCCTGCAGCTCATCAGCTAGGGCGATCAGGCCCGACCGCTCGGCCGTATCCCTGCTTCTTGTGAGGACGCACAGGAGGCCTGCGTAACGTCAGGGTTGTCGCTCCGCGCGCACGTCGAGATGGAGGCCGCTCTCCCGCAGCGGCGGCCGTAGGGGCGCTGTCGTCCAGCCAATGACCGCGGACGGTTCATGGGAGCATCCCGTTCGTCCGCATCGCGGGCGGGATGCTCGACGAACGGAGACTCCCGATGAATGCCACTACCGCTATCCGTTCGCAGACTGCTGTCCCGTTCGGGCATTCCCGCGAATTCGTCATCGGCGGCCGAACTGTGACGGTCACCCGCACCGAGAGCGGCCTCTATCTCATCAGCCAAGATGACCGCTTAGCGGTCGTTCATCCGCAGCCTAATGGGCGCTATATCGTGACGGGGCCCGGCGAGAGAGACGTTCGTTCAGAGCCGGTCGACTACGAAACGGCCATTGACATCTGTCTCGCCCGGCTTCGTTAGCCGCCGCTGCTAGGCGATGCTTACGGTTTCCACGACCGCCTGGTCGAGGTTGGCACCGACATGCCTTAACGCACGAACGACGGTCTCCAGGGCTGCCGTGTGAGCTTGATCCTCGTCGCCGCTCTCGCTGAGCGCATCGATGAGGACCTTGTTCTTGCCACGCTCGGCGCCAGTGGTCTGCCGGATCACCGAGGTGTATCCGAAGGTGAGGCCGGCATGCTCGCGCGGGCCGAAGCGGTTGATCGCTTTGCCGAAGCCGGCAAGAGAACCCGCCGAGACGGTCACGAAGGAGGTGCTGCGGAAACGGGTTGTCATCGTGTGACTCTACGGCACTGCCGGACCGGCGAGACCGGCAACAGGTAAGCCGATGGAACGGGACTAGTGTCGGATGATGAATGATGAGCCCGGCTCAAAGGATTCCGCGCCGGAGCCGGATGAAGCGCGGCTAAGACAAGCCTTGCGAGATGTCGACTTGTACCCGCGACGCATGCTGCGCGGTGATCGTATCCGTGACGGGGCGCTGGGGGAAGCGTTGGATGTCCTGCAGGAACTCGCACGCGGCAACGACCCTCTCTCGCGAACCAATGCGCGGGACTCGATTCACGATCGTGGCCTGGACCTGCTCCTCGTCGACGAGGACACTCTCTAGCATCGCCGAGCCGACGCATCGGTCATGGACGGAACCGAGGACGTCGTCGTCAGGGTGCGAACCGGCTCCGCTTGTGGACCACCTCTCCGGTGGCCTCATCGATCGCGCAAGCAACCACACTGCGCGCGTGCACATCGAGCCCGACGCTCGTACGCTGAGCAAACAACTGGGGCCTCCACATTCGCCTGTCGGATAGGCCAACCATCTCGGCTGGCAACCCACGCATACTCGAATCGAGGCCCCAGCCTCAACAACCCGGCCGAAGACTCATATCGTCTAAGCCGGCTCCCGTACAGGCAGGCGCGGGTGTTGGCGTTGTCGGCGGGGCGGCCGTCCTGGCTTCGGAGTGTCCATCGGTTCTCCTCATTTGAAGGAATCCCGCCCGCCCAACGGGCGGACGGGATTCCACCATGAACCGCCCCCGTCATCGTGGGCGTCAACGCATAAACAGACCGCCTCTATGAGTCAGCATCAGCCGAACTTCCGGCGCGCCATCCACGCGGACTGCCGACTCTACGGAGATCGGATGAGTGCGCTCACATGAAAGAGGCGTAGAGCTTGGCGAGGGCACATCGAGAGAGCGGCCGACGGACACGACAAGCGCCCATAAAACAGACTTTTCTATGTGCTGGGAACCTATGAACCGTTCAAACGGTTCCACTCCCGGCGACCGCGGCAGATGCGATGCGGTCGCCGGGAACGAACCACCGATCTAGCGCTTTCTCGCGACCATGTCGGCGTTCTCGTTGCGAAGGGCACGCGCCTTCTTGTCGGCCTTGTCGAGCCGCTTTTCTTTCAGCGTCTTCGACGCCGGGGTCTTGGTAGTGCTCTTACGAGCGGACTTGTCACCCATCGGACTGGCCTCCATCGAGAGCCACCGTGACCCTGTGATCGGAGCATACGCTCCAAGTAGACGACGTCAGCCCATCCGCTCTGGGCCATCCTGCACAGAAGTTGCGGCAAACGCATCGAAGAGAGTCGCAGAGACTAGCCAGGTGACTGGGACCGGCCGCACCGATTCGAGCAGCAGTGTGAGGGCCGGATCTCGGAACACGAGTTCCGACGTGGCGTCCATCGACCCGTTGTCGCCCACCATGCTCCGCTCTAGCGTCCTGCCTGCGCCTCGAGATCGGCGAGGCAGACGTCGACAACCCACTCCTCGCCCAGTACCGGTACGACCATGTGCTTGGAGAGGCCCGTCGCCGCGCAGAGGTACTGCTTCCCCTCACGGGCTGGCTGCTCGGCGATGGCGCCCCACAGGCGTTCGACGCATTTTCTCCTAACGGGCCGGCCGCGAAGGAAGAAAGTGGACCGACTCAGCGATCTCGAGGACGGCTGACACGCGGTCGAGCTCCTCCTGAGACCGATCTTCTTGAATCTCCGCGAGAGCGGCGGCGTTTTCGCGTCCATCGAGGCTGATATCCCGGATCAGGTCTGCGAGCACGGTCGCGAGCCCGTCGCGGAGTTCCTCAAGGCTTGTGTTGGCGATCTGCAGTCGTCGATCGGACACAGAGAGCTCAACGGTCGGGTAGCCGGCGCGGTCAAGGCGGTCGCTGGTTTCGCGGCTGTGGATCGCGGCGATCTCGAAATGGCTAGGTCTGCGGGTGAGCATCGCGGTGACGGAGTACCGGTCCGGAGCTTCGGGCGTCCCAAGCGCGTCGGGGAGCGTGGTTGCGAGGACGCGCGACAGTCCGAGGTGCCCGTCGTCGGCCGGACGGATAACAGGCACTGAGTTCGTCATGGGCCTCACACTACGCGCGGTGCCGCATGCGCTAACGAGACATAAGGGTTGGGCTTCTCTCGTCGAGAAACGAGCGCCGGCATATCTGGGAGCGCATGCTTCCCGCGTGGGCGGCCGGTGGCTGTCAACCCCCGAGACGACGCAAAGCCGATGACCTGCGGTCACATGGTGGACCGAGACGTGCATCCCCATTGCCCCATCTGCGACTACGAGCTATCGGGCGCCCCACCGAATTGGTGCCCGTACTGCGAACTCGTGTTCATCGGGTAGCGCTCCGAGCACGCTGCGCCTCGGTGACGTCGCGCGGGCTCTCGGCATTCTGCACAGGCTGCGATGTACTACATTGACCTCACAGAGCCGCGACGCCTGGCGCCCGACGAGCCCATGGCCTTTGTGTTCGCCGAATCGCGTCCACCAAAGCTAAATAACATGTGGCATGGCGCGACGCGTTCACCCGCTCCTCCCGCGCCATGCACGGCGTGATCGCATGTTGGTTCCAGAGCGTCGCTGCACACGCAGATGTGAGCGCTCGCATCTTGGGCGCGTACCGTCCGGTCATGACGCAAACAACACGATCCTCGACGTCTGAGTCGACGGAATCGGGTACTGCCTTGGGACTCAGCCATATTCTCACCAGCCTGCTGCCCGCGACCGTCCACACGGATGGCGGCCCGGAGCGTTACATGATCAACGCGGTTTTCACGCGGCGCCCCTCTGGAGGGGAGATCCTCGCGCTGAACGGCCCGGAGGCTCGGGCGTGGCTGGACCGAGCCGGCTACCCCCAGGTCACCACCAGGGTCAGCGATCGGCGGTTGGAGATCGCGAACACGAGCCTTGAAGAGCTGCAAGCCGGGCTTGGTTCCGTCCTGGGCCGCCTCTTGGCCGAGATCAGCGCGTCAGATGCTGCGCGCCTGGAAACTCTGGCTCGGAATCTCGATGGCGCTGAGCAGTATGAAGCGAAGCGGTGGGAGGAAGTCCGCGCCCGTGCGGGCGCCATTCAGTTCGCGGAGTCCGCCGAATCTGCGGCACGGCCGACAGCGACGCCCCTCGGCCTGACCCATATCGTCGCCGGTCTTCTGCCGGCAACGCTCGCTACCGACTCAGGCCCCGGCAGCTACGCGGTAGCCGCCGAGTTCACTCGGCCGCCAACAAGAACCGAGCTCGCGATGATCTCCGGGGCTGCCGCTCGCGATCGCCTTGATGCTGCCGGATACGCCGCGACGAAGTTGGCGGTTCGTGACCGGCTGTTCGAGATCCGAGATACCAGTCTTGATGAACTCGAGAGCGGACTTGCTCGAGTAGTGGGGATGGTCCTGGCGGAGATCACGGAGGCGGCCAGTGCGGCGGACGCGCTCATGGTCGCGGAGGCTGAGAAGCTCGCGGCGGCCGAACGAGAACGCGAGCGCTATGTGGCGCAGGCCGTCGCTGCCGTGCGCTTCGACGCGGTCATCGGCCAGACCGCGGACGGCCCGACCGAGGTCGACGCGTGGGAGGACGAGGGCGGCGGGTTCGATGGACGTCGTTGAGCGGCGAGGAGAACCGCCGGTGTCCTCAGCACAGGCGAATCGACAGGTTCGGCGTGTAGCGTCACAGGTCTACTGAGAGAAGGTCATCATGACCGCTGGAGAAGGCATCAAGCGTGGTGCTGAGGGGACGAAGAACGTCACTGACAAGGTCGTGGACTCTGTCGAGGGTGTCATCAACGGCGCGACTGCGGCGGTAGCCGGTGCGGTCGGCCGGGCGGCAGACAGCGTCCACCGTGCGGCAAGCCACCCGAAGAGCCCGGGAAAGTAGCTCGCAGCTTTCACAGCGTCCCCGCGTTCGCGCCGGGGCGCTTCTTTGTCCTTCACCGCTCCGGCACCGACCATAGCTGCCCCTTCCGCGCCAGCAGGGCGTTCGTTCGCACCGCCGACGCCCTGACGCGTGTGCTCAGGGGGTCAGTCCGTCCGGGATGCCCGTGTGTCGCGCACGAGGTGCGCCGCGCCAGGTGCCGGAGGCGATGTAGCTGATCATCACGTGGATCACCGCAACGGCTGGGACAGCGAAGAGCGCCCCGGGAATGCCGGCGACGATGGAGCCGCCGGCAACGGAGAGCACGACCGCCAGCGGGTGAACCCGCATCCGGATCGGATCTGCACCGTGAGCAGCAGAGCGAGACCACCGACGATGACAAGAACGCCGATCAGGGATACCGCCAACGCCAGCCACTTCGGCCACCGCAGCCGCTGAAAGAACTGCATTGGCGGAGCCACCAACGCGCACACGAGCAGCGCGACCAGGACCGGAATCACGATCTCGCTCAACGCCGCGACGACGTAGACACACACCGTGATCGCCGCAGCCACCACCAGGAACCGCCACGCCCACTGCCCGGCAAGCTGCACACCCGGGGGCAGTCCTCCACCACCCTCTTGGGAATCTCGTCGCGTCCTCATACGGGTCTGCTGAATCGGAGTCATTGCTCAAGTGTGCGTGCCAGGACACGGCCCCCGACCGGGTCGCAGCAGCTCGACGCCGCCTTCGCGGCCCTAGGGCGTGTCTCCTAACCGGTGCTGGGTGCTGGCGGCAGTCTGGGTGCGTGGCGCGTACTCGGGTTTTGTCGGATGCAGCGTGGGAGCGGCTTGAGCCGCTGATCCCGCACGCCTCGCCGAAGGGTGGACGCCCGTTTCGTGATCATCGTCTGGTGGTCGAGGCGATCGTGTGGCGGTTCCGCACGGGCTCGCCGTGGCGGGATCTCCCGGAAGAGTTCGGGCCATGGCAGACAGCGTGGAAGCGGCACCGCCGCTACTCGGGTGACGGCACCTGGGACCGTGTCCTGGCCGCGCTGCTGGCGGATGCGGAGACGGCCGGGGAGATCGACTGGGCTGTCTCAGTGGACTCGACCGTGAACCGCACCCACCAGCACGCGGCCACGTTGCCGCGCCTAAAAAAGGGACCCGTCGAATTACACGAATCTGCTCATCGAGCCCCCTGATCACGCGATCGGCCGCTCCCGCGGCGGGCTGAGCACGAAGATCCACCACCTCGTAGACGGCACCGGGCTTCCCCTGGTCGTCCTTGTGTCGGACGCGGCGAGGCCGGCGATGCACCCATGTTCCCGATTCTGATGAGCCACCTCGAAGTGGGCCGCCACGGACCCGGTCGGCCCCGCACCCGCCCGGACCGGGTGCGCGGCGACAAGGCGTACTCCTCTCGCGCGATCCGGCAGCACCTGCGCGCGCGGGGCATCGCGGCCGTCATCCCGGAGCCATCCGACCAGATCGCCCACCGCAAGCGGCGCGGCTCCCACGGCGGACGCCGCCCCGCCGTTGCCGGGATCTACGCAGTTCCTTCGAAGACAGCTGTGCGCAGCCACGTCCAACTTCTCGGCAGGCCCCGCGCGAACGGTCGCCGTGGACGCGGGCGGCGTGCGCCGGGGGGTTGGGGGAAGCGCGCACCGCCCGCTAGGACCCGGCCGCGATCTTCGGGGTTTCGCGCCCGGGACCCGCCACTGCGGGTGTCACAGACTGCGCCGGAGCGCCTCCTGCATGGTGATGATTGCTCACTTAAACCGCCGATGGTAAAGCCCAGTTCGGGGTACAGCGCCGGAGCGCGTCGTAGGCGGCGGGGAGCACGCTCCGAGGTTCTCCCGATGATTCCCCCGTCGATCAGGGCCTTTTGTTCGTTTTGGGTTCTCTAGAGTCGATGCATGACCCTGTCTGCCCGTGTTCTCGCTGACTCTGTCGTTCGACTCGAGCCGCTTTCGGCTGCGCATGCGGACGCCATGAGGGCGGCTGTCGACGTGGGGAGGGAGAGCTTCGGCTACACGATCGTTCCGACCGTGGAAACCGTCGACGCATACATCGCCGCGCGGCTCGCACAGACCGCAACCGGCACGCATCTCTCGTTCGCGCAATTCGACCAGGCATCCGGCCGGCTCGTCGGTCACACCTCGTTCACGAACGCGCGCGACTGGCCCGGCCGCGCTCAGTTGTTGGCGGTCGAGGTGGGCCACACCTGGCTGGTTCCCGGTGCGCAGGGCACCGCCGTCAATTCGGCTGCGAAGCTGCTGCTGTTCACGCACGCGTTCGAGGCGCTCGGTGTGCTGCGACTCGAATTGAAGACGGATGCCCGCAACGCACGTTCGCGCGCCGGCATCGCCGCCGTCGGCGCGAGCTTCGAGGGCATCCTGCGCAACTGGCAGCCGTCGGCGGTGCCTGGCGAGGAGGATCTGCTGCGGGACACCGCGATGTTCTCGATCACCGCAGCGCAGTGGCCGAACACCAAGTCGGCGCTCGCGGCGCGGGTCGCGGCGAAGATTCGCTGAATCCGTGCCGATCAGCCGCGCGCGAGACGCGAGTGCAGCCGCGCGACAAGCGTCTGCTCGTCAGCATCGACCAGGCGGTAGTCGCGCACGACGGGGCGCCCGCCGACGATGACGTCACGCGGGCGGCGCCCCGGCGCGGCCCAGAGCAGACCGGCAACGGGGTCGTCGACGCCCGCGTCTGCGACGCCGGACACGTCCCAGATGCAGGCGTCGCCTGCCGACCCGTCGCCGAGGTGCCCGAGTTCGGCGCGACCGAGGCCCATTGCCGAGTGCCGTGTCGCCATGCCGAGCACGGTGCGCGCGGGAAGCTGCGGTCCGACGAGCGCCGAGACTTGCATCGCGAGGCGTGCGTCGGCGAGCAGGTGGCCGGCGTCATTGCTTCCACCACCGCTCGTGCCGAGCCCGACGGCGAGGCCCGCGTCGAGCAGCCGTGCGACGGGAGCGATGCCCCAGCCCATCGGCACGTCACAGCCGGGGGCGTGCGTCGCCGTCACGCCGGCTGCGGCGAGCCGCGAGATCTCGCCGTCGGTCACATCGCAGAGGTGCGCGACGGTGACGCCGGGCTCGAGCCAGCCCCACTCCTCGAGCAGGTCGAGCGGGCGCTTCCCGTAGCGGTCGAGCGCGATCGCCGTGTCGACCTGCTCGTTGGCCTGGGTGCGGCGGCGCAATCCGAAGCGGCGGGCGACGGATGCCAGCGCGGCGAAGGTCTCGCGGGAGTCCGAATGCACGCCGGCCGGTCCGACGGCGACCTGCAGCATGCCGCCCGCACTGATCCCCCCGGTCTCGGCGGCGTCGGGTACGAGCGCCGTGACGATCGCCTCGGCGGACTGCGCTGCCCACTCCGGGTCGTCCCTAGCCGACCCGCGCACGAAGACGAGGCGGCCCCCGACGGCGCGCACTGCGACTGCCGTGGCGTGCGCGAGATCGACGGTGTCGGCGATGGAGGCGCCGTGCGGCCAGTTCAGGTGATGGTCGGCGACGGTCGTGACCCCGCAGAGCAGCCCCTCGGCGGCGCCGATCGCGGCCGCCGCCGCGTAGAGCTCCGGATCGTGGCCGGCGCGGTTGTATGCGGCCGCCATCGCGGGCAGCCAGTCGGCCATGGGAACGCCGCGCGTGCCGGGAAGGGTGCGGAATGCGCTCTGCAGCAGGTGGTGGTGCGCGTTGACGAGACCCGGGGTGACGACGCAGCCGGTGGCGTCGATGGTCGTGGCATCCGCTCGCCCGTCGTCGATGAGCAGATCGCCGTCTCGTTCACTGCCGACGTCGATGAGAATGCGCTCGGCACCCGCGATGGTGAGCATGGGCTCGTTCTAGCAAGGGCGTGTAACAGGGATGTGACACGCGATGCATACGCTCGGCGGCATGGACGCAGCGTCGCAGTCGAAGACCCTGATCAGAGGCGGATGGGTGCTCACCTCCGCACCCGCGGGATCGGGGGTGGCCGCGGCGATCCGCGACGGCGCCGTCGTGATCGCGGGTGACCGGATCGTCGCAGTCGGTGACTATCAGGCCCTTCGCGCACAGCACCCCGGTGCTGCGGAGCGCGGCGGCCAATTCGACATCGTCGCTCCCGGTTTCGTGAACGCGCACGGACATTTCAGCGAGGGGCTGATCACCGGGATCGCGTCGCAATACACGCTCTGGGAGTGGCTGCACAACCTGATCACTCCTGTCAACCCGACGATGGACCGTGAGAAGGCCTACCACGGCACGTTGCTGCAGGCGGTGCAGCTGCTGCGCTCAGGCGTGACGACGGCGAACGACATGTTCTGCTCCGACCCGGACCCGTCGGGTCCGATCACCCCTGGGGTGGTCGCGGCGCTCGACGAGATCGGCCTGCGGGGTGTGCTGTCGTTCGGCTCGGGCGACGCCGACCGCGATTTCGAGATGTCCCCGATCATCGACGAGTGGGATGCGCTGAGGGAGTCGGCCGCCGCCAGCAGGTACTCGACCTTCCGTGTCGGGATCGCCGCGCTCGGCCGGACGACGCCGGCGTCCTTCGCCCAGGCGGTCGAGTACGCGGCGGGAGGGGGGCACGGCGTGCACATCCACCTGCACGAGGTGCGCGAGGAGGTCACCGCGACGATGCAGAGCACCGGCAGGACGGCGATCGCGCACTGCGCGCATGAGGGGTTGTTCGATGCTCCGACGCTGGCGGCCCACTGCGTGTGGGTCGACCGCAGCGACCGCGAGATCCTCGCCGCCCACGGCGTCGGAGTCGCTCACAACCCGGTGGCGAACGCGATCCTCGCGAGCGGCGTCGCCCCCGTCGCCGAACTGCGCGCGCTCGGCGTGGATGTCGGCATCGGCGTCGACGGCGCCGCGTCCAACGATGCCCAGGACTTCCTGCAGGCGATGAAGACCGCGCCGCTGCTCGCCCGGATCCGCGACCTGCAGGCGACCGCGATGTCCGCACGCGAGGCGTTCGAACTGGCGACGATCGGGGGTGCCCGGGCATTGCGGATGCAGGACAGCATCGGCTCGCTCGAGCCGGGGAAGAAGGCCGACGTGGTCGTCTTCGACGGCGAATCCCCCACGCTGGCTGTCGTGCACGACCCGTATCAGGCGCTGGTGTTCGTCGCCGGTCCGCGCGAGGTCAAAGACGTCTGGGTGGACGGCAAGCAGAGCGTCGCCGACTTCGACGTCACACGCGTCGATCCGCGTGAGGTCTCGGCCCGGGCTCGCCCGATCGCGGCGAGGCTCGTCGCCGAGGCCGGGCTCGAGCGGCTCTCCGCCTTCACCGGGGCGCCGCTCGCCGCCACGGAGCAGCCGTAGGGCGGTCCTAGAGCTCGAGCACCAGTCGTGGGCAGCCGGGCGCCGCGCGCGACACGCAGATCATCATGGTGCGGTTCTCCGCCTGTTCCTCCGGGCTCAGCACCGAGTCGCGATGGTCGACCTCGCCGGAGACGACGTGCGTCTCGCAGGTTCCGCACGTGCCCTCGCGGCAGGACGACAGCACGAGAACGCCCGCCTCGTCCGCCGTGTCGAGGATCGAGCGGCCGGGTGGCACGGTCAGGGTCATCCCTGAGAACTCCAGCTCCACCTCGAATTCCTCATCGGTCACCGCCGCGTGCGCCTTCGGCGTGAAACGCTCGAGGTGGAGCGCCCCGCTCGGCCACCCGGCAGAGTCGACGGCGGCCTCGACCGCCTCCATGAGCCGGGTGGAGCCGCAGCAGAACACGGAGGCGCCGCTTGGCTCGGCGAGCAGTGCAGGCACATCCATTCGGGTTCCCTCGGAGCCGATGTGGAGGAAGACCTTCGACGGATGCCGGGCGGCGAGCTCCTCGCCGAACGCCATGCCGGCGCGCGAGCGCCCGGCGTAGTGCAGCACCCACTCGGTTCCCGCTGCCTCCGCAGCCGCGATCATCGAGACGATCGGTGTGATGCCGATGCCGCCGGCGATGAAGATCGCGGCCCGGTCCGCGGAGAAGGCGAAGTGATTGCGCGGCGCTCGGGCGCGCAGCAGGTCGCCGATCGCGAGCGAATCGTGGACCAGCGCTGAGCCGCCGCGGCCAGGGTGCTCGCGATAGACGGCCACGCGCCAGCGCCCGTCGTCCTGCGCTCCGATCAGCGAATACTGGCGCTCGAGGCCCGGCGCGAGCAGCAGGTCGATGTGGGCGCCCGGCTGCCACGACGGCAGATCAGCGCCGTCGGTCGAGGCGAGCTCGAGCTGCACGACACCGTCGGCGAGCTGCGCGCGCTCTGCCACGACCACATCGATCTCGGGTTCGACGGCGCTCATCCGCGCGTCCCGACACCTGATGGCGCCTGCTTGACCACGATCATGCGGAATTCGGCTCCGTCTGCCGAGCACCAGCGATGCTGGGTCCCGCCGCGGTAGTAGGCGGAGTCGCCCGGCGCGAGCTCGCTGATTCCTTCCCGCTGCAGATCGAGCAACACGCGACCGGAGAGCACATAGACGAACTCGTCCTCCTGGTGCTCGTAGTACGGCCCGGGGTCGGTGTTGGCGCCGACCCACTCCATGGGCTCGAAGGCGAACGCGCTGGCGCCGTGCACCAGCAGCCGCGCCTCGCCCTGGGAGAACGGACCCCTGGCGCCCTCTGGGGCGCGCATGATGTCGGGTCGCGGGTCGTCGGGGTCGTGCTGATGCGGGTCGCCGGCTGCGAGGAGCTCGACCTGGCTCGTGCCGAGAGCGCGCGCGATGCGCTCAAGCGACACCATGCTCGGGCGGGCGTGCCCCCGCTCCAGCTGGCTCAGGAAGGAGTGGGAGAGCTCTGTCCGCTCGGCGAGTTGGATGAGAGTGAGCTCGCTCGCACGCCGCAGCGCGCGGATCCGCTCGCCGATGCGCAGCGCCTGCTCATCGATCACGCGGGTCAACTCGGTAGTCACAGGACCTCACTTCAGCACGGAATCGACCGACGCAAGGGACGAAGGTCGGCTCTTTACAAAGAGCAACCGCGCTGTAATCCGCGGGAAACGCGGTTTCCCTAGCGTCAACATCATCTTCCCAATGTTGATGACATCAACATTATGCGTGCCCCGGAGGCCGATGTGACCGCAGCACTCCCCCGCCCCGCCCGCCTCCTGCGCGCCGCGACGCTGCCGGACGGCCAGGTCGTCGACGTGGCGATCGAGGGCGGCATCGTGACCGCGGTGGGGGCGACAGGAACCCTCGGCGGCGCGTCCGCTGCGGCGTCCGGCGCCGAGGTCGTCGATCTCACGGGCTATGTGCTCCTCACCGCACCCGCCGAACCGCACGCGCATCTCGACAAGGCGCTGAGCTTCGACCTCATCCAGCCACCGCTCGGCGATCTGGGGTCCGCGATCCAGTCCTGGGTCGCCTACGCGCACGAGATGACGATCGAATCGATCGCCGACCGTGCGCGGACCCAGGCTCTCGCGATGCTCGCCGCCGGGATCACCGCGGTGCGCTCGCATGTCGACGTCCTGAGCTCGCACGGCACGGCGACGAGCGCGGAGGCGGTGCGTGGTGCACGCGCGCTGATCCAGGTGCGCGACGAGCTCGCCGACCTCATGGACATCGAGCTGGTGGCGCTGGCCGGACACCTCTCGCCCGACGCGCACGTCGATGCGGTGCTCGACCTCGGCGTCGACCTCGTCGGCGGCGCGCCGCATCTCGCCGACGACCCAGAGCGCGACCTCGACCGGCTGCTCGCGATCGCCGAGCGCCGCGGGCTCGGGGTGGATCTGCACACCGATGAGAGCCTCGACGGCCCGCTCACCATCGAGCGCTATGCCCGCGCGGTGCGCGACTGGCCGCGCGAGCGCCAGTATTCCGCCGGCCACTGCGTGCGCCTCGGCACGCTGTCGCGCGAGCGGCTCGCCGAGGTGATCGCCGAGGTGAAGGCATCCGATCTCGGGGTCATCTCGCTGCCCATCACCAACCTGTACCTGCAGGGCTGGCAGCACCCGGTCTCCACGCCGCGCGGGCTCACCGCGCTGCGCGAGCTGATCGCGGCAGGCGTGCGTGTGGCGGCCGGCGCCGACAACGTCCGCGACCCGTTCAACCCGGTCGGCCGCTCCGACGCCCTCGAGACGGCGTCGCTCCTGGTCACCGCAGGGCACCTGACGCCGACGGAGGCGTACGCGCTGGTGAGCGACGGCGCGCGCAGCGTGATGGGGCTGCCGGATGCCGGCGCGCGGCCCGGCGCCGCCGCGGAGTTCCTCGCCGTCCGCGGCACCGGGCTCGTCGACGTCATCGCCCGCGCGCCAGAGGACCGCATCGTCATCCATCGCGGCCGAGTCGTCGCGGTCACCGAGGTGACCAGGAACATCGCCGCACCCGCAGCCCGATCGCTCGCAGCGACCGCCTGAGCACCCCCGCCCCGAGAAAGAGGAAACCGTGAGCACAGCCACCCCCGCGCCCGTCATGACGGGCGCGACGCTGCTCGACTTCTCGGACGTCGCCATGACGTTCCCGAACGGCACCGTCGCCCTGCACAGCGTCGACCTGGCGGTCGACCGCGGTGAGTTCGTCTCCGTCGTCGGGCCGTCCGGCTGCGGCAAGTCGACGCTGCTGCGCATCGCCTCGGGCCTCGAGGCGGCAAGTGCCGGCAGCGTCTCGGTCGACGCCGGCCGCATCGGCTACGTCTTCCAGGATGCGACCCTGCTGCCCTGGCGCACCGTCGCCGACAACGTCGAGCTGCTGGCGGAGCTGAACAGGCTGCCCAAGGCGGTCAGGAAGGCGAAGGCGCAGGAGGCGATCGACCTCGTCGGCTTGACGGGCTTCGAGAAGAACCTGCCCAAGCAGCTCTCGGGCGGAATGCGGATGCGCGCCTCCCTCGCACGCTCCCTCACGCTCGACCCCGAGCTGTTCCTGTTCGACGAGCCCTTCGGCGCGCTCGACGAGATCACCCGCGAGCGTCTCAACGACGAGCTGCTGCGGCTGTTCGTCAAGCAGCGCTTCGCGGGCCTGTTCATCACGCACTCGGTGTCGGAGGCCGTCTATCTGTCGACGCGCGTGATCGTCATGTCGGGGCGACCCGGCACGGTCGTACGTCGGTTCGACGTCCCGTTCCCGATGCCGCGCGATCCCGACATCCGTTTCACCCCCGAATTCGCCGAACTCGTCGGCGAGGTCTCGCACGCGCTCAGGGAGGGCCACAAGTGACCGCAACTCTTCAGCAGGTCGCCGAGCGGAAGGCCGAGGTCGCCGTCGCCCGGCTGCGTCGGACGCGTCGGCGGGCGTCCTGGTGGCAGCCGCTCATCGTGCTCGCGATCTTCGTCGCGGGCTGGTACGCGGTGGCGAGTTACTACGACCGCGCCCGCGGCCTCGCGTTCCTCGTTCCGTACCCGCACCTCGTCCTCAAGGCGATGTTCCATGACACGCTTCCGAACGGGACCCCGACGCAGTTCAACAGCGAACTGTGGAGCGCGCTCGGCCGCACCACGCTCGTGACGCTGACCGGGCTCGGCGTCGCGATCCTGATCGGCGTGGTGTGGGCCATGGTGATGGCGCAGGCGAAGGGCCTCGAGCGGGCGCTCTACCCGTATGCGGTGGTGCTGCAGTGCATCCCGATCCTCGCGCTGGTCCCGCTGATCGGCGCGCTGTTCGGCTACGACTTCCTCAGCCGAGTCATCGTCACCGTGATGATCGCGCTGTTCCCCATGGTCTCCAACACGCTGTTCGGGCTGCAGGCGAGCGACAAGGCGCAGCGCGAGCTGTTCCAGCTGCAGGGCGCCGGGCGCCTCACCCGGCTGACCAAGCTGCAGATCCCGGGCGCTCTGCCGTCGATCTTCGTGGGTCTGCGCACCTCGGCCGGCCTCGCCGTCGTCGGCGCGATCGTCGGCGACCAGTTCTTCCAGCGCGGCAACCCAGGGCTCGGCGTGCTCATCCAGGTGACGGCCTCGCGGCTTCAGGGCCCCGAGCTCTACGCGACCATCATCATCGCCTCGCTGCTCGGTGTCGTCGTCTTCCTGCTGTTCGGGCTGATCGGGCGGCTGGCCGTCGGCCGCTGGTTCGACTTCAACTGACCCTCGTTCCTCTTCTCGCACCACAACGCACCGTCACAACCTGCACCACATCACCCCTGCGAAACGGAGCAATCAATGCGCACCAAGAAGCGTCTCGTGATCGCGGCGGCCGTGCTCTCGGCATCCGCCATCACCCTCGTCGGCTGTTCGAGCAGCCCGGCGAGCACCGCGAGCTCGACCGGCAAGGCCGCCCCGGCCGCCGCCTCAGGACCGGCCGTCGACCTCTCCGGCGTCTGCCCGGCGACCGTCGTCGCCCAGACCGACTGGAACCCCGAGGCGGACCACGGGCACCTGTACCAGATGCTCGGGCCGAACCCCACCATCGACGCCGACAAGAAGAGCGTCACCGGCGACCTGTACGCCAACGGGAAGCCGACCGGCGTCAAGCTGGAGATCCGCGCGGGCGGCCCAGCCATCGGCTACTCGACGGTCAGCGCGCAGATGTATCAGGACAAGTCGATCACGATCGGCTACGTCTCGACCGACGAGGCCGTCGAGTTCTCGGGCAGCCTGCCCACCACCGCCGTGTTCGCCGAGAACGACAAGTCGCCCATGATCATCATGTGGGACCCGGCCAAGTACCCCAAGGTCTCCACGATCAAGGACCTCGGCGCAGCGCTCGACAAGGACGGCGGCGTCGTCCGCTACTTCAGCGGCGCCGCCTACATGGACTACCTGACCGAGGCCGGCTACCTGCCGAAGGACACTCTCGACGGCAGCTACGACGGCACCCCGTCGAAGTTCGTTACGGCGCAGGGCAAGGACGCGCAGCAGGGCTTCGCGACGGCCGAGCCGTACATTTACCAGAACGAGGTCCAAGCGTGGGGAAAGCCGGTCAAGTCCCAGCTGATCGCTGACACCGGCTGGTCGCCGTACCCCGAGACGATGTCCGTGCGCACGGGCGATCTGCAGACGCTCACGCCCTGCCTCGAGAAGCTCGTGCCGATCATGCAGCAGGCCGACGTCGACTACCTGAAGAACCCGTCGGCGACGAACGACCTCATCGACAAGCTCGTGCAGTCGTACAACAACGGCTGGACCTATGACGCGAACGTCGGTGCCTTCGCGGTGAAGCAGATGAAGGCGCTCAAGATCGCCACCGACGGCAGCGACGGCTATGTCGGCGACCTCGATGACACCCGCGTCGCGGACTTCCTCAAGGTGGCGACGCCGATCTTCAACGCGACGGGCGGTCACGTGAAGGCAGGCCTGCAGCCGTCCGATCTCTATACCAACCAGTTCCTCGACAAGAAGATCAGCCTCGGCTGGTAATCCGCATCGAATCGGGGGCGGTCGGATTCCCGTCCGGCCGCCCCTACGCACGGAAGGAGCACACCATGCGGGCCACCGCTGAAGACATCGAGGCGCTGCGTCTCGAGCTGGCCGAGCTGCTCGGCGAACGCGGCGTCAGTGCCGACCCCAGGACGCGCGAGCGAGCGTCGGTCGACGAGGCGCTGATGAGTCCCATCCTCGTCGAGCAGCTGCCGCTCGGGCTCGCCGAGCTGGTCGCCTACCCGGCGAGCGGGCAGCAGATCGCCGAGGTGCTGGCCGCCGCGACGCGCCGCGGCGTCCCGGTGACGACGCGCGGGAAGGGCACGGGCAACTACGGCCAGGGCATCCCGCTCGAAGGCGGGCTGGTGCTCGACACGACACGGGCGCGCGCCGTCGTCGAGATCGGGGAGGGGTGGATGACGGCGGAGGCCGGAGCCCCGATGATCCTCATGGAGCAGGCGGCGAACGCGCAGGGCCAGCAACTCTGGATGTACCCGTCGACCGCGCAGTCGACGATCGGCGGATTCCTGTCGGGAGGCTCTGGCGGCACAGGGACGATCGTGCACGGGTCGAACTGGGAGGGCTTCGTCACCGCTCTCGATGTCGCACTGCCCGCGTCCGAGCCGACGATCGTGCACGTCGAGGGGGCCGAGGCGCAGACCTTCGTGCACACGTACGGCACCGCCGGCATCATCGTCAGGGCAACCGTCGGTCTCGAGCCGCTGCAGGACTGGCGCGCCGTATATGCCGCGTTCGACTCCTTCGAGGGCGCGCAGGCGGCGCTCCGCGAGCTGCATGCCCTGTCTCCGCAGCCGCGGCTCGTCAGCGCGGACCTGCCGTTCATCTCAGCGAAGCTGCCTGACGATGCAGCCATCGTGAAGGGGAAGTCGTCGCTGCGGGCGATCCTCGACGTCGCCACGCTGGAACAGACATCCGCGATCATCGCCGCGAACGGCGGCGCCGTGACCGACGTGCGCGAGGGCGCGAACCAGACCGTCAAGGTGTCGATGCTGTCCTACAACCACCCCATCTGGTGGCTCAAGAAGAACTCGCCGGACAGGGTGTACTTCCACGTCGAGGTCGGCGGTGACGCGCTCATCGACCGCATCGACGAGGTGCACGCCGTCTATCCGGGCGGGATGCTGCACATCGAGGCAGGTCACCTCGCACCGATCGGGATGCTGGCCGCGGAGTACACGGGCGCCGGCGACGTCTACGCCGGCTACCCCAGGCTGCAGGAGTTGGGCGTCCGCGTGCACAGCCCGCACCAGTACTACGTCGATCACGGAGTCGAGGAACTGACGGAGTTGAAGGCTCGTACCGACCCCGACGGACTGTTGAACCCCGGCCATCTCGGCGCGCCCGCCTCGGTCATGACGGGCGGGTTCGGCAAATGAGCCGCAAGATCGCCGAGCTGAGCGGCCCGGTGGTCGCCGCGGGTTTCGGCCCCGACACGATCGTCGTGCAGCCCACCGGCGCGATCGAGCACCACGGGCCGCACCTGCCGCTGTTCACCGACTATCTGATGGCCGACGAGATCGCCGCCGCTGCGGTCGACCGAGTCGCGGACCAGGGCCTCGACGTGTGGCAGCTGCCGACCATCGCCTACACGAAGTCGGACGAGCACAGCTGGGCCCCCGGCACGGTGTGGCTCGACGCCCAGACGGCATTCGACACCTTCGTTCAGGCCGGTCGTGCGGTGGCGCTCATGGGCGCGGGGACGATCGTCTATGCCAACGGCCACGGCGGCAACACGGCGCTGCTCCAGGTGGTGCTGCGCGAGGTGCGCAGACGGTACGGCCTCAAGACGTTCCTCATGCCGACCCTGACGCGCACCCCCGCGCCGAACGGAGAGGACCGGGACGAGCACGGGCTCGGTATCCATGGCGGAGCGGCCGAGACCGCCATCGTGATGCACCTGCGGCCGGACCTCGTGAACCTCGACGGCGTCGAGAACTGGGCGCCGCCGCACCTCGCAGGCTACGAGTACATCAGGTTCAACGGCGGCCCCGTGAGCTTCGGGTGGCTTTCGAACGACTTCGGCACCCCCGGGGTCGTGGGCGACCCGCGGCACGCGTCGGCCGAGTTCGGGAAGGCGCTGTGGGACGCCTCCGTCGCGCAGGCCGCGGCATCCCTGACCGAGATCGCACGCTTCAACCCGGCGGGCGCGGGATGAGCCTGCCCGGCATGTTCGGCCGCGACCTGGAGGACACGGATGCCTCACCGGCCGACCCGCTGGCGCTGCTCGGCATGTGGCTGCCGGACCCCGCCGACCCGGTCAAGCCGCTGATGACCCTGTCGACCATGGGGTTGGACGGCTACCCGGATGCGCGCACGGTGCTGCTCTCGGCCTTCGACGGCCGGCTGCTCCGCTTCCACACGGACGCGCGCAGCAGAAAGGCGTCGGAGCTCGCTGCGGTGCCGCGGGCGACGATGACGCTGGTGTGGCCGGATGCCGCGCGCCAGGTCGTCGTGACCGGCGATGTCGCCCCGGAGGCCCCCGCGGAGGCCGCGGAGACCTACCCGACGAGGTCACGCGCGCTGCAGCTGCTCGCGTGGCTCAACACGGATGAGCTGGCGGCGCGCCCCGCGGCCGAACGCCAGGCGGCGTGGGCGCGGTTCGACGCCGAACACGCTGAGACTCCGCTTGTGCCGCCGTCGACGTGGGTCGGCTTCACGCTCGCCCCTCGGCGAGTCGTGTTCTGGCGGGGCCACGCGGAGGGACCGAGCAATCGCATCATGTACACCAGCGGCGAGGACGGCTGGTCGATCGAGCGCAAAGCCGGCTGAGCGACCGTGCGGCTGCGGTCAGCGCAGCGCGACGACGCCGAGCGCCGTCAGGCAGGCGATGCCGAGCACGACGAAGGCGATGCCGCCCGCGAGCATCCACACCGGGGACTGCGACCCGAACGCGATGCGCATGCCGTTCTGCTGCTTGAGCTCGCGCGCGAGCTCGGAGAGCCAGTTGCGGCGGATGATGAGGAAGAGGCCCCAGCTGATGGCGAGGGCTCCCCACACGAGCGCGAAGACGCGGGCGACGGTCACCGACCCAGCCTAGAAGACGCTCGCTGTGGGCTAGAGAGCACTGCCGAGGGGGTCGGCGAGCAGCAGCTCGGTGTTCCGGTCGGTCGGCTCGCCCTCATGGCCCGGCGCCCGATGCGGGTCGTTGAACGACAGCTCGCGGTAGAGCGAGGCGAGTGCCGTCTGTGACCCGTCGCTGTAGCCGGCCTGATACGGCGCATCGGACTCGATGAGCGTCGTGAAGATCGACAGCAGTCCGCGCCCGCTGCGCGCGAGCTCGATGATGCGCGCCTGCTGCGGGAAGTCGATGTGGCTCGCCGTCGTGATCTCCCAGAACGAGTGCAGGGCATCGCTCCCCCGCTGCGGCGTGATCCGGTTGGCGTGCACGTGGCCGTTGACCCAGGCGACGACCTGGGGATGCCGGTGCAGGACGTTCCGCACCTCGTCGCCGCTGTGGCACGGCGACGCGGGGTCGTCCGGGTCGGGCAGCGGGTTGTCCATCGAGGTGCTCGTGTGGTGGCTGAACACGACGATGTATTCGTCGGGATGCGCGGCGAGCGTCTGCTCGAGCCAGCGGAACTGCTGATCGGTTAGCGAGCCGTGGGCGAGGCCCGCGGGCGTCGTCGAATCGAGCGAGACGCCGAGCACGCCGGGCGCGAGCTGAGCCGTGTAGTAGGTGCGGCCGGCCGCGAGGTCGTCGGCGGTGAAGCCGTGGCCGACGGGGCCGGGACCCGTGTTCTCTGGCGCGAGATGCGTGCCGATGTACTCAGCCTTGCTGAACGGGCGGCGACGCTCGTCGGCGGTGACCTCCCACTGCCGGTCGAGGGCGGGCAGTTCGCCGAGCTCGCGCACGGCGCCGCGTGCAGCGGCAGTCGTCGCCGAGGTGGTCCAGAGCGTGTGCACTGCCGCGTTCGCGGCATCCGTCGTGAATCGTGTGAACTTGACGTCGCCTGTGTAGACGTCGTCCCATGCGGAGTGCAGATTCGAGAGCGAGCCGCAGACCGAGTCGTCGTGGTTGCCGAAGACGGCGTACCAGGGCACAGCGAGGCCCGCGCTGGTGTGGGGCGCGGCCACGCGGCCGAAGAACCCGGGCAGCTCGGGGAATCCCGCCTTCTTGTAGACATCGGCGACGGGCGATTCGGGGTTGTACCACTGCGGTCTGCCCGAGCTCTGTGCGCCCTCCCACAGGGTGCGCGAGCCCGAGTTCGCGACGACCTGGCCGCCGCTCAGCGCGGCGAGGTACCAGTCGAGTTCCAGCGTCTCGCCGTTGTCGGTGTTGTCGCCGGTGGAGACGACCGCGTCGAGCGCGCGCCCGGTGAACGGCGCTGCGCCGATCGCGTTGATGCGTGCGATGAGGCGCGCCGCTCCGTGGGTGCCGAGGGCCTCCTGCGGTCGGAACGCGGAGCCGTTCGCCGCAGAGAACATCTCGAACCGAGCGGGCGACTGCGCGTCGACGATGTGCAGGTCGGTGAGTTGCACGACGGCGGCGAGCGGAATGAGAGACGGGGTGGCGGATGCCCGTGACGCCAGGTCCTCGCGCAGCACAGGCGCATAGCCGGGACCAGCGGTGAGGCGCCGGTAGGGGCCGTTCCCTTGCGGCGCCGCCGCGGACTCGAGCGTCGTGCCCCGGGTCTCGAGCGGTCGGTGCGCGGCGGGCACGAGCGCCGCGGCGAACCTGCGCGGCGCGAGACCGACGGCCAGTGCGGTTGGAGCGAGTGCGAGGACACCGGCCCCACCGATCAGGGCCGTGCGTCGAGACACCTTCTGCACGCGGCCAGGCTCGCCAGCGCGGGTTGCTCTGAGGTGGCCTCAGTGCCCGTGTCCGGTGAACAACGGTCGCGGCATCCGTACCTGCCGGTGAACGGACCGGGTCAGCGGATCAGAACCGCGGGTCGAGCGCGTAGCTCTCCTCACCGTGAACGATGCTGTCGACTCCCGCGCTCTCGTCCTCGTTGGTGATGCGGAAGCCGATCGTCTTCTGCAGCGCCCAGCCGATCGCGTAGGCGATGGCGAACGAGTAGATGCCGACCGCGATGGAGCCGATCGCCTGCACGCCGAGCTGACGGAATGAGCCCGTGTCGAGCAGCCCGATCCCGGCGCCAAAGAAGCCGATGAACAGGGTGCCGATGAGGCCGCCGACGAGGTGGATGCCGACGACATCGAGCGAGTCGTCGAACCCGAATCGCCACTTCAACTCGACGGCGAGGCAGCAGAGCACGCCGGTGACGACACCGAGCACCATCGCCCAGCCCGGCGTCAGCACGTTGCCGGCCGGGGTGATGGCGACGAGGCCGGAGACCGCGCCGGACGCCGCCCCGATCGACGTCGGCTTGCCCTCTTTGAGCCTCTCGGCGACCATCCATCCGATGGTCGCGGCGGCGGGCGCGGCCAGCGTGTTCACCCACGCGAGCGCCGCCGAGGTGTTCACCCCGAGCGCCGACCCCGAGTTGAACCCGAACCAGCCGAACCACAGCAGCGCGGCGCCGATCAGGGTGAGCGGCACGTTGTGCGGCTTGGCCATGCCCTTCGTGAACCCGATGCGCCGCCCGAGCACGATCGCGAGGGCGAGCGCGGCCGCCCCCGAGTTGATCTCGACGGCGGTGCCGCCCGCGAAGTCGCTGAGGCCGAGCCGGTGCACCAGCCAGCCGCCGTCGACGACTCTGCCGCTGGCATCCGTCGTGAAGTTGAACACCCAGCTCGCGACCGGGAAGTAGACGACGGTGACCCAGACGCCGGCGAAGATCATCCAGGCGCCGAACTTCGCACGGTCGGCGATCGCGCCCGAGATGAGTGCCACGGTGATGATCGCGAAGGTCGCCTCGAAGCCGGCGAACGCGAGCGAGTAGGTGTCGTGGGCGTTGAGCGCCGACATGGTGCCGTCGGCGTGGATCGGCAGGAAGTCATGCAGGCCGACGTTCGCGAACGGGTTGAGCAGCACGTGCGGTATCAGCCAGTCGGTGATGCGGCCCGACGCGTCGGCGACGCCGAACGACATCGAATAGCCGTAGAGCAGCCACAGCACGCTCACCAGGGCGATGGCGCCGAAGCTCATCATCATCATGTTGATGACGGACTTCGCGCGGACCATGCCGCCGTAGAAGAAGGCGAGGCCCGGCGTCATCAGCAGCACGAGGGCTGCGCAGATCATCAGCCATTGGGAGTCGCCGTTGAGGACCGACATTGCTGGGGCTCGCCTCTCGTATGTTTCGGGGTTGTGTCAGTCTCCTGGCTCGGTGTTAACGGGATGTTTCGACGACGAAGGGCCGCCGGTGAACCGGCGGCCCTTCTGTTCGGGTATGCAGTGAGTGCGGATGCCTCAGCCGATGGCGGCGTCGAGCGCGTAGCTCTCTTCGCCGTGGACCACCGAGTCGACGCCTGCGCTCTCGTCCTCGCTCGTGATGCGGAAGCCCATCGTCTTCTGGATGATCCAGCCGATGACGAACGCGAGCACGAAGGAGTAGATCGCGACGCCGAAGGCGCCGATCGCCTGCGCACCGAGCTGGTAGAACGAGCCGGTGTCGAGGAGGCCGATGCCGTTGCCGAAGAAGCCGATGTAGAGGGTGCCGACGAGACCGCCGATGAGGTGGACGCCGACCACGTCGAGCGAGTCGTCGAAGCCGAGACGCCACTTGAGCTCGATCGCGAGGCAGCAGATCGCACCGGTGATCAGACCGAGGACGATGCCCCAGCCGGGCGACAGGATGTTACAGGCCGGGGTGATGGCGACCAGGCCCGCGACAGCGCCCGAGGCGGCGCCGATCGAGGTGGGCTTGCCGTCCTTGATCTTCTCGGTGATGAGCCAGCCGATGGTGGCTGCGGCCGGAGCTGCGAGGGTGTTGACCCACGCGAGGGCCGAGATGCCGTCGACGGCGCCTTCGGAGCCGGCGTTGAAGCCGAACCAGCCGAACCACAGCAGCGAGGCGCCGAGCAGGGTCAGCGGCACGTTGTGGGGCTTGGCCATGCCCTTCGCGAATCCGACGCGCTTGCCGAGGACGAGGGCGAGAGCGAGGCCGGCCGCACCGGCGTTGATGTGGACCGCCGTGCCACCCGCGAAGTCGTTGACGCCGAGGCCCCAGACCGACCACCCGCCGTCTGAGAAGCCATGCTGACCCCAGCCGCCCGCGGTGCTGCCGCCGACGGTGAAGTTGAACACCCAGCTGGCGACCGGGAAGTACACCACGGTGACCCAGATGCCCGCGAAGACCATCCACGCGCCGAACTTGGCGCGGTCGGCGATGGCACCCGAGATCAGGGCGACGGTGATGATGGCGAACGTCGCCTGGAAGCCGGCGAACGCGAGGCCGTGCACGTCGAGGCTCTGCAGACCGAGCTCAGTTCCGCCCTTGAAGTGGATCTCGTTGTGCAGCAGGAAGTCGTGGAAGGGGTTGGCGAGAACGTGCGGGATCAGCCAGCCGTCGCCCGATGAGAAAGACATCGAGTAGCCGTAGATGACCCACAGCACGGAGACGAGCGCGATCGCGCCGAAGCTCATCATCATCATGTTGATGACCGACTTGGCGCGGACCATGCCGCCGTAGAAGAACGCGACGCCAGGCGTCATGATGAGCACGAGGGCGGCGGCGACCATCAGCCACAACGAATTCAAGTTGTTGGTGATCGCGTCCGTTGTCGCAGTGGTGAGAACCGACATGACGTCAGGTACCTCTCTCTTCGGGTTGCTAGGACTCGGCCAGTTTCGCGAGAAGAGGTTTCACGTCTTATCGAAGTGTGTTTCGACGTCGTTACGGTGAAATGAGATGCGTAAACATCGTGTTTCCGATTGCCGGGAAGCCGGTGGCAATCAGCTCGGATTGTCCCCCGTTGGCGGGGCGGCGGTCAGGGCGATCATGCGCGACACCGACCGGAGGTACTTCTTCCGGAACCCGCCGTTCAACATCGGCTCGTCGAACACCGCGGACAGCGGCGTGCCGGAAGCGACGATCGGCAGCTCCGCGTCGTACGCCCTGTCGATGAAGGCCACGAGCCGCAGCGCCTGCATCTGATCGTGCAGCTGCACGACGTCGTCGAGGGCGATCAGATCGACGCCGTCGACCATCAGCAGGTAGCGCGACGGGTGCACGGTGGCGAGATGGTCGACGAAGACGGTGAAGTCGTCTCGGGTCGCGACGCGGCCGGCCGCGCGTGCGGCATCGACAGCGGCGGCCACGCCCGCGCCGTCCGTCACGACCGCCTCGCCGCTCGTCGCCCGGCGGCGGAAATCGAGGCCGTCGATGCGCAGGGTGGTGAAGTTGCCCGACATCGCATGGATCTCGCGCAGGAAGTCGCTCGCCGCGAACCGACCCTCGCCGAGCGCGTTCGGCGGCGTGTTGCTGGTCGCGGCGAAGCGCGTGCCGCTTCCTACCAGGTCGGTGATGAGCCGCGTCATCATCATCGTGTCGCCGGGGTCGTCGAGCTCGAACTCGTCGATGCAGATGAGAGAGGAGCCCCGTAGCAGCTCGACGGTCTTCGCGTAGCCGAGCGCGCCGACGAGGGCGGTGTACTCGATGAAGGTGCCGAACAGCTTGCGACCGGATGCCGCGTGCCAGAGCGCTGCGAGCAGGTGCGTCTTGCCGACGCCGAATCCGCCGTCGAGGTAGATGCCGGGCTTCTGCTCGGGGTCGTCCTGCTTCTTGCGGCGGCCCAGCCCCAGGAATCCACCGCCCTTCTTCTCTGCCGCACCGGCCGAGAACGCGCGCAGTGCGTCAACCGCCTGCTGCTGCGATGGGTAGTCGACGTCGGGTCGGTAGTCGTCGAAGCTCGCGTGAGCGAACTGCGCGGGCGGGGTGAGGCTCGCCAGCAGCTGCTCACCCGTGATGGTGGGCGCGAGCTGGGTGAGGCTGGTCAGCGTCATGCGGGTGCTCAGTCAGATGTCGAAGTCTTACCCGCGGCCGATGCGGCATTGCACGCACGCGCCTAGCGTTGGGAACGTCAGTCAAGCCTAGTTGAGGAGCACATGATGACCGTCCAGGCAGACCCGTACGAGAAGTTCGCCGCCTATGCGCACCCCGAGCGGCTCGTCTCGAGCGAGTGGCTCGCCGCGCACCTCGGCGAACCCGGGCTGGTCGTCGTGGAATCCGACGAGGATGTGCTGTTGTACGAGACCGGCCACATCCCCGGCAGCGTCAAGATCGATTGGCACACCGACCTCAACGACCCCGTTGTGCGCGACTACATCGACGGCGAGGGCTTCGCGCAGGTGCTCGGCTCCAAGGGCATCTCGCGCGACTCGACCGTCGTCATCTACGGCGACAAGAACAACTGGTGGGCGGCCTACGCATTGTGGGTGTTCACGCTGTTCGGCCACGAGGACGTGCGGCTCCTCGACGGCGGCCGTGACAAGTGGATCGCCGAGGGGCGCGAGGTGACGACGGAGCCTTCCGCCGTGGCATCCGTCGACTACCCGGTCGTCACCCGCGATGACTCGGCCGTGCGCGCCTTCAAGGACGACGTGCTCGCCCACCTCGGTGCCCGCCGCCCGCTGATCGACGTGCGCAGCTTCGAGGAGTACACGGGCGAGCGCACCGAGATCCCCGGCTATCCGACGGAGGGCGCTCTGCGGGCCGGGCACATCCCGTCGGCGGCATCCGTGCCGTGGGCGAAGGCAGCCGCCGCGGACGCGACCTTCAGGACCCGCGCGGAGCTGGAAGAGGTGTACCTCGGCGGCGCTGGCCTGAAGCCCGGCGACGACGTCATCGCGTACTGCCGCATCGGCGAGCGATCGAGCCACACCTGGTTCGTGCTCACGCACCTGCTGGGCTTCGAGAACGTGAAGAACTACGACGGCTCGTGGACCGAGTGGGGTTCGGCCGTGCGCGTGCCGATCAAGCAGGGTGCGGATGCCTGACGCGCTCGCGGAGATCAGGGACGAGTTCCTCGCGCTGACGCAGAGCGAGCGGCTTCAGCTGCTGCTCGAGTTCTCGAACGAGCTGCCGGAGCTGCCGGAGCGGTACCAGGACCACCCCGACCTGTTCGAGCGCGTCGCCGAGTGCCAGAGCCCGGTGTTCCTGTTCGTCGAGGTCGACGATGAGGACGTGGTGCATCTGTTCGTCACCGCGCCGAAGGAGTCGCCGACGACGCGCGGCTTCGCGTCGATCCTGGTGCAGGGGCTCGCCGGGCTCACGGCAGACGAGGTGCTGGCCGTGCCGGACGACTACCCGCAGACGCTCGGGCTCACCCAGGCGGTGTCGCCGCTGCGGCTGCGTGGCATGGGCGCGCTGCTGGGGCGCGCGAAGCACCAGGTGACCGTCAAACGCCGGGCGGCGTAGGCGTCCCGTCTCCGACGTCGAGCTGGTCGAGCCACCTGCTGATCGCCTTCGTCCACTTCTTCGGGTCGAAGTTCCATAGCTTCGTGTGGCGCGCGCGTGTGAACCGCACGAACGTCACGATGTCGGGGCGCCTGGCTGCGAGGGCTCGCGAGGCGTACGCGGGCACGTAGCCGTCGTCATCGCTGTGCAGCAGCAGGATCGGCGTGCTCAGCACATCGGCACGCTGCACGAAGTCGAGCTCCGGCAGGCCGATCGGCGCGGCGGCGCCCGTCAGGTGGCCGCCCCACGGCGCGTCGAGGATCTTGAGAGCGCTCTCGGTGATCGGGTCCGGCACGTGCAGCTCGCCCGCCTGGTAGCGCAGCGTGTCGACCCAGTCGATCACCGGCGAGTCGAGCACCACCCCGCGGATCAGCTCGGAGTGCGGCGACCGGGTGACGGCCTGCAGCGCGATCGCACCGCCCATCGACCAGCCCATGATCACGATGTCGGTGGCGCCGTGGTCGACGGCGTACTCGATCGCTGCCTCGACGTCGCGCCACTCCGTCGAGCCGAGGCCGTATCGGCCATCGTCGCTGCGCGGGCCGTCGCCGTCGTTGCGGTAGGAGATGACGAGGCTCGTCCAGCCGTGCTCGCGGAAGGTCGGCACGGCGCGCAGGCACTCCTGCCGCTGCGTTCCGCGACCGTGCACATGGATCGCCCACTTCCCGCTGCGCACGCCGTCGTCGCCTTTCGGCGCATTGAAGCGCCAGGCGGGCGCCACTCCCCCGTCGGTGTCGATGCCGATCGATTTCACCGGCACGCCGAGCTCCTCCGGCCGCACATACCACCAGCCGCTGATGCGCCCGCGCTTCGCCCGCGTCAGGTCGCCGAAGCTGACGCGCTCGACGCGGCGTGTCACCGAGACGCCGCTGCGCGAGAGGATCGGACCGAGGCGCGCGTGCCCCGCGTCGTGGTCGAACCAGAAGCTGTAGTCGCCGCGCAGCAGGGACTCCGGTGTCGGCGAGAGGGTGATGACGGACGCGTCGGGTGCCACAGCTCGGACGATGACGTCCTCGTCGCGGCGCCGCGGCGGCGTCAGCACCTTGCGCGCGATGAGCACCGACGACGCGGCGGCCACGACCGCGAAGGTCGCGGCCCCGACTGCGCCGAACACCAGCGGATAACCGACGCGCCTGCGCCAACCGGCCATGTCGACCCCCTTCGCGCGGCGTGCCTGATCGCGCACCCTCACCTTGAACCCTAATGTTCTTGCTGTGTCGTCCACACCGTCCGGGCGCGGGGCCTCGCCTGAGTTCACCGCCGCGTTGGATTCCATCAAGCAGGCTGTCATCCGGCCTGATCTGCGCCTCACGCCGATCAGCGCCCCCGGACAGCTCGCTCCGGAGTCGTTCGCGCTTGCCGCTGACGTGACGCCCGAGCGGCACGGCGTCGACTCCGAGCTCGGCACCGGGCGGTTCGTGCTGCTCCACGACCCGGAGGGCTCCGAGGAATGGGGCGGGAATTTCCGGGTCGTGTGCTTCGCGCAGGCGCCACTCGAGACCGACATCGGCCTCGACCCGTTCCTCGCGGACGTGACGTGGTCGTGGTTGGTGGACGCCCTCGAGAGCCGGCATACCGGGTACCACTCGGCCTCCGGCACCGCGACCAAGATCATCTCGACCGGCTTCGGCCAGCTCGCGAAGCAGGGCGACGGCGCCCAGATCGAGCTGCGCGCCTCGTGGACCCCGACTGACTTCGACCTCGCCTCCCACGTCGAGGCATGGGGCGATCTGGTGTGCATGCTGGCCGGAATCCCCCCGACGGCGGAGGGTGTGAGCGTACTCTCACTGAGGAGACCCAAGAGCAAGCGTGCCTGATACGAAAGCCACTGTGACGAACAACGCCGTCGAGTATTCGGTGACCGCCACCGCCGCCGATTACGAGGCCGCGGTGGCGGCCCTTGCAGGCGGGCACGGGCCCGTCGCGGTCGATGCGGAGAGGGCGAGCGGATTCCGGTACTCGCAGCGCGCGTATCTGATTCAGGTCTTCCGCAGGGGTTCCGGGGTCTTCCTGTTCGACCCCGTGGCGCTCGAGCCCGAGGTCGGCCACGACCTCACCGCTCTGCAGGAGGCGATCGTCGGCGCGGAGTGGGTGCTGCACGCGGCCAGCCAGGATCTCGCCTGTCTGCGCGACGTCGGCCTCGACCCTGTCGAGATCTTCGACACCGAGCTGGCCGCGCGCCTGCTCGGGCTGCCGCGCGTCGGGCTCGGCCCGCTCACCGAGAGCCTGCTCGGCATCCACCTGGCCAAGGAGCATTCGGCCGCCGACTGGTCGACCCGCCCGCTCCCCCAGTCCTGGCTGACCTATGCGGCTCTCGATGTCGAGCTGCTGGTGGATCTGCGCGACGAGGTCGAGAAGCTGCTCGAGGAGAGTCACAAGACCGAGATCGCCAGGCAGGAGTTCCACGGAGAGCTGGTGAAAGAGGCGAAGGCGCCCCGCGCCGAGCCGTGGCGACGGCTGTCAGGCATCCATGCGGTGCGCGGTGTGCGCAATCTCGCCGTCGCCCGCGAGCTCTGGATCGCACGCGATGAGCTGGCAAGGGAGAAGGACTCCGCACCGGGGCGGCTGGTGCCCGATGCCGCCCTGACGGCCGTCGCGAAGGCGATGCCCGCATCGAAACGGGAGCTCGCCGACCTCAAGGAGTTCACGGGGCGCGCAAGCCGCAGCGCGCTCGACCGGTGGTGGAACGCCGTCGAGCTCGGCCGCACGACGGACGACCTGCCGGTGTCTCGGCCATCGGGCGACCACGTGCCGCCCGTGCGCGCGTGGGCCGACCGCAATCCCGAGGCGGATGCCCGGTATCGCCTCGCGCGCGAGCGCGTGGTCGCCTACGCGGACGAGCACGAGATCCCGGTCGAGAACGTTCTGACGCCCGAGCTGCTGCGCCGCGCCGCATGGGAGCCGCCGGCCGACATCGATGCGCGGTCCATCGGCGAGCAGCTCGCCGCAGGGGGCGCGCGCCCCTGGCAGATCGAAGCCACGGCGTCGCTCATCGCCGCCGCCTTTGTGGAGGCCGAACAGCCTGCGGCAGAGGATGAAGAGAGCGCTTCGTAGGTTCCGACAGTCCATTCGGCCCGCGGCGCACCCGGATTCCTAGGATCGATGAGAATCCACGAACTTGGAAAGGCAGTGTGGCCATGACAGCCGAGGTGTATTTCGTCGACGGCGCCAGGACCCCCTTCGGGCGGGCGGGCGAGAAGGGGATGTACTGGGGAACCCGCGCAGACGACCTTGTGGTGAAGGCGACAGTCGGCCTGCTTGAGCGCAACCCGAACCTCCCGAAGGACGCCATCGACGACGTCGCCATCGCGGCGACCACCCAGCAGGGCGACCAGGGCCTGACTCTCGGCCGCACGGCGGCGATCCTCGCCGGCCTGCCGAAGTCGGTTCCCGGCTTCGCCATCGACCGCATGTGCGCGGGCGGCATGACCAGCGTCACCACGATGGCGTCGGCCATCGGCTTCGGCGCGTACGACGTGGCCCTCGCCGGCGGCGTCGAGCACATGGGGCGCCACCCGATGGGCCTCGACGCGGACCCGAACCCGCGCTTTCTGACCGAGAAGATGGTCGCGCAGGACGCACTCTTCATGGGCAACACCGCCGAGCGCATCCACGACCGGTTCCCGTCGCTGACCAAGGAGCGCAGCGACTTCTACGGCATGCGCAGCCAGCAGAAGGTCGAGGCCGCGTACCAGGCAGGCAAGATCCAGCCGGACCTTGTGTCGGTCGCCATCCAGAGCACCGCCGGCTGGGGCCTCGCCACCGAGGACGAAGGCCGCCGCCCCGCCACCACGATGGAGGGCCTCGCCACTCTCAAGACTCCGTTCCGCCCGCACGGCCGGGTCACCGCGGGCAACTCCTCCCCGCTCACCGACGGAGCGACCATGTCGCTCATCGCGAGCGGCGAGGCTGTCGAGAAGTACGGCCTCACCCCGAAGATGCGCCTCGTCAACTTCGCGTTCGCAGGCGTCGAGCCTGAGGTGATGGGTCTCGGCCCGGTGCCGAGCACCGAGAAGGCGCTGCGCAAGGCGGGGCTCGCCATCGACGACATCGGCCTCTTCGAGCTGAACGAGGCCTTCAGCGTGCAGGTGCTCTCGTTCCTCGACCACTTCGGCATCGACGACGACGACCCGCGCGTCAACCTGTGGGGCGGCGCCATCGCGATCGGGCACCCGCTCGCAGCATCCGGCCCCCGTCTCATGATGCAGCTCGCGCGCCAGTTCGCCGAGCACCCCGAGGTGCGCTACGGCCTGACGGCCATGTGCGTGGGCCTCGGCCAGGGCGGCTCGGTCATCTGGGAGAACCCGAATTGGAACGGAAAGGCATAAGTCGCGATGACTGACTACTCGAAGATCGACTTCTCGCCCCTGCTGCAGTTCAGCGATGACGAGGTCGTCACCCATTCGTTCGTCAAGGACGTCGCGCTGCCGAGCGGCAAGAGGCTCGCGCTGATCACCCTCGACAACGGCCGCGATCACACCCGACCCTCGACGCTCGGGCCGGCCACCCTGATCGAGCTCTCCGGCGTGCTCGACGAGCTCACGAAGCGCGCGGCCGCCGGTGAGATCGACGCGGTCGGCATCACCGGCAAGCCGTTCATCCTCGCGGCGGGCGCAGACCTCAGCAAGGTGACCGAGATCCCCAGCCGCGACGCGGCGAAGCTGCTGGCTCAGCTCGGCCACGCCACCTACCTGAAGCTTGGCAAGCTGGGCGTGCCGTCGTTCGCGTTCGTGAACGGCCTCGCCCTCGGCGGCGGCGTCGAGATCCCGCTGAACTCGACGTATCGCACGGTGGACTCGTCGGCAGCGGCCATCGCGCTTCCCGAGGTCTTCCTCGGCATCATTCCCGGCTGGGGTGGCGCGACCCTGCTGCCGAACCTCATCGGCATCGAGAACGCCCTCAAGGTCGTGATCGAGAACCCGCTCAAGATGAACCGCATGCTGAGCGCGAAGGATGCCTACGAGCTCGGCATCTTCGACGCGATGTTCGACCATGTGAACTACCTCGAGGACTCGCTGAAGTGGGCCGACGGCGTGCTCGCCGGCTCGACGAAGGTCGAGCGCCCGAACCAGCCGGGGCGCATCGAGCGCACCGTCAAGTGGCCGGTCGCGATCAAGATCGCACGCGACTCCCTCGAGAGCCGCATCGGCACGGTGCCGAAATCCCCCTACGTGGCGCTCGACTTGCTGTCGAAGGCGAAGGACGGCGACATCGAGGCGGGCTTCGCCCGCGAGGACGACGCGCTGGCCGATCTCATCTCGGGCGATCAGTTCGCGGCATCCATCTACGCATTCAACCTGGTGCAGCACCGGGCAAAGCGCCCCGTGGGCGCACCGGACAAGTCGCTGGCGAAGAAGGTCGGCAAGGTCGGCGTGATCGGCGCCGGCCTGATGGCGAGCCAGTTCGCGCTGCTCTTCCTGCGCCGCCTCGAGGTGCCGGTCGTCATCACCGACCTCGACCAGGAGCGCGTCGACAAGGGCCTCGCGTACATCCACGACGAGCTGCAGAAGCTGGCGGACAAGGGCCGGCTGAACCCCGATCAGCACAACAAGCTGAAGGGCCTCATCTCCGGCACGACCGACCGTTCGCAATACGCGGACTGCGACTGGGTCATCGAGGCCGTCTTCGAGGAGCTCTCTGTGAAGCAGGACGTCTTCGCTGAGTTCGAGAAGATCGTGTCGCCCGAGGCAGTGTTCGCGACGAACACCTCGTCGCTGTCGGTCGACGCGATCGGTGCGAAGCTCGAGCACCCCGAGCGGCTCGTCGGCTTCCACTTCTTCAACCCGGTCGCGGTCATGCCGCTGATCGAGGTCGTCAAGGCTCCGCAGACCGACGACACGACCGTCGCCACCGCGATGGCCGTCGCGAAGAACCTCAAGAAGAACGCGATCATCACGACCGACTCGACCGGGTTCGTCGTGAACCGCGTGCTCGCGAAGGTGCTCGGCGAGTCGATGCGCGCCGTCGACGACGGCACGCCGTTCAGTGTGGTCGACGAGGCGCTCGCGCCCCTCGGCCTGCCGATGCCCCCGTCGGTGCTGCTCGATCTGGTCGGGCTCAAGGTCGGCGCGCACGTGCTCGACACCCACCACGCCGCATGGCCGGACCGCTTCTACCGCTCCGAGAACCTGCACCGCGTCGCGGCTGCCGGCCAGCTGATCGAGAAGGATGCCAAGGGCAAGTCGAAGGGCGTCAGCAAGGAAGCCGAGCGCATCGTCAAGGCGAACCTCAACCCGGGCGCCACGCCGCACACGAAGGAGCAGGTGCTGCAGGCCGTGCAGGACGGCTTCACCGAAGAGGTGCACCGGATGCTGGAGGAGGGCGTCGTCTCGGCCCCTGAGGACATCGACCTCGCCCTCATCCTCGGCGCGGGCTTCCCGTTCCAGATGGGCGGTCTGACGCCGTACCTCGACCGCGTCGGCGCGAGCGAGCGGGTCTTCGGCGGCACGTTCCACGACCCGCGCATCGTGGGTGCGGAGACGCGCAGCCGCGAGGCGCAGCTGGTCGGCTAGCGCTCAGCGGCGCTGCTGCAGTGCCCCGGTGTCCGTGTCTTCCGCAGCACGGGCCCGGGGCACCTTGCTGCCGAGCACCTGCGCGACGACGTCGCGGGCGATGCGCTGGGGGGTGAGCCCCGCATCCGCCAGGATCTGGTCGCGCGTCGCGTGCGCGATGAACTCATCGGGCAGGCCCAGCTCGTCGACGGCCGTGTCGATGCCGGCCGCTCGCAGATCCTGCCGCAGACGCGTGCCGACTCCGCCGACGCGGATGCCGTCTTCGAGGCTGATCACGATGCGGTACTCGGCCGCGAGCTCGACGATGCTGCGCGGCACGGGAACCACCCAGCGCGGGTCCACGACCGTCGCGCCGATGCCCTGAGCCTCCAGCAGCTCGGCCGATTGCAGCGCGAGGCGGGCGAACGGGCCGACGGCGACGAACAGCACGTCCTTCCGGTCGGACTCGCGCAGCACCTCGACGCCGTCGGCGAGGCGCCGCAGTGCCGGGATGTCCTCCCCCACGTTCCCCTTCGGGAACCGCACCACGGTGGGGCCGTCCTGCACGGCGACCGCCTCCGCCAGCTCTTCGCGCAAGCGAGCGGCGTCGCGGGGCGCGGCGAGGCGGATGCCGGGAATGAGCTGCAGCAGCGCGAGATCCCACATGCCGTGATGACTCGGCCCGTCCGGCCCCGTGACGCCCGAGCTCGGCAGCACGAAGGTCACGCCGGCGCGATGCAGCGCGACGTCCATCAGCGCCTGGTCGAAGGCGCGGTTCATGAAGGTCGCGTAGAGCGCGACGACGGGATGCAGGCCGCCGAACGCGAGCCCGGCGGCAGAGGCGACGGCGTGCTGCTCGGCGATGCCGACGTCGTGCACGCGCTGGGGGTACTTCTCCGCAAGCTTGTGCAGGCCGACCGAGCGCTCCATCGCGGCGGTGATGCCGACGATCTTCGGGTCGCGCTCGGCGAGCTGAAGCAGCTCGTCGGCGAACACCGACGGCCACGACGGCGTGCTCGCCGCGGCGGCGAGCGGCACGCCGGTCGACGGGTCGATCTGGCCGACGGCGTGGAACTGGTCGGCCTCGTCGTCGAGGGCGGGCTGGTAGCCGCGGCCCTTCTGCGTGATCGCGTGCACGATGACGGGGGCACCGTAGTTCTTCGCCTGCCGCAGAGCCTCCTCCATCGCGGCCACGTCATGCCCGTTGATGGGCCCGATGTACTTGATGTCGAGGTTCGAGTAGAGCTGCTCGTTGCCGGTGACCCTCGACAGGAATCCGTGCATCGCACCGCGCATGCCGCTGTACAGCGCAGAGCCGGGCGTGCCGAGCCGGTCGGCCGCGCTGCGCGACTTGAGGTACAGGTCGCGGTAGGTCTTCTGCGTGCGCACGCCGTTGAGGAAGCGGGCCATGCCGCCGATCGTCGGGGCGTACGAGCGCCCGTTGTCGTTGACGACGATGACGAGGTTGCGGTCGTTGTCGTCGGTGATGTTGTTGAGCGCCTCCCACGTCATGCCGCCCGTCAGGGCGCCGTCGCCGACGACGGCGATCACGTGGCGGCCCGTCTGCCCGGTCACGGTGAAGGCGCGGCTGATCCCGTCCGCCCACGAGAGCGAGCTGGAGGCGTGCGAGGACTCGACGATGTCGTGAACGGATTCCGCACGCTGCGGGTAGCCGGCCAGCCCGCCGCGCTGGCGCAGGTGGCTGAAGTCGCGCCGACCCGTCAGCAGCTTGTGCACGTACGCCTGGTGACCCGTGTCGAAGACGATCGGGTCCTTCGGGCTCTCGAAGACACGGTGGATCGCGATCGTGAGCTCGACGACGCCGAGGTTGGGGCCCAGGTGGCCGCCCGTCTTCGAGACGTTCTCGATCAGGAACTCTCGGACCTCGGCTGCCAGCTGCACAAGCTCCGCGTCCGACAGGCGATCGAGGTCGCGCGGGCTGCGGATCTGGTCGAGAAGAGACATCGTAAGAAAGGTTACGCCGCGGTACCTGCACTCATGGTGCGGTACCGCGGCGCTGACCCGTGTGCTAGACGAGGCTCCGGAGGACGTACTGCAGGATGCCCCCGTTGCGGTAATAGTCGGCCTCACCGGGCGTGTCGATGCGGACGACCGCGTCGAACTCCACCGTCTGCTTGCCGGCCGGCGAGTGCTCGCTCGGCTCAGCGGTGACGTGCACCGTCTTCGGCGTGGTGCCCTCGTTCAGCTGCTCGAGACCCGAGATCGAGACGACCTCGGTGCCGTCGAGGCCGAGCGAATCGGCCGACTCGCCCGCGGGGAACTGCAGCGGGACGACGCCCATGCCGATGAGGTTGGAGCGGTGGATGCGCTCGAAGCTCTCGGTGATGACCGCCTTGACGCCCAGCAGGTTGGTGCCCTTGGCCGCCCAGTCGCGGCTCGAGCCCGATCCGTACTCCTTGCCGCCGAAGATCACCAGCGGCGTTCCGGCTGCCTTGTAGTTGACGGATGCGTCGTAGATGAACGACTGCGGACCATCGGCCTGAGTGAAGTCACGGGTGTACCCGCCCTCGACGCCGTCGAGCAGCTGGTTCTTCAGACGGATGTTCGCGAAGGTGCCGCGGATCATGACCTCGTGGTTCCCACGGCGCGAGCCGTAGGAGTTGAAGTCCTTGTACTCGATGCCGTGCGCGTCGAGGTACTGCCCGGCCGGCGAGTCCTTCTTGATCGAGCCCGCGGGGCTGATGTGGTCGGTCGTGACCGAGTCGCCCAGCTTGGCGAGAACGCGCGCGCCGGCGATGTCGGCGACGGGGCTCGTCTCGAGCGTCATGCCCTCGAAGTACGGGGGCTTGCGCACGTAGGTCGACTCGTCGCTCCACTCGAAGACCGAGCCGGTCGGGGTGGGCAGGTTCTTCCAGCGGTCGTCGCCCTCGAACACCGAGGCGTACTGGCGGGTGAACATCTCGTTGTTGATCGACGAGTCGATCGTCGACTGCACCTCATCCGCGGAGGGCCAGATGTCCTTCAGGTAGACGCCGTTGCCCTCGGCATCCGCGCCCAGAGCGTCGTTCTCGAAGTCGAAGTTCATCGACCCGGCCAGCGCGTACGCCACAACGAGCGGCGGCGAGGCGAGGTAGTTCATCTTGACGTCGGGGTTGATACGACCCTCGAAGTTGCGGTTGCCGGAGAGCACCGCGGTGACGGCGAGGTCGTTGTCGTTGACGGCGGCCGAGACCTCTTCGATGAGCGGGCCCGAGTTGCCGATGCAGGTGGTGCAGCCGTAGCCGACCGTGTAGAAGCCGAGGTCCTCGAGGTCCTGCGTGAGACCGGCCTTCTCGTAATACTCGGTGACGACGCGCGACCCGGGGGCCAGCGTGGTCTTGACCCACGGCTTCGCCTTGAGACCCTTCTTCACCGCATTGCGGGCGAGCAGGCCGGCGGCCAGCATGACCGACGGGTTCGACGTGTTGGTGCACGAGGTGATCGCCGCGATCGTGACCGCTCCGTGGTCGAGCGTGTAGCTCGTGCCGTCGGCCAGGGTCACCTGAGACGGCTTCGAGGCGACGGCCGGCGCGTGGCTCACGTGGTGGTGCGCGACGCCGTTGTGCGCGTGCGCGCCGACGGCGATCGGGTCGGATGCCGGGAAGGTCTCGGCGATCGCCTCGTCGACGTCGGTCTCATCGATGCCGTCGGCGTAGTTCGGCAGGTCCTTCTCGAACTGCGTCTTCGCCTCGGAGAGCACGATGCGGTCCTGGGGGCGCTTCGGCCCGGCGATCGACGGCACGACGGTCGACAGGTCGAGCTCGAGGTACTCCGAGTACTCGGCCTCGTGCGACGGGTCGTGCCACAGGTGCTGCTGCTTCGAATACTCCTCGACGAGCGCGACCTGCTCGGCGGGGCGGCCCGTGAGGCGCAGGTAGTCGAGCGTCACGTCGTCGATCGGGAAGATCGCGGCGGTCGAGCCGAACTCGGGGCTCATGTTGCCGATGGTGGCGCGGTTCGCGAGCGGCACGGCGCTCACCCCCTCGCCGTAGAACTCGACGAACTTGCCGACCACGCCGTGCTTGCGCAGCAGGTCGGTGATCGTGAGCACGACGTCGGTCGCGGTCACGCCGGTCGGGATCGCGCCGGTCAGCTTGAAGCCGACCACCTTGGGGATGAGCATCGACACGGGCTGGCCGAGCATGGCAGCCTCTGCCTCGATGCCGCCGACGCCCCAGCCCAGCACACCGAGGCCGTTGACCATCGTCGTGTGGGAGTCCGTGCCGACGAGCGTGTCCGGGTAGGCCTGCAGGACGCCGCCGACCTCGCGCGTGAAGGTGACGCGCGCCAGGTACTCGATGTTCACCTGGTGCACGATGCCGGTGCCCGGCGGCACGACCTTGAAGTCGTCGAAGGCCGTCTGGCCCCAGCGCAGGAACTGGTACCGCTCGCCGTTGCGCTCGTACTCGATCTCGACGTTGCGCTCGAACGCGTCGGCCTGGCCGAACAGGTCGGCGATCACCGAGTGGTCGATGACCATCTCGGCCGGCGCGAGCGGGTTGATCCTCTTCGGGTCGCCGCCGAGGGCCGCGACAGCCTCGCGCATGGTGGCGAGGTCGACGATGCAGGGCACGCCGGTGAAGTCCTGCATGACGACGCGGGCGGGCGTGAACTGGATCTCGGTGTCGGGCTCCGCCGTCGGAACCCAGCTGCCGAGCGCTTCGATCTGCCCGGCCGTGACGTTGGCGCCGTCTTCGGTGCGCAGCAGGTTCTCGAGCAGGATCTTGAGGCTGAACGGGAGCTTCTCGTACCCGGTTACGCTGTCGACGCGGAAGATCTCGTAGTCGGTTCCCCCGACTGAGAGCGTTGATTTCGCGCCGAAGCTGTTGACTGCTGACACGGGGTCGGCCTCCTTGGCGTTCCGATGGAATTTATCTTGACGTCGAGATAACTGTAGCAGTGCGCCTAGCTCTGCGCGCCGTTTTTGCGAGCGTACACGTCGCGCACCAGCAGCCACGTGACGAGCAGAACGGGCACATAGAGGGGCACGCCCATGATGAGGTGCGTGATCGCGAGGGCCGCGGTGTTCCCGGCCAGGAACAGTGGCACCTGCACCGCCAGCCGCGCCACGAACAGGGCGAGCCAGAGCAGTGTCGAGACGACTGCGACGCGGTAGGTCGCCTTGTGCTTCCGCCACGCGACGCCCTCGCCGTAGAGGTAGCCGACGGCGATGCCGATGATCGGCCAGCGCACCAGCACCGACACCAGGAAGGCCAGCCCGTAGAGCGCGTCGATGCCGAGGCCGAGCGCGAAGTTGTTGACGGGCCGGTTGGTCGCAATCGCGAGGATCGCACTCGCGCCGACGCCGATGAGCCCGGCGACCGCCTGGGTCACGTTCTCCTTCCGGGCGACGCGCCACACCGTGAAGACCAGTGCGATGAGAACGGATGCCCCCAGCGCGATCGGCACCGCGGTGTCGGGAAGCGGTGTCATGAGCGCCGTGTAGAGGACGATGAAGGCGAGACCGGGCAGCACGGCCTCGCAGATGCCGCGGACACCGCCCATGGCGCGCAGCAGCGCATCGCCGCTCGGCGCCTGCTCGCCCGCGAGCGCGCCCAGCCCTGTGTTCTTGGCCGCCGCGGCGCCGAGCGCCGTGCTCAGAGACTCCTCGGCTGAAGCATCCGTCGCCTCGGCGTCGCCCTGCGCTTCGCGGTCGTCGGTCATCAGGCGCTCGGTGCCGAGGGGGTCGGCGGCATCTTGAGGGGGATGAGGTCGCGGGGCGGCATCGGCACAGAGCCGCGCACGACGACGATGCTGCGGAACAGGTCTTCGACCGCCTCGCCCGCCTCCGGCTTGATGGCGCCGTCGCCGGAGATCACGCCGCGCAAGAACCAGCGCGGGCCGTCGACGCCGATGAAGCGCGCGATGCGGGTCTCGCCGGGCACGCCGCCGGCGACGGGGACCTCGGCGACCAGCTCGGGGCCGAAGACCCCGTCGCGCTCCGTCACGCGCCCGCCCTGGGCGCCCACCTGCTCGCCGATCTGGCCGCGGATCTCGTGCCAGAGCCCGCTCGAACGGGGCGAAGCGAACGGCTGCACCTGCAGGGTCGAGCCGGCGTAGTCGAGGCTGACCGCGACGACGCGCTGGGTCTCCTCCTCGATCTCGAGGCGCAGGTGCAGGCCCTCGCGCGGCAGCACCTTGACGCCGCCCAGGTCGATGTACGGACGGACGGGGTTCGCCTCGCCGTCATCGAGCGGCCCCTCTGTCTCGCGGTCCTCAGGGGCGGACTTCTCGTACTCGGTCGGCTCGATGTCGCTCACGCGCTCTCTCCTGTGGTCGTGTTCTCCCCCGTGATGCGCTCGCTCGAATACCCCGTCGACCCGAAACCGCCTGTGCCGCGCACGCTGTCGGGCAGCGCCACGACGGGCACGAAGGTCGCACGGGCGACGGGAACGAGCACCAGCTGGGCGATGCGGTCGCCGACGGCGACCTCGTAGGACTCCGATGAGTCCGTGTTGAGCAGGGTGACCCTGATCTCGCCCCGATAGCCTGCATCGACGGTGCCCGGTGCGTTGACGATCGTGATGCCGTGCCGTGCGGCCAGTCCGCTGCGCGGCACGACGAATCCGGCATAGCCGTCGGGCAGCGCCACCGCGACGCCCGTGCCGACGGTGACCCGCTGGCCAGGGGCGATGCGCACGGCTTCCGTCGAGACCAGGTCTGCGCCCGCATCGCCGGGGTGGGCGTAGCCGGGAACGGCGGGCGCGACGATCGGCACGTCGACGGTCTCAGTCACAGCCACGAGGCTAGTGCAGAAAGTTGACAGGGGTTCTCGTGGTGGGATTGCTTCATGACGCTGTTCCGTGAGCGGCTGTATGCCGCCCCCTGGTTGTTCGTCGCGTGCGCGCTGATCATGCCGGCGTGCCTCGGAGTCTTCTGGCCGATCAACCGCACCGTCGGCATCATCCTGGCGATCGTGATGTATGCGGTGATCGTCGCCTTGCTCGTGGGGTTCGCCCCCGTGCTCGAGGTGACAGCAGAAGAGTTCCGGGCGGGGCGGGCCAATATCGAGCGCGAGTTCATCGGGCCCGTCGAGTCCTTCGCCGGCAGGGAGGCGGCGCTCGAGCGCGGGCAGCGCCTCGACGCCCGCGCCTGGCTGCTGCTGCGCGGCTCGCTGCCGATCGTCAAGGTGCCGATCATGGATGCCGCGGACCCGGTTCCCTACTGGATCGTGTCGACGCGCCGACCGCGCGAGCTCGCGGCGGCGCTCAACGGCCGAGCCTAGACATGGAAAAGCCCCCGGGGACTCCGGGGGCGATGTCCATCGGTGAAGCTGCCTTACGCAGCGCACTCCATGCAGATGGGTCCGAGCTTCGTCTCGTGATCCAACTGGGAGCGGTGCTTCACGAGGAAGCAGCTGACGCACGTGAACTCGTCAGCCTGCGGGGGCAGCACGACGACGTCGAGATCGAGGTCGGAGAGGTCGGCGCCCTGCAGTTCGAAGCTGCCCGGGTTGTCGGGGTCCTCGTCGATGACTGCGGACGTCTTGTCCGGGACCCGCTCCTTCAGCGCCTCGATCGATTCGGATTCGTCGTCGTTCTTCCTTGGCGCGTCGTAATCGGTTGCCATGCCCATCCACTTCTGAAATTGCCCGCCGATCAGCATGATCGGCGGCGATATTCTGCATCACGCACCGAGGATTATCAAACCGATTCGAGCCGCTCTCCGGTGCTGCCCGGGGAAACTCGCGGCGCGCCCGCGTTATTCCCGGCTGACGGCCATTCCGCATGGCATCCTGACGAGGTCCCCGGACGGTTCGGAAGGCGAAGATCCCATGCAGGAATTGAAGGTCATCGGTGTCGAGGAAGGCGCCCTGATCGCGGCCAGCAACGACGGCGATCGGTACCGCATCGCGATCGATGAGGTCGCGCTCACGAAGCTGCGCCGGCTGAAGGTCGAGCAGCAGGATTCCGGCGTGCGCATCTCGCCGCGCGAGATCCAGGCTCACATCCGCGGCGGCCTCTCCGCCGAGGACGTCGCAGAGCTGACCGGCGCGTCCCTCGAGTACGTGCAGCGCTTCGAGCCCCCGATCACCGCCGAGCGCGAGCACATCATCGCGCAGGCTCTCGCCGTTCCTGTGCGCATCGCGGCCGACGTCGATGTGCTCGGCGAGAACGCGACCTTCGGCGCCGTCATCCGCGACCGCCTCGCAGCCCTGGGCGCGACGGCCGAGCGCTGGGCGAGCTGGCGCGAGGAGGAGGCGGGCTGGCTCGTCAAGCTGACCTTCACCGCCGACGACATCGAGCACGACGCCCGCTGGAGCTACGAGCCCCGCAAGGCGCACCTCGCCCCAGCCAACGCCGAGGCGAGCACGCTCTCGCAGCACGGCGAGCTGCCGCCGGCCGGACTGATCCCGCGCCTGCGCGCGGTGCCGCTCGTGGCGGACGAGTCGCGCTTCGACTCCGGCCAGTTCGACTTCGTCGAGCCTGTGCGGAAGGAGCCGGCGGCCGCGGCACCTCAGGTCCCGGTCGGCGCGATCAAGCGCGCAGACGATGACCATCCGCGCGACGTGCACAACACGGCAGACCTGCTCGAGGCGCTGCGTCGTCGGCGCGGCGAGCGCGAGGCATCCGCCCGTGACTCGCAGCCCATCGAGCTCGAGCTGCCGTTGCTGCCCGATGACGAGCTCGACGCCCCGCAGACCAAGACCGAGCATCCGTCCGGCCCGATCGCCGTGCCTGCGGGCGGCTTCGGCCCCCGCGAGACCGGTCCGGTCGGCGTGCGCGGCTCATCGAAGCGCGGTCGCGCGTCGATGCCCAGCTGGGACGAGATCGTCTTCGGCGCCCGCGGCGACGACGACACCTCCGCCTAGGCGAACGCGCCGAAGCCGATCAGCGGCACCCTGACCTCGTCGGGGCTGAACGAGCCGTGCTGGCCGACCATCGACCAGTTGCCGGCGTTCGTGCTGCGGGTGTCGTAGTAGACGACCTGTGACCGCGCGGCGATCAGCAGCTCGCCGATGCGCGGCAGCACCTCGTCGGCGACCCCGCTCGGCCCGAACCAGCCCGCTGCGATCGCCTCGTCACGGGTCGCGACCCACGCGCGGTCGTCCTCCGCCTCGTGCCATACCTGCGCGAGCCGCTCGAGGTCGCCGGCTGTCGCACCCGGTTCGAGGTGCAGCTGCACGCAGCGGTAGTCGCCGGCCACGTGCCGCACACCCTCGATCAGCTCGGCTTCGCGGTCGAAGAAGAGCTTCCCGCTGTCCGCGATGTCGACCATGCCGTGGTCGGCGGTGAGCAGGGCGCCCTGGGCCTTGCCGAGTCCTCGCTCGAGCTGCGCCATGCCTGCGTCGAGCTCTTCGAGGGCGGCCGTCCACTCCGGGGACTGCCAGCCGTACTGGTGCGCGGCCATGTCGAGCTCGGGCACGTACACGAACACCACGGCGCGGCCCGCGCGCGCCAACGAGATCGCGGCAGACATCCGCTCTGCGATCGATTTCGCGGGCACGTATTCGGCGCCGCGGTGCACGGCCTGCGTGAGCCGCGTGTCCGCGTAGCGGGCCTGACCGACGAGATACGAGCGGATGCCGGTGGCAGCATGCGTCTCGAACAGGGTCGGCACCCGCTGCCAGGTCGCAGGGTCCGGCCCCGTCTTCCAGCCGCTCAGGTGGTTGAACACCCGGTCGGCCTCTGGATCGACGGCCTCGTAGGCGGTGATGCCGTGCTGCCCGGGGAAGACGCCGGTGCAGAGGGTCGCGAGGGCGGCGGCGGTGGTCGTGGGGAACCCGCTCTCGATCGTCGTCGCGCGGTTCAGCCGCGGCGCGATGGTGCGCGCGTGTCCGGCACGCGCCTTGAGCGGCAGCGCGCCGAGGCCGTCGGCGAGCACGACGACAGCCGCGTCGACGGGCGCCAGCGGGAGCTGCGGAGCACCGCGCTCGACCGCTGCGAAGCAACTGGCGAGCACGGCGGCGAGGCTCACGGATTGCGAATACGCGTTCGGTAGAGTCGCCATGGCTTTCAGTGTGCCAGGAAAAGCAAGGACCAGATTGAGCCCAGCAGACCGTACTCCCCCGCCCGAGATCGTGGAGCGCATCGAAGACGTCGACGTCTCGTCCGAGATGCAGGATTCCTATCTGGAGTACGCCTACTCGGTCATCTACGCGCGCGCTCTGCCCGACGCGCGCGACGGGTTGAAGCCGGTGCAGCGCCGCATCCTCTACATGATGAGCGAGATGGGGCTGCGCCCCGATCGCGGCCATGTGAAGTCGGCGCGCGTCACCGGCGAGGTGATGGGCAAGCTGCACCCGCACGGCGACGGCGCCATCTACGACGCTCTCGTGCGCATGGCGCAGGACTTCACGCTGCGCGTGCCGCTCGTCGACGGCCATGGCAACTTCGGCTCGCTCGACGACGGGCCGGCCGCCTCGCGGTACACCGAGGCGCGCCTCGCGGCCGTCTCGCTCGAGATGACCGCCGACATCGACGAGGACACCGTCGACTTCCAGTCGAACTACGACTCGTCGCAGCAGGAGCCGGTGGTGCTGCCGTCGGCGATCCCCAACCTGCTGGTGAACGGCGCGAGCGGCATCGCGGTCGGCATGGCGACCAACATGGCGCCGCACAACCTGATCGAGGTCGTCGGCGCGGCGAAGCACCTGCTCGAGAACCCGGACGCCTCGCTCGACGACCTCATGGCCTACGTGCCCGGCCCTGATCTGCCCGGCGGCGGCACGATCGTCGGTCTCGCCGGCATCCGCGAGGCGTACGAGACCGGCCGCGGCAGCTTCCGCACCCGCGCGAAGGCGCGCGTCGAGCAGCTCACCGCCCGCAAGACGGGCCTCGTGATCACCGAACTGCCGTATCTCATCGGCCCCGAGAAGGTCATCGAGAAGATCAAGGACGGCGTCAACGGGAAGAAGCTGCAGGGCATCTCCGACGTCGCCGATCTCTCCGACCGGCAGCATGGGCTGCGGCTCGTCATCGGCATCAAGACCGGATTCAACCCGGATGCGGTGCTCGAGCAGCTGTACAAGCACACGCCGCTCGAAGACGGCTTCGCGATCAACAACGTCGCCCTGGTCGACGGCGGCCCGCAGACCCTCGGTCTGCGCGAGCTGCTGCGTGTCTATCTCGACCACCGCATCGAGGTCGTCACGCGGCGCTCCCGCTTCCGGCTCGCGCGCCGGCAGGAGCGCCTGCACCTCGTCGAGGGTCTGCTGATCGCGATCCTCGACATCGACGAGGTCATCCAGGTCATCAGGACGTCGGATGACTCGGCGGAGGCATCCACCCGCTTGCAGTCCGTGTTCGATCTGTCGCAGCTGCAGGCCGAGTACATCCTCGAGCTGCGCCTGCGCCGCTTGACGAAGTTCAGCCGCATCGAGCTCGAGACCGAGAAGGCCCAGTTGCAGGCCGAGATCGCCGAGCTCGAGGCGATCCTGGCCTCCCCCGCGCGCATCCGCACGGTCGTCGCCGACGAGCTCGACGACGTTGCCGAGCGTTTCGGCACGCCGCGTCGCACGCTGCTCACCGAGGCGAAGGCGTCGATCGCCTCCGTGGGGTCCAGGAAGTCGGCGTCCTCGGGGCCGGCGCTCGAGATCGCGGATTCCCCGGCTGTGATCTACCTTTCGACGACCGGTCGCACCGTTCGGGTCGACCTGCCCGAGGGCGCCGCGGCGCCGGCTGTCGCGCCTCGGCGCTCGAAGCACGACGCCGTGCTATCGAGCCTCCTCACCACAGCGCGCGCCGAGATCGCCGCTGTCACCAACCGCGGGCGCGCCATCCGCTTCTCCCCCGTCGATCTGCCGGTGGTGCCGGCCAACGCCATCCACCTTGCCGCCGGCGCGCGCATCGCCGAGTACCTGGGCGGCCTCGGCAAGGGCGAGCGTGTGCTCGCGCTCATCTCGCTCGCGGCAGAGGCCGCGCCGATCGCTCTCGGCACCGCGCAAGGCGTCGTGAAGCGCGTCACGCCGGGCGCCTGGCCGAACCGGCCCGACTTCGAGATCATCGCGTTGAAGGTTGGCGACGAGGTGGTCGGCGTGGCTCACGCGGCCGACGATCGCGAGCTGGTGTTCGCCGCCTCCGATGCGCAGCTGCTGCACTTCGCCGCCGCGGCCGTGCGTCCGCAAGGCGCGCCCGCCGGCGGTATGGCAGGCATCAGCCTCGGCAGAGAGGCGAAGGCGATCGGTTTCTTCGTCGTCGACCCGGCCGCCGAGAACGTCGTCGTCACGGTCTCGGTGCCGCTCGCGACCTTGCCTGGCACTGACCCGGGGCGCGGCAAGGTGTCGGCGTTCGGCGAGTTCCCTGGGAAGGGCCGCGCGACCGGCGGCGTGCGCGCGCACGCGTTCCTCAAGGGCGAGGGCATGCTGTCGCTCGCCTGGGTCGGCCCGCAGCCGGCACGCGCGGTCGGCTCAGACGGCTCGGCTCGTCAGCTGCCCGAGGCGCTCGCCAAGCGCGACGCGAGCGGCGTGCCGCTCGACAACGTCGTCGCGAGCGTCGGCGCGGCCGTCGGTGCGGAGTCGCTTGCTCTCGCCGCGGCGCCGGCCGACCCTGTCGCCGCCGATGCTGATGCTGATGCTGATAACGAAGACACGCTCTTCTGAGTTCAGGCGGCACGTCCCCTTCCCGGCATTTCGATGAGGGAACAGATTCGGTTCGCGGGTAATCGCACCGAATCTGTTCCCTCATCGAAGCGCAGGCGAGAGAACGCCGGGGTTGCCGCGCGAAGGCCTCGCGCGTTACGCGTCGATGCGGTCGCGCGACAGTGAGTCGGAGCCCGCGATGATGAACTCCTTGCGCGGGGCGACCTCGTTGCCCATGAGCATTTCGAAGACCTTCGCGGCCTGCTCTGCGTCGGAGACGCGGACCCGGCGAAGCATCCGATGCGCTCGGTCCATCGTGGTCGACGCGAGCTGGTCCGCGTCCATCTCGCCGAGGCCCTTGTAGCGCTGAATCGGGTCCTTCCACCCGATGTTGCGCTTCTTCAGGTCGGCGAGGACGGCGCGCAGCTCGGCCTCCGAGTAGGTGTAGATCGTCTCGGACTGCCGCGAGCCCCGCCCCACCGTCTGCACGCGGTGCAGCGGCGGCACAGCCGCGAACACGCGCCCCGCCTCGACCATCGGCCTCATGTAGCGGAAGAACAGCGTCAGCAGCAGGGTGCGGATGTGGGCGCCGTCGACGTCGGCGTCGGACATGATGATGACCTTGCCGTAGCGTGCAGATTCGAGGTCGAAGGTGCGGCCGGAGCCTGCGCCGATCACCTGGATGATCGCGGCGCATTCGGCGTTCGACAGCATGTCGGAGACCGACGCGCGCTGCACGTTGAGGATCTTCCCGCGGATCGGCAGAAGCGCCTGGTACTCGCTGTCGCGACCGCGGCGCGCCGTGCCGAGCGCCGAGTCGCCCTCGACGATGAACAGCTCGGTCTGCGCGACGTTCGTCGACCGGCAGTCGACCAGCTTGGCCGGCAGCGTCGACGACTCGAGCGCGCTCTTGCGCCGCTGCGTCTCTTTGTGGGCGCGCGCGGAGATGCGCGATTTCATCTCGGCCACGAGCTTGTCGAGCAGAACGGATGCCTGCGCCTTGTCGTCGCGCTTCGTCGAGGTGAACCGCTCGCCGAGCCCCTTGGTGAGCACATTCGCGACGATGTTGCGCACGGCGGGAGTGCCGAGCACCTCTTTCGTCTGTCCCTCGAACTGCGGCTCCGGCAGGCGCACGGTCAGCACGGCGGTGAGGCCTGCCAACAGGTCGTCCTTCTCGAGCTTCTCGGTCGCGGCGATCTTGAGCCGGCGCGCGTTCTGTTCGAACTGGGTGCGGAAGAACTTCATCAGACCCTGTTCGAAGCCGGTCTGGTGGCTGCCGCCCTTCGGCGTCGCGATGATGTTCACGAAGCTCTTCATGACGGTCTCGTAGCCGGTGCCCCAGCGCAGGGCGATGTCGACCTCACAGGTGCGCTTCACCTCGGTGGGCACCATGTTGCCGCTCTCGTTGAGCACGGGAACGGTTTCGGTGAAGTGGCCCTCGCCGGTGATGCGCCACGTGTCGGTGACGCCCGCGTCGGGCGCCAGGTAATCGGCGAACTGCGAGATGCCGCCGTCGAAGTGGAACTCGGTCTTCTCTCCGTCGGAGCTGCGCTGATCGTCGATCACGATGCGCAGGCCAGGAACGAGGAAGGCGGTCTGGCGGGCGCGGGCGACGAGCCCGTCGGGCTGGAAGGACGCGTCGCGGCCGAAGATCTGGCGGTCGGCCCAGTAGCGGATGCGCGTGCCGGTCTTCGCCTTCGCGACCCTGCCCACGACGCGCAGCTCGCTGTCCGCGACGAACGGCGTGAACGGGGCATCCGGTGTCGGGGCCTTGCCCCTGTCGTCGAAGACGCCGGGCTCGCCGCGGTGGAAGCTCATCGCCCAGGTCTTGCCGTCGCGGTCCACCTCGACGTCGAGCCGCTCCGACAGCGCGTTCACGACCGACGCGCCGACCCCGTGCAGGCCGCCAGAGGCGGAATACGAGCCGCCGCCGAACTTGCCGCCGGCGTGCAGCTTCGTGAAGACCACCTCGACGCCCGACAGCCCGGTCTTCGGCTCGATGTCGACAGGGATGCCGCGCGCGCTGTCGCGCACCTCGACGCTGTCGTCGGGGTGCAGCACGACATCGATCCCGCCGCCGAAACCGGCGAGCGCCTCGTCGACGGAGTTGTCGATGATCTCCCACAGACAGTGCATGAGCCCGCGCTCGTCGGTCGAGCCGATGTACATGCCTGGGCGCTTGCGCACCGCCTCCAGCCCTTCGAGGACTGACAGGTGTCTCGCAGAATAATCGGCACTTCCCACGTGTTCAAGACTACGAACCGAAAGCAGTGCACGCCTGACGACACCCTGTCGGCGCAGCTCGTACGCCGCGAGCGAAATGCGCAGCACAAGGCGCGATTTATCAGCAGTCCGTGTTTCACTGGGTTGCAACGACAAGCGGTTCGCTACGTAGGAGGTTCTCGAAATGTCGCTCAACACCACACCGAACGACGACCTCCGGGCGGAGCCGCAGCTGACCGCGGCCGACCGCTGTGACGCGTGCGGCGCCCAGGCGTACGTGCGGGCCACGGTGAACGGCACCGAGCTGCTGTTCTGCGCTCACCACGCGAAGAAGCACCAAGAGAAGCTCGAGGCGATCGCCGAGAGCTGGCACGACGAGTCGGCTCGACTCCTTGAGGACTCGCGCGCGTAAGCACCGGAAGAGACGTGGGGCCAGGCGGAAGCCTGGCCCTTTCTCTATGCCTCGAGGTAGCGGCGCGGAACACGCGCGGCGATGCGCGTCGTGATCTCGTCGCCGAGCGTGCCCGAGAGGTCCCCCCATTGGCGCACCGTCTGCTCGCCCTCGGCGCCGGCGCCGAACAGCACAGCGGCGTCGCCCTGCCCGAGCTCGGCGCCGGGGGCGACCGCGATCACGAGATGGTCCCGCTCGACGCGCACGATCGGATGCTGCACGCCGCGCACCGCGACGGCGCAGCTCCCCGCGACATTGCGCGGCACGCCGTCGCCGTAGCCGGCGCTGACATACGCCTCGGCGCGATCGTCGCCGGTCTCGCGCACGGCGAGCACCTGTGCGCGCAGAGTCATAACGGGCGTCAGGCCGATCTCGGCCGGCGTGACGCCGTCGAACGACGGGATGCCCCAGCAGTGGCCGCCCATGCGGACGAGGTCGAGGCGCACGTCTTCGCGCCGAAGCCCGGCCGAGCTCGCGGCGAGGTGGCGCACATCGATCGTGGCGCCGAGGTCGCGGGCGACGGAGACGCCATCGAGGAAGCGCTCGAGAGCGATCGTGTCCTCGTCCTCCGAGGCCTCGGCGATGTGAGTCCACGCCGCGAAGGTGCGCACGAGGCCCGCCCGCTCGGCCTCGACCGCGCCGGCCACGAGCGCCGGCCAATCGTCGGTCGTGGCACCGTTGCGGTGCAGGCCGGTGTCGAGCTTCAGGTGCAACCGGGGTGGAACAAACCCGGCCGTGCCGGAGAGCTCGCGCGCGGCATCCGTGATGGCGGTGAGCTCCGGAATGCTCGAGACGCCGAGGTCGACGTGCGCGGCGATCGCGTCGGCGAAGTCCTGCCCGGGCGGGTAGAGCCACGAGAGCACCGCGACCTCGTCACCGATGCCGGCGGCGCGCAGCTCGAGCGCCGTGTCGAGGTCGAGAGCGCCGATCGCGCGGATGCCGCTTTCGATCGCCTGCTGTGCGACGCGCACCCGGCCGTGGCCGTAGGCGTCGGCCTTGACGACGACCATCAGCTCGGCCGGCGCGACAGCCCGGCGCAGGTGCGCGATGTTGGCGTCGAGCGCGCCGAGGTCGATGACGGCTTCGACGAGGGACCCGGTCATCGCTCCTCCCCCGCGGGGTGGCGGCGGGGCCGCGAGCTCAACCGGGTGGTGATCTCGGCGCTGTGGGTGCCGAGCGCCTGCGCGTGCTGATGCGCGGTCGGTTCGCCGCGGCGCGCGTCGCCGAGCACGGTCGCCTCGGTGCCGAGCGCAGGGGCGTCGACGTCGCCGAGATCGAGCATGAAGGCATCCATCGCGACCCGGCCGGCGATCGTGTGGCGCGCGCCGTCGACGGATGCGTCGACCCGGTTGCCTCCTGCGCGCGTGAGCCCGTCCGCATAGCCGAGTGTCACAAGCGCCAGGGTGGTCTGGGTGCGGGTGCGGTAGGTGTAGCCGTAGCTCACCCCTTCGTCGGCGCCGACCCGCTTGGTGGCGGCGATCGGCGCCCAGAGGCGCAGAACGGGGCGGAAATCGGGGGCGAGGTCCGCGCTGTCTTCGCTGACGCCGAAGAGCTCGGCGCCGACGACGGGGAACGCGGAGTCCACAACGGCGGCGATGCCCCGCTGGGCCGCATCGGCGAGGGCGTCGTCGAGCTCGGCGGGCGCCAGCCCGGGAAGCCCGTCGCCGTCCTCTTCGGCGAGCACCACGCCGGTGACGCCGCCGTCAGCCGCGCGCTCGTATTCGCCGAGCGAATGAACCCGGGGCGCGACGCCGAGCGCCGCCGCACGGCGGAAGTCCTCGTCGGCACTGTGCTGCGTCGTGACGACGAGGGTCTCGGAGGCGAGAGCGCGCACCCGTTCGGCTTCATCGAGGCGGGCGACCACGAAGGCCTGAGCGCCGAGTTCGGTGAGGGCGGGAACGACGACCTCGAGGCCGTGGCCCCAGGCATCCGCGCCGACGTCGACGAGCAGCGGCGCGCCGTCCGTCAGCTCGCGGAAGCGCGCGACGTTGGCGGCGAGCACGGTGAGATCGATCGACGCCTCGCGGAAGGCGACGTGCCGCTTTCCTGCTGCCATCAGCGCTTGCCGGCGACGAATCGGCGGGTGGCGTCGAGCGAGGCCAGCTCGAGCTCCCATTCGCCGTCCAGCTCCCCCGGCAGCGGCCCGAGCACGTCCTCGACCATGGAGCGCGCGAGCCAGGGGTTCCGCACGAACGCCGGGCCGAGCAGGTTGGTCCAGATCAGCGAGCCGTGGCGTGCGCCGTCGTCGCCCTGGTTGTTCAGCTTCGCCGTGTTGTCGAGGCCGAACAGCACTCTGCCGAACGGGGTCACGCCGGCGTCCAGCGTGACGGAGAGCGTCTTGACGTAGACGCCGGCCGCGTCGGGGTGTGCCGAGCCCGGTGCGTACTGGACGAGCAGGTCGTCGCCGTAGACGTGGCGGTCGGTCGGGCGTTCGACGGCATCGCCCGGAAGCAGCCCGAGGCCGGCGAAACCCGGGTGCGAGACGCGCGCCGTCGTGCGCGCGAACAGCGCAATGGACGTGCCGAAGACGACGATGCGGCGGCTGGATGCCAGGAAGGCGCGCAGGGCTTCTCCGTCGGCAGCCAACGACGCGAGCACTTCGAGATCGCCCGACCCGAACACGGCGAGATCGGCGGGCACCGCGGTCGACACGTCGTCGATGCGGTTGAGCACGACGTCGAAGCCGAGCTGCCCGCCGAGGCGGTCGAGGGCCATGAGGTTGCCGCGGTCGCCGTTGAGCCACAGCTGGTCCGGGAACATCCAGTTGACGGTCAGCGTGGGGCGCGCGCCGTCACTCATCGGTCATCGCCTTCCGGACCTCCTGATAGTGGTGCAGCAGCGTCAGCAGATAGAGGTCCTTCGCGGGCTCGGCCAGCAGCGCCTTGGCGGTCACGACCGGGTCGTCGGTGGCGACGACGGAGATCTTGTCGCGGGGTACGCCGGCGTATCGCAGGATGTTCGCGGTGTCGTGCGCGACGACGTCGCCGATGCACACGAACTTCTCGACGTTGGCGTCGGCAAGGCGCGAGAAGTCGACGTCGAAGCCGTACGCGGTGTTCGCGGTCTTCGGACCCCACGCGTTCTCGACGATGTTCAGGCCGACGGCGACGGTCTTCGGCTTCGGGTCGCGGCGGATGTTCTCGATCGCGAGCGCGAGCGTGTCGGGGGTCTCCTGCTTGAAGCGCGCGTAGTGCACGGTCTTCCCGGCGATCTCGGTGTCTTCGAGGCGCCCCTGGATGTTGACGAAGGAGTCGAAGGCGCGAGCGATCGCGTCGTCGTCGATGCCGAGTTCCTTCGCGTACGAGTACGCGAGCAGATAGTCGTAGACGAAGTGGATCGCCCGGTAGTGCATCGGGAAGGAGCGCCCGCCGATGGTGACCGTGCCCGCGTCGAGGTCGAACCCGTCGACCGTGTAGTCGGTCTCTGCCTTCGACGCGAAGCCGCACTTCGTGCAGTGGAACCGCCCGATGCTCGGCATGTTCTCGTAGTCGAACACGAGCGTGCCCGAGCAGACCGGGCAGGGTCGTGAGATGGAGAAGCGCGAGACGCGCGGCTCCGCGCTGTAGCTGTTCCGTGGAAGACCGTAGCTGCGCACTCGCTGCCACTTCGCGCCGATCGACGAGACGTCGGGGTCGTCGTTGTTGACGAGCAGGGTCATGTCGGCCGTGATGACCTCGGCGATCCGGTCGCGGATGTAGTTGGGGCTCTGGTTCACCTGCGGAACGTCCTTCTGGACGTTCGTGAGCAGCAGATGCTGCGGGTGGATGACCGGGACGATCTTCGACAGCGCCTCTTCGGCGACCTCGAGCACCAGCACGTCGGCCTTCGGCCGGTTGAAGAACGACGTGTACCGCAAGAGGCTCGCGACGATGCCGGGCTGGTTGTTCGACTCGGTGTTGTACGCGACCGTCTGCCCGGAGGCCGCGACCACCTGCTGCACGAGCGCGGTCGTCGTCGACTTGCCGTTGGTCCCGGTGACGAAGACGACCCTGGCCGGCTTGCGGATGTAGCTCAGCACCGACGGCGAGATGCGGAAGGCCAGCGCGCCGGGGATGTGGTAGCCGGGTCGGCCGATCGCCCTGAGGCCGACGAGCGCTGCCTTGCCGACGAGGAATGCGAAAGCATCCCTCGCGCTCATGCAGTCGCTCCCTTGACGATCACGAACGGCGTCTGCTGATGGCCCTGGCCGTAAGGGTTGTCGCGGATGAACTCGTTCAGCTCGGCCTTGGTCTTGAGGGCGAGCAACGACTTCGAGGCGCCGAGCAGGCTTCCGCCGAAGTCGTTCGTGTCGGTGATCACAAGCGGCACACCGAGCTTGACGAGCACCTCGTCGCACAGCTCCTGCGCGTTGTCGGGCAGCGGGATGCCCTGACGGTGGAACTCGTCGGGGTTGCCGTAGTCGTCGCCGAGGCCGTCGATGCCCACGACCTTCGGCCCGGTGACGACGTAGAACCAGCCCTTGCGGCGGAAGATCACCTTGCCGATGACCGCGGCGGCGGCGCCGAGCAGGATGCGGGGCACGCCGACGGTGTCGATGGCGTACTGCATCTTGAGCGGAACGCCCACTCCCGCGCCCTTCACGGGGTCGGCGTCGACCTTCGACGACAGCCACTTCGCGAGCCGGCCGACCTTGAGGCTGTCAGGGTCGATGACGTTGCCGCTCGCGATGGAGACGATCTTCGACGCGGAGAACAGCACGTCGCCCCGCTCGAAGTGCGGCAGCACGTACCGCTCGATCAGCCCGAGGTACGACTCGTTCGGCTCGATGAAGTGCGTCTTGATCGTGTGCCGCGGATAGCTCGCGCCACCGACGACGACCTCGACCTGCTTGCCGTCGTTCGCAAAGAAGTCCATCCGGCTTACTCCAGGTAGTCGCGCAGCGACTGCGACCGCGAGGGGTGACGCAGCTTGGCCATGGTCTTGGACTCGATCTGGCGGATGCGCTCGCGCGTCACGCCGAAGGTGTCGCCGATCTGGTCGAGCGTCTTCGGCTGGCCGTCACCGAGGCCGAAGCGCATGCGGATCACGCCCGCCTCGCGCTCGGAGAGCGAGTCGAGCAGGCTCTCGAGCTGCTTCTGCAGCATCGTGAAGCCGACGGCGTCGGCCGGCACGACCGCCTCGGTGTCCTCGATGAGGTCGCCGAACTCGCTGTCGCCGTCTTCGCCGAGCGGGGTGTGCAGGGAGATCGGCTCGCGGCCGTACTTCTGCACCTCGACGACCTTCTCGGGCGTCATGTCGAGCTCGCGGCTCAGTTCTTCCGGCGTGGGCTCGCGGCCCAGGTCCTGCAGCATCTGGCGCTGCACGCGGGCGAGCTTGTTGATGACCTCGACCATGTGCACCGGGATGCGGATGGTGCGGGCCTGGTCGGCCATGGCGCGGGTGATCGCCTGGCGGATCCACCACGTGGCGTAGGTCGAGAACTTGAAGCCCTTGGTGTAGTCGAACTTCTCGACGGCGCGGATGAGGCCCAGGTTGCCTTCCTGGATCAGGTCCAGGAACTGCATGCCGCGGCCGGTGTAGCGCTTGGCGAGCGAGACGACGAGGCGCAGGTTCGCGCCCAGGAGGTGGCTCTTGGCGCGCTGGCCGTCACGGGCGACCCAGGTGAGCTCGCGACCCAGCTGGGTGCGCTTCTCCTTGTCGTCCATGTGCGACAGCTTCTCTTCGGCGAACAGGCCGGCCTCGATGCGCATCGCGAGCTCGACCTCCTGCTCGGCGTTGAGCAGCGCGACCTTTCCGATCTGCTTCAGGTAGTCCTTCACCGGGTCGGCGGTGGCGCCCGTGATGGTGGTCGAGTAGACGGGGACGTCGTCGTCCTCGTCGGCCGCACGCAGCACGATCGCGCCAGTGGGCAGCGGCTCGGTCATCTCGGGAGCGGCCGGCTTCTCTTCAGCCTCGTCGGATTCCTCGGAGTCGTCGTTCTCTTCGGCCGCAGGCGCGGCCTCGACCACAACCTCGGTCTCGGGCGCGTCGCCCTCGTCGAGCTCTTCCTCGTTCTCGGCCTCGTCGTTCGCAGCAGCCTTCTTGGTGCTGGTGCGCTTGGTCGCGGTCGCCGCCTTCGCGGTCGTCGTCTTCTTCGCGGTGGCAGGGGTCTTCGCGGCAGTCTTAGCGGCCATGGTCGTCACCTTCCGTCCGTATTGCGGACATTACAAAGGCCCATGTCAAGTCCGGGTGGTGACGGCACCGCTGTCATTCAGCTGGCGCCCCGCGAACATGAACGGGTCCTGAGCTTCAAGTATGGCACAGGCGCCGGGTGGCGAGCGTCAGCCCCGCGCGGCCTTTCGGCGAGCCCATGCATCATTCAGTGCAACCCAGATCGGGGCCACGCGTATTCCCTCTTCGTCCAGCATCCGCGCCCGCGTGCGGCGCCTCGCCCGCACGACGCCGACCAGCCCGACCGCCAGCACGGCGAACACGATGAGGAACGCGACGCGGAAGGACGCGAGCGAGTACATCGGCTGTCCGAAATGCGAATGGGCGAGGTCGAGCAGCGACCCGATGACGTAGATCATGACGAAGCTGGCGCTGAAGCCGCCGACATTGACGACCCCGTTCGCCGAGCCGAGGGCGTGCAGCGGATTCGAGGTGCGCGCGAAGTCGAATCCGATCGCAGAGCCCGGGCCGCCGATCCCGACGATCACGAGCATCAGCACAACGACGGCGAACGGCGGCTTCCCCGGCCAGAGCAGCATGACGGCCCAGATCGCCGCCATGGCCGCGACCACCATGAGAACGATGTTCGATCGGCGCAGCGGGTGGCGCCCGGTGAGCACGCCGAGGATCGGCCCCACGACCATGCCGGCGACGACCGGAACGATGAGAAGGACGGATGCCTCGGCTCGGGGGTAGCCGAGCCCGAAGACGAGAAACGGCAGCCCCCACATCAGCGTGAACATCGTCATCGGGCTCATGGTGACGAAATGCGACCAGAAGCCGAGCTGCGTGCCCGGCATCTTGAGGCTCTCCCCCAGCTGTCGCAGCGACTGGGTCCAGTTCTCGGGGCGCGGACCCTCGACCGCATCGGCCGGACGGTCGACGACCAGGGTCGTGACGAGCACCACCCCGAGCACGACGAATGCCGCGGCTGAGAGGAATGCGGGCGTCCACCCCGCCTCGTGCAGGATCGCCGCGAACGGCACAGCCGAGAGCACCTGGCCGAGCTGGCCGACGTTGCTGACCCACTGCACCGCGACGGGCACCCTGCGGCCGGGGAACCACGAGCTCACGAGCCGGATCACGGACAGGAACACCGTCGCGTCGCCCGCGCCGACGAGCACGCGGCCGACGATGGCGTCGCCGATGTTCGGCGAGAGCGCGACGACGACCTGGCCGACGGCCATGACGCCGAGACCCCCGATCATCATGCGGCGCGGGCCGAACCGGTCGAGCAGCACCCCGAACGGGATCTGCGCCCCTGCGTAGACGACGAGCTGGAGCACGGCGAGCATCGACAGCACGGCGGCGCTCGCATGGAATCGCTCGGTGGCGCTGACGCCGGCGACGCCGATGGTCGTCCGCTGGGTGATGGCCACCAGATACGCGAAGAGCCCGGTCGCATAGACCAGGGCTCCGCGGCGGCTCACTCAGTCAAGGCTATCGCCTGCGTCGTCCTTGCCGTGGCGGCGCTGGTGCGCCAGGAACTGCTCCAGCTCGGCGGCGATCTCGTCGGCCGACGGCAGGTTGCCGGCATCCGCCAGCCCGCGCTTGATCGGGTTGTCCTGCATATACGTGTCGTGCCGCTCCTCGAGCGCGCCGACCAACCGCTCGAGCTCCTGGTTGCTCTGCACCTGCTCGTTGATGTTGGCGACGAAGTCGCGGTCGTCGTCGCGCAGGAAGTCGGTGGGGAACACGAGACCCGTCGATGCGGCGATGCTCTGCAGCGCCGTGATCAGCGCCGCCGGGTATTCGGTGTCACCGAGGTAGTGCGGAACGAGCACGACGAACCCGGTCGTCAGGTGCTCGCGCTCGGTGAGGCGGTACTCGATCAGGTGCATGGCGGTCGCCGGCGCCTGCGTGCGCGGCCGCCACGCCGAGAGCTGCTCGATCAGCTCGGCGTTGTTGCCGCTCACCGTCACCGACAGCGGCCGGGTGTGGGGCACCGGCATCGGGATCGCGTGCACCCACGTCGTGCTCGAGACCTCGAGCGTCTCGATGAGGCCGATGACGGCGGCGCTGAACGCCTCCCATTCGAAGTCGGGCTCGTAGCCGTGCAGGAACAGGAACGGCCGCCCGACCTCGTCGTCGACGAGGTAGAGGGCGAGCTTCGGCGGCGCGTAGTCGGTGAGGTGGTCCTGCTCGAACGTGAAGGTCGGTCTGCGCGCTCGGTAGTCGAGCAGGATGTCGTTGTCGAACAGCGCGATCAGCTCGTGCCTCGGCAGGTTCTCAAGCGTGTATGCGCCGAGCTGCGAAACCGTCCCGCCTGCGTCGGCGAACCCCGTCAGACCGCCCACGAGCGGAAGCCCGGCCGGCACGTCCATCGCGGCGGCGGTGAGCTCGTAGAGTTCGCGGGGGTTGCGCATTCTTCAACTGTAGGCGCGGGGTGCGCACGGCTCGGGGCGGTGGGTGATGCCCAGAGCGAACAGGGCCGGCCGCGTACGTCGATAGGGTTTTTCGCATGACCGCAGCTGAGCTCATCATCGTTCCCGAGGTGGCCGTAGCCGACGCCGAGATCCTGGTGTTCGCCGCGACGGCCGACAAGCCCGCACCGACCGTCGTCGGCGCGGAACTCGCCCCAGAGCTGGTCAGGGCGGTCGCCGAGCAGCTTCCGTTGGTCGGCTTCGGCGGCGGTGCCGACGAGCTCGCGCGGCTCGCTGTCGACGGCCGTGCGATCGCCGTGATCGGTCTCGGGAAGAGCGTGACGGCGGACGGGGTGCGGGCGGCGGCCGGTTCGGCTGTGCGGCAGCTTGCCGGTGCGGCATCCGTCGCCCTCGCCCTGACCGCCGATGACGAGCTGCTGCCTGCCGTGCTGGCCGGCGCCGCGCTCGGCTCCTACTCCTACGACGTGTATCGCACGGCGAGCAAGGCGGGCGCGAAGACGCCGGTCGCGCGCATCCAGGTGGTGAGCGGGGTGGCGGATGCCGCAGCCGCGCTCACCCGCGCCAGGGTCGACGCCGACGCGGTGGCGCTCGTCAAGGACCTCTTCAACCAGCCGCCCCTCGACCTGTACCCCGAAACCTTCGTGCACGCGGCCCGTGAAGCGGTGGGCCACCTGCCGGTCGCGGTGCAGGTGTGGGACGAGCAGGCGCTCGCGGACGAGGGCTTCGGCGGCATCCTGGGGGTCGGCCAGGGGTCGACGCGCGGGCCCCGCCTCGCCAAGCTGAGCTACTCCCCCGTCGGCGCGACCCAGCACCTGGCGCTGGTCGGCAAGGGCATCACCTTCGACTCGGGCGGCCTGTCGCTCAAGCCGCCCACCGGCATGATCGGCATGAAGGGCGACATGACGGGTGCGGCGGTCGCGCTCGCCGCAGTGCGCGCGGTCGCCGAGCTCGAGCTGCCCGTGCGGGTCACCGCGTGGCTGTGTCTCGCAGAGAACATGCCCTCCGGCGCTGCCATTCGCCCGGGGGACGTGCTGCGCATCCGCGGCGGGAAGACCGTCGAGGTGCTGAACACCGACGCAGAGGGGCGGCTCGTCATGGCGGACGGGCTCGTCGCAGCCAGCGAGGAGCACCCTGACCAGCTCATCGACGTCGCGACACTGACCGGCGCCAAGGTGACGGCGCTCGGCGTGCGGTACTCCGCGGTCATGGGTGACGACGGCCTCGTCGACGAACTGCGCGCGGCTGCAGCCGACTCGGGCGAGCTGCTCTGGCCGATGCCGCTGCCGGACGAGCTGCGCGCGACCATCAATTCGGGAATAGCGGACCTCGCGAACGCGAACCCCGGCGTCGCCGCAGGGGGGATGCTGCTGGCCGGCGTCTTCCTGCGCGAGTTCGTCGGCGCGCAGGCCGACGGCGACGACGCGCCCCGGATTCCGTGGGCGCACCTCGACATCGCCGGCTCCGAGGAGAACAAGGGCGGCCCGTACGGCTTCACCGGCAAGGGCGGCACGGGCGTCGCCGTGCGCCTGCTCGTGCGCCACGCTGAGCGGCTCGCCGCCGCGGCGAGCACGGTCGGCTAGGGTCGCGAGCGTGGCAGACCACACCTTCGATCTCGTCGTGCTCGGCGGCGGCAGCGGAGGCTACGCGGCAGCGCTGCGCGCAGCCGAGCTCGGCTCCCGGGTCGCGCTCATCGAGAAAGGCAAGGTCGGCGGCACCTGCCTTCACCGCGGCTGCATCCCGACGAAGGCGCTGCTGCACAGCGCCGAGATCGCCGACTCCGCGCGCGATGCGGAGAAGACCGGCGTGCTGGCGACCTTCGAGGGCATCGACCCCGAGAGGCTCGCCGCCTACCGCGACGGCGTCGTCGCCAGGAAGTACAAAGGACTGCAGGCGCTCATCCGCGCCCGCGGCATCACCGTCGTCGAAGGGTTCGGGCGCCTGGTCTCCGGCACGACGGTCGCTGTCGGCGACGACGTCTACGAGGGACGCAACGTCGTGCTCGCGACCGGCGCTTCCGCTCGGACGCTTCCCGGGCTCGAGATCGGCGGCCGCGTGATCACGAGCGACGAGGCGCTGCAGCTCGACCACGTACCGGCCTCGGTCGCGGTGCTCGGCGGCGGGGTGATCGGCGTCGAGTTCGCGAGCCTCTGGCGATCGCTCGGCGCGGAGGTCACCATCATCGAGGCGCTGCCGCATCTGCTCCCCCTCGAGGACGAGGCGATCAGCAAGGGCCTGGAGAGGGCCTTTCGCCGCAGGGAGATCGACTTCCGCCTCGGCGTGCCGTTCCGCGGCGCCGAGCAGACGGATGCCGGCGTGACCGTGGCTCTTGAGAACGGTGACACGATCGAGGTCGAGCTGCTTCTCGTCGCGGTCGGGCGCGCGCCGGTCACCGGCGGCCTCGGTCTCGAAGAGCTCGGCGTCGAACTCGAGCGCGGTTTCGTCGCGACCGACGAACGGCTGCAGACATCCGTGCCAGGCCTGTACGCCGTCGGCGACATCGTCGCCGGCCCCCAGCTCGCGCACCGCGGCTTCCAGCACGGCGTGTTCGTCGCGGAGGAGATCGCGGGGCTCGCCCCCGCCGTCATCGGCGACGCGCTCATCCCGAAGATCGCGTACTGCAGCCCAGAGGTCGCCTCCGTCGGACTGAGCGAAGCCGCCGCGGTCGAGCGCTACGGCGCCGACGCGGTGAACGCCGTCTCGTCGTACGAGTACAGCCTTGCCGGCAACGCGCGCAGCGAGATCCTCGGCACGAACGGCGTCGTGAAGATCGTGCGTGTGGCTGGCGGCCCCGTCGTCGGCATCCATCTGCTCGGCGCACGAGTGGGCGAGCTCATCGGCGAGGCGCAGCTCGCCGTCGGGTGGGAGGCCCACCCGGAGGACGTCGCGCCGTTCGTCCACGCCCACCCGACGCAGAACGAAGCGCTGGGCGAGGCGTTCCTGAAGCTCGCAGGCAAGCCGCTGCACGCGCTGTGAGCCGGCCACTTGGCAATAAGCTAGTTCCGAACTGAAGGTCTAAGGAGACAGTCACATGAGCGAATCCGTCAGCCTCCCGGCACTCGGCGAGAGTGTTACAGAAGGCACGGTTACCCGCTGGCTCAAGAACGTCGGCGATCGTGTAGAGGTCGACGAGCCCCTGCTCGAGGTCTCGACCGACAAGGTCGACACCGAGATCCCCTCTCCGGTGGCAGGCGTCATCGAGGCGATCCTCGTGCAGGAGGACGAGACCGTCGAGGTCGGCACCGCGCTCGTGACCATCGGCGACGGCAGCGGCGCCGCCGCCCCGGCCGAGGCGGAGCCGGCCCCTGCTGCTGCGCCGGAGCCTGTCGCGCCCCCCGAGCCCGCACCGGCGCCCGAGCCCGTCGCGGCCCCCGCGCCTGAGCCTGTTCCCGCTCCCGAGCCTGTCCCGGCCCCCGCGGCCGCGCCCGCGGCTGTGGTCGCTCCGGAGCCCGTGGCGGCTCCCGCTGCTGCCGCGCCCGCTCCTCAGCCTGTTGCACCGGCTGCTCCTGCTGCCCCGGCTCCGGCCCCTGCAGCCGCGGCCCCTGCTGCGCCCGCCGCGGGCGGCGCCCACGCGGGCGGCGGCTACGTCACCCCGATCGTTCGCAAGATCGCGAGCGAGCAGGGCGTCGACCTCAACAGTGTGGCCGGCACCGGCGTCGGCGGTCGCATCCGCAAGGAGGACGTGCTCAACGCCGCCTCCGGTGCGAGCTCAGCGCCCGTCGCGGCTCCGGCTCCGGCTCCTGCTCCGCTCGAGGTCTCGCCGCTGCGCGGAAGCACCGTTGCGGCCACGCGCCTGACGAAGGTCATGTCGCAGCGCGCGGTCGAGTCGATGCAGCAGACGGCTCAGCTCACCACCGTCGTCAAGGTCGACGTCACCAAGGTCGCCGCGCTGCGAGACAGGGTGAAGGCCGACTTCCAGGCCAAGACCGGAAACAAGCTGTCCTTCCTGCCGTTCTTCGCCAAGGCGGCGCTTGAGGCGCTGCAGGTCTACCCGATCATCAACTCGACGTTCGACGGTGAGAACATCACCTACCCCGCCACCGAGAACCTCGCGATCGCCGTCGACACCGACCGCGGCCTGCTCACGCCGGTGATCAAGGACGCCAGCTCGCTTGACATCGCCGGCCTCGCCGCGCAGATCGCCGACCTCGCCGGCCGCACGCGCGACAACAAGCTGAAGCCCGACGAGCTCGCCGGCGGCACGTTCACGCTGACCAACACCGGGTCGCGCGGCGCGCTGTTCGACACTCCGGTCGTGTTCCTGCCGCAGTCCGCGATCCTCGGCACGGGCATCGTCGTCAAGGAGCCGACCGTCATCAAGGCCGACGGCCAGGATGTCATCGCGATCCGCTCGATCGTCTATCTCGCCCTGTCGTACGACCACCGCACCATCGCGGGGGCAGACGCTGCGCGCTACCTGGGCGCTGTCAAGGCCCGTCTCGAGCAGGCGGCCTTCGAGGGCGACCTCGGCATCTAGGGACGTCAGTTCTCATACAGCTGTCTCAGCTTCCACCCGGCCTCGGTCCTCATCAGCAGGGCCGAGGCCGGCGCCGTACCCGGGTCGTTCGGAGTCAGTGCGATGAGTGCTGAATCGCCGGTGCGTTCGAGCAGTGAGGGCGTAAGCCCGGCGAGCGGGCGCGCAGGCCGATCGAGGGCGGATGCCTGCCCGTCCGCGACGCGCGCCAAACAGACCGCCCGCCCGTCGCCCCTCACGTCCAGGCATCCGTCGCGCTGTGCGAGCAGGACGGAGGCCGCGGCAACCGGATCAGCGCCGAACAGGGCGGCGTCGTGCGCGGCCGTCGGAGCGGTGCTCGGCGTCGTGCGCGCATCAGACCGCACCGCGGCGCCGCCGCCTGCGCGCGGTGGCGCCGCGGGCGCAGTGGCGTCGCCGGGCAGAAGCGCGACAGCGACGAACGTCAGCGCCGCGGCAGCAGCGCCGGCGATGAGCAGAAGTCGACCGCGGCCGTGAATGCGGCCGAGGACCTCTGCGGTGCGTGCGCGCAGCCGCGCCAGCGGTCCGGCGAGCAGGGCGGCCGGCCCGGCGTCGAACGCTTCGATCAGAATCGAGCCGCTCGGGCGGCGGTGCGCCGCGCTCACCCGTCGCTCGCCGAGCGGTGACTGCGCTGTCTCGTGGTGGGCGGCGGGTGCGCCGGAGAGCTGCACGGGTTCGGGCTCGGCGAGCTCGAACAGCGCCGCTTCGAGCCGGTCGACGGTCTGCTCGTTCTCGCCTGCGGTGAGGGTGGCCAGCGCGAGGCCCAGACCGACCTGGGCGGGCCCGAGTGCGCCGCCTGCTCGTCCGTGCGCGATGAGCCCGAGCCGGTCAGCCAGGTCTGCGACCGCGCGCCAGTCGTCAGCCGTTCCCTGCGCGCCGGCGAGGACGATCTCGCGCACATCGTCGAGCCCGAGAATCAGGGGCGTGCCGGCGTGGTCGAAGCGCACGAGCCCCGCGTCGAGCGCGACGCAGCAGAACCCTGCGGAGTGCAGGGCGGCGACGGCGCGCGCGGCGCTGATCACGATCGTGACCGCCTCGCCGGCCGGCAGCCGGCGGCGCCGCGCGAGCACGTCGGCGAGCGCCGGCCCGGCGACTTCGTGCAGCTGCAACTCGCGCCGCTCCCCCAGCACCGTCACATCGAGCACCCGGGGAAGATGCGCGGACTCGCTCGCGATCAGCGCGGCGGCCCGTCGGCCGAACGCGACTGCGTCAGAGGCGACCGCGGCCGAAGCATCCGTCATGCCGCTCATCCTGCTGGCCCGCGGCTGACCCGGAACCGCCAGAGCCCGGCAGAAGTGGACAACCCCCGGTACAACGGCCCTGTGCTGTGCGAGTGCACCCCCTTGGCATAGGCTGGCGGGACAACTTCAGACCACCGACGTAGGGAAATCCTCCGACATGATCGAGTACCGCGTCACGGGACTAAGCGCCAATTCCGTGCCGTATCTCGAAGCCCTCGAACTCCAGCGTGAGACCCACGCTGCCGTGGTTCGCGGGGCGGCGCCCGACACCGTTCTGCTGCTTGAGCACCCGTCCGTGTTCACGGCCGGCAAGCGCACAGAGGCCTCTGAGCGGCCGACAGACGGCACGCCCGTGATCGACGTCGATCGCGGCGGCAAGATCACCTGGCACGGCCCGGGGCAACTGGTCGGCTACCCGATCATGCGTCTCAAGGAGCCCGTCGACGTGGTCGCGTTCGTCCGCCGCCTCGAGCAGCTGATGATCGACGTCATCGCCGAGTTCGGCGTGGACGGGCATCGCGTCGAAGGTCGCAGCGGCGTGTGGGTGAGCCAGACGACGGATGCCGGCGAGCAGGCCCCCGATGCCAAGATCGGTGCGATCGGCCTGCGCGTCGCCGAGGGCGTCACCATGCATGGCTTCGCGCTGAACTGCTCGAACAGCCTCGACGCCTACGAGCAGATCGTCGCATGCGGCATCCGCGACGCCGGCGTCACCACGATCACGCGCGAGCTCGCGCGTCGCGGCGACGCGACGGTGGTCGACCCCACCGCCGTCGTGCCCGTGCTGACGCGCGTCTTCGACCGGGTGCTCGGCGAGCAGGCGGTGCTCGCATGACCGCCGTCAACATCTCGAACGGCGCCGGCCCCGCGCACGACACGAGCGGGCGCAAGCTGCTGCGCCTCGAGGCGCGCAACGCGCAGACCCCGATCGAGAAGAAGCCCGACTGGATCAAGACGCGGGCGAAGATGGGCCCCGAATACCGCCAGCTGCAGAACCTCGTGAAGAGCGAGCAGCTGCACACGGTGTGCCAGGAAGCCGGCTGCCCGAACATCTTCGAGTGCTGGGAGGACCGGGAGGCGACCTTCCTCATCGGCGGCTCCGCCTGCACCCGTCGCTGCGACTTCTGCCAGATCGACACCGGCAAGCCGGCGGACTACGACCGCGACGAGCCGCGACGGGTCGCGGAGTCCGTCGCCCAGATGGAGCTGCGCTACGCGACCGTCACGGGCGTCGCGCGCGACGATCTCGACGACGAGGGCTCCTGGCTCTACGCCGAGACGATCCGCGAGATCCACCGCCAGGCGCCCGGCGTCGGCGTCGAGATCCTCGTCCCCGACTTCTCGGGCAACCCGCGACACCTCGGCGAGGTATTCGGCGCGCAGCCCGAGGTGTTCGCGCACAACGTCGAGACGGTGCCGCGCATCTTCAAGCGCATCCGCCCCGCGTTCCGCTACGAGCGCTCGCTCGACGTGCTGACGCAGGCCAAGACCGCAGGCATGATCACGAAGTCGAACCTCATCCTCGGCATGGGCGAGGAGCCCGACGAGGTGCTGCATGCCCTCGAGGACCTGCACAACGCGGGTACCGATCTGATCACGATCACGCAGTACCTGCGCCCCTCCCCACGTCATCTTCCGGTGGCGCGCTGGGTCAAGCCGGAGGAGTTCGTCGACTTCGAGCAGGCCGCACGCGAGATCGGATTCCTGGGGGTCATGTCGGGCCCTCTCGTGCGCTCTTCGTACCGCGCAGGACGCCTCTGGGCGCAGGCCCGCGAGGCGCTCTCACAGCGTGTTGCCTGAACGGGTTCAGGTAATCTCTAGACATGGCACGAACCAGCTCCTCCGCCGCGACGCCGGCCGCAGAACCCGGCCGCATCCGGCAGATGTGGGACGTCTTCCAGATGACCCGCAAGTACGACAAGCAGGCGCTTCCGCTGATGATCGGCGGATTCCTGCTTCCGGTCGTCATCGGCGTGGTGCTCGCGCTCCTGCTGTCGCCCGGCGTCCTTTCGAGGATCCTCTGGATCGTCGCGGGCGTGCTCGGCGGCGTGCTGCTCGCCACGGTCATCCTCGGCCGCCGCGCTGAGGGCGCTGCGTACTCGCAGATCAACGGCCAGCCGGGCGCCGTGGGCGCCGTGCTGCGCTCGTCGCTCAAGCGCGGCTGGCGCGGCAGCGAGATGCCTGTCGCGGTCAACAGCAAGACGCGCGACGCCATCTATCGCGCCGTCGGCCGCGGGGGCGTGGTGCTGATCAGCGAGGGCCCCAAGTCGCGGACCGGGCGGATGCTTGACGAAGAGCGTCGCAAGATCGCCCGTACCGTGCCGAACGTCGCGGTGACGACGCTCAGCGTGGGCCCCGACGTCGACTCGGTGCCGCTGCGCAAGGTCGCTTCTGCGCTCGCGAAGATCAAGCCGTCGCTGACCAAGTCCGAAGTGCAGGCGGTCGACAACCGCCTCTCGTCGCTGCAGGCGCCGATGCCGATCCCGAAGGGCGTTGACCCGAACCGCGTTCGCGCCCCGCGTCAGCCCCGTTAGGAGCGCACCAGCACGGTTCCCGCGATCTTGTCGTGGAAGCCGCGGTGGTCGGAGTCCCAGACCAGCGCAGGGAAGACGATCATGAGCAGCACGCTGCGCACGATCGGGCGCCAGAAGGCGGGCTGCGAGCCGGGCAGCGCCGAGAGCCGCAAGCCCGCGATGCGATGGCCGATCGAGCCGCCCAGAGCCCAGATCGAGACGATCTGCAGCACGGCGAAGATGGGGTAGACCGTCCAGCCGCCGTAGTGGCGCGTGATCAGCCACGAGATGACGGACGCGATCGCCCAGTCGATGCAGAGCCCGATGATGCGCCGACCGAGGCGCCCGACCGAGCCCATCCCGTCCTCAGGGAGCCCCAGTCTTTCGCCAGGAAAGTTGCTCGGTGCAGCATCCGCAGTTCTCGAACTCACGCGTCAATCCTAGGAACTCGGGCCTGATAGCCTGCCACGTAACAGGCCGGAAACATTTGCGTCACTGCAGAGAAACCGCCTGGCCATACCCTGCAAGCAGGTCGCGCTCGCGCCCTTCCCGTCAGCCTTTTGGAGCCTGAATGTTCAAGGATTCATCCGAGGTGCTGAAGTTCATCAAGGACGAAGACGTCAAGTTCCTTGATATCCGCTTCACCGACCTCCCCGGTGTGCAGCAGCACTTCAACATCCCCGCATCGACCGTCGACGAGGAGTTCTTCACCGTCGGCCAGCTGTTCGATGGCTCGTCGATTCGTGGGTTCGCGAACATCCACGAGTCCGACATGCAGCTGATCCCCGACGTGACCACGGCGTACGTCGACCAGTTCCGTGCGGAGAAGACGCTGATCATGGTCTTCGACATCTACAACCCGCGCAACGGGGAGATCTACTCGAAGGACCCGCGTCAGGTCGCGAAGAAGGCGGAGAAGTACCTCGCGTCGACGGGTATCGCGGACACGGCATTCTTCGCCCCCGAGGCGGAGTTCTACATCTTCGACGATGTCCGCTACGAGGTGAAGCAGAACGGCGCGTTCTTCCACGTCGACTCCGAGGAGGGCGCCTGGAACTCGGGCCGTGTCGAAGAGGGCGGGAACCTCGGCAACAAGACCCCGTACAAGGGCGGCTACTTCCCCGTCTCCCCCGTGGACAAGCAGGCCGACCTGCGCGATGACATCTCGCTGAAGCTGATCGAGGCGGGCCTCATCCTCGAACGCGCCCACCACGAGGTCGGCACCGGCGGCCAGGCGGAGATCAACTACCGCTTCGACACCATGGTGCACGCCGCCGATGACATCCTGAAGTTCAAGTACATCGTGAAGAACACGGCCGAGTTGTGGGGCAAGACCGCCACGTTCATGCCCAAGCCCCTCTTCGGCGACAACGGCTCGGGCATGCACACGCACCAGTCGCTGTGGAACGGCGGCACGCCGCTGTTCTACGACGAGGCCGGCTACGGTGGCCTGTCCGACATTGCCCGCTGGTACATCGGCGGCCTGCTCGCGCACGCCCCGGCGCTGCTGGCGTTCACGAACCCGACGGTGAACTCGTACCACCGCCTGGTGCCGGGCTTCGAGGCTCCCGTCAACCTGGTCTACTCGGCGGGCAACCGCTCGGCGGCGATCCGCATCCCGATCACGGGTACGAACCCGAAGGCCAAGCGCATCGAGTTCCGTGCGCCGGATGCGTCGGGCAACCCGTATCTTGCGTTCGCGGCGCAGCTGATGGCGGGCCTGGACGGAATCCAGAACCGCATCGAGCCGCACGAGCCGGTCGACAAGGACCTGTACGAACTCCCCCCGGAGGAGGCGAAGCTGATTCCGCAGGTTCCCGGCTCGCTGGAGGCCGTGCTGGACGCGCTCGAGGCTGACCACGAGTTCCTCACCAAGGGTGGCGTGTTCACCGAGGAGCTCATCGAGACCTGGATCGAGTACAAGCGCGAGAAGGAGCTCAAGCCCCTCGCCCAGCGCCCCCACCCCTTCGAGTTCGAGCTGTACTACGGCGTCTGATCTGCTGACAGAGTCTACGAAGAAGGCCCCCGCCATCGGCGGGGGCCTTCTTCATAGACGGCCCTTTTCTCGATAAATATGGACTAAGCGTTCATTTTGTGATTATATGGACGTATCGTTCAATTACGGATGATGGTCAGGAAAGGACATTCACCATGAACAGCACCCCCACCGCCGACCGTGTCGCTCTCGTCACCGGCGGCTCCGGTGGCATCGGCAAGGCCGTTGTGGAGAAGCTCGTCTCCGACGGCTTCGCCGTGGCCGTGCACTACGCAGGCAACCAGGCCAAGGCCGACGCGATCGTCGCCGACATCACCTCGGCCGGCGGCAAGGCCATCTCGGTCGGTGGCGACGTCGCGGACGAGAACGCCATGGCACAGGCGTTCGACGCGGTCGAGGCGGCCTTCGGCGGCATCGACGTCGTCGTGAACACGGCGGGCATCATGATCCTGTCCCCGATCGCAACGCTGAAGCTCGAGGACCTGGACCGGATGCACCGCACCAACATCCGCGGCACCTTCGTCGTCTCGCAGCTCGCGGCCAACCGGCTGCGCGCAGGCGGTGCGATCGTCAACTTCTCCACCACGGTGACCCGCACCTCCTTCCCCACGTACGGCGCCTATGTCGCGAGCAAGGCTGCAGTGGAGGGCATCACGCTGATCCTCGCTCGCGAGCTGCGCGGCAAGGACATCACGGTCAACGCTGTGGCCCCCGGGCCCACCGCGACCGCGCTGTTCCTGGACGGCAAGGACGAGGCGACGATCGCGAACCTCTCCAAGGCCGCCCCGCTCGAGCGCCTCGGCCGGCCCGAGGACATCGCCGAGACGGTCGCGTTCCTCGCAGGCCCTGCCCGCTGGGTCAACGGCCAGGTCATCTTCGCCAACGGCGGCCTCGCGTAGGCATCCGCCGCCGCATCGACTGAGATCGAAAGAAGCGCAATCATGAGCAATATCGCCGTCATCACGGGCGCCTCGAGCGGCTTCGGGGCCCTCACCGCCCGCACCCTGGCGCTGGCGGGCAACACCGTCTACGCCGGCATGCGCGAGACCACCGGCCGCAACGCCCCGCAGGTCCAGGCCGTCGCGGACTTCTCGAAGGAGAACGGTGTCGACCTGCGGGCCATCGAGATGGACGTCAACGATCAGGCATCCGTGAATGCCGCCATCGCGCAGGTCGAGGCCGAGCACGGCCGGATCGATGTGCTGATCCACAACGCCGGCCACATGGTCGTCGGCCCGGCCGAGGCCTTCACCCCCGAGCAGCTCGCCGAGCTGTACAACGTTAACGTGCTGTCGACCCAGCGGGTGAACCGCGCGGCGCTGCCCGGCATGCGCCACCGCGGCGCGGGCCTTGTGATCTGGGTCTCCTCGTCGTCCGTCAAGGGCGGCACTCCGCCGTACCTGTCGCCGTACTTCGCGGCGAAGGCCGGCATGGACTCGCTCGCCGTGTCCTACGCGGCCGAGCTCGCCCGCTGGGGCGTGGAGACCTCGATCGTCGTCCCCGGCTCGTTCACGAACGGCACGAACCACTTCGCCCACTCGGGCCGGCCGCAGGACTCCGCGGTCGAGGCCGAGTACGAGACGAAGTACGCCGGGCTGATGGAGCAGGTGAGCGAGAAGCTCGCCGCGCTGGCCCCGGCCGACGCCGACGCCTCGATGGTCTCCGACGAGATCGCCCGTATCGTCGCGCTGCCCGAGGGCGAACGCCCGTACCGCGTGCACATCGACCCCGCGAACGATGGCTCGGAAGAGGTCTCCGAGGTCGCCGACCGCATCCGCACCGAGTTCCTCACCCGCGTCGACCTCGCCGACCTGCTCACCGTCGCCAAGTAGGCCGAGAGGGCGCCTTCCGAAGGGAAACTGAACACCATGAGCATTGAACTTCCCGCAGCGATCGCCGCCTTCATCGACGCGACCAACCGCGGCGACTCGGATGCCTTCGTGGCAGCGTTCACTCCAGACGCGCACCTCGACGACTGGGGCCGCGGCTTCGACGGCCACGCGGGCATCCTCGCCTGGGACCGCAGCGACAACATCGGCAAGCGCTCTCACTTCGAGCTTGTGGACGCAGTCTCTGGCGACTCCCCGGACAGCTATCTCGTCACGCTGACGGTCAGTGGCGACGGCTACAACGGCACCGGCCCGATGCGCTTCGAACTGCGCGACGGGCTTATCGCCGCGCTGCTGATCAGCTGAGTCGATGCCGCGGTCGGATCGACCGCGCAACCTAGACTGTCCCGGAGCCCGACAGGAGCGACCCACCGTGTCCGAGAACCCGCAGACCGGCATCGAACTGCCGGATCCCCCGCTTGCGAACAGAGCGGCCGCGCCGCGCCGCGGCCGCGGCCGACGCCCCGCCGACGAAGTACGTGCCGACGTGCTGCGTACCGTCGGTGAGCTGTTGCTCGCAGAGGGACTTGCGGACTTCACGATCGAGCGGGTCGCACGCATGTCCGGCGTCAGCAAGACCACGATCTACAAGTGGTGGCCCTCCCGCGGCGCACTCGCCCTCGACGGCTACTTCCACGCCGTCGAGCCGGCACTCGCCTTCCCTGACACCGATGACATCCGTGCCGACCTCACCACGCAGCTCCACGCGTTCGGGCAGCTGGTCAGCGAGACCCCGGCTGGACGACTTCTGGCCGAGTTGATCGGTGCCGCGCAGACGGACGCCGAGCTCGCCGTCGCCTATCGTGCGCTCTACTCGTCAGAACGCCGACACCTCGCAGTGGTGCGGATGCAACGCGCCCAGACGGCGGGCCAGCTTCGCGTCGACGTCGACCCCCAGGTCGTCGTCGACCAGCTGTGGGGCGCCGTCTATCACCGCCTGCTCATTCCCGACGAGCCGATCACCCCGGGCTTCGTCGACGCGTTGCTCGACAACCTGCTCGACGGCATCCTCACCCCTCGGTACCGCCAACCGGCCACGGGCTACGACGCAGTGCCGTAGAAGCCGCGCTCGAACACGGCGCGGGCGCGGCGCGTGACGGCGAGATACTCCTCCTCCAGCCGGCTCGCCGAGCGGCGCGGGTAGCCCATCAGGCGCGCGACGCCGTCGAGCTGCACGCGGTCGAGCGGCAACACGTCTGACGTCTTGGCCGTCCATAGCGTCATCGCACTGCGCGCGCGGGAGGCGAACACCCACGCGGCCCGCAACCGCTCGGCATCCGCATCATCGACGAGCCCCGCGTCCACCGCAGCCTGCAGTGCGCCCAGGGTGGAGGTCGTGCGCAGCGCGGGCAGCCTCGCCGCGTTCTGCAGCTGGATCAGCTGCACGTACCACTCCACGTCGGAGAGCGAGCCGCGGCCGAGCTTGAGATGGCGCGCGGGGTCGGCGCCCTGGGGCAGCCGCTCCGACTCGACGCGCGCCTTGATGCGGCGGACCTCGCGCACCTCGGTAGGGCCGATGGATGCCGGGTAGCGCGTGCGGTCGGCGAGCCGTTCGAAGTCGGCGATCAGCGCGGCGTCGCCGGCCGCGCCCCTGCCGCGCAGCAGCGCCTGCGCCTCCCACGTGAGCGACCAGCGGGCGTAGTAGGCGGCGTATGCCTCGAACGAGCGCGCCACCGGTCCGTTGCGGCCCTCCGGCCGCAGGTCGAGGTCGAGGTCGAAGGGAAGCCGGGGGTCGTCGCTGAGGCGCTTCAGCTCTGCGGCGATGTGCAGGCCGGCCCTGCTCGCGGCCGGGGTCGTCTCGGGCGTGCGGAACACGTACATCACGTCGGCGTCCGAGCCGAAGCCGAGCTCGCGGCCGCCGAAGCGTCCCATCGCGATGATCGCGAACTCGAAGCCGTCTGGCTCGGTCGCGCTCTGCTCGCGGCGAATGGCCGCGAGCAGGCACTGCAGGAAGACATCCGTGATGTCGCTCAGCCCGCGCGAGACCTCGTCGATCGTCGTGACCCCGAGGATGCCGCCGATCGCGAGGCGGAGCACCCCGCGCCGCCTGGCCCAGATCATCGCGCCGGCGACGGAGTCGGCGTCTTCATGACGGCCGAGCACCGCGTCCCGCTCATCCTCGAGGGTGGCGCGCGGCCGCGGGCGCAGATCGTCGTCCGAGTCGAGCCACGCCACCGACTCGGGCAGCGAGCCGAGCAACTCGCCGACGAAGCGCGAGCCGGACAGCAGCCGCGTGAGACGCTGCGCCGCTCCCGAGGAATCGCGCAGCATCCGCAGGAACCAGTGGTGGTCGCCCAGCTGATCGGACAGCCGGCGGAAGGTGAGCAGGCCGTAGTCGGGGTCGGCGCCGTCGGCGAACCACTGCAGCATCACGGGAAGCAGGTTGCGCTGGATCGTCGCCGCGCGCGAGACGCCCTCGGTGAGCGCACCGATGTGGGCGAGGGCGCCGCGCGGGTCGCGGAACCCGATCGCGGCGAGCCGCGCCTGCGCCTGCTCGGGCGAGAGCGCGCGCTCGCCCATGAGCACGTCCTCGGTCGGCAGGGCCGCGACGGCGGAGAGCAGCGGGCGGTAGAACAGTCGCTCATGCAGCCCACGCACGCGCCGCTTGATGTCGGCCCACCGCTCGACCAGCTCGGCTGCGGTGCCGGCGAGGCCCGTTGCGCGCGCGAGCACGCGCTGCGCGTCCTCGTCCTTCGGCATCAGGTGGGTGCGTCGCAGCCGGCTGAGCTGCACGCGGTGCTCCAGCAGCCGCAGCGTGCGATAGTCGTCGGCGAACTCGGCGCCCGCATCGCGCCCGACGTAGCCGCCGGCCACCAGCGAGGCGAGCGCGGGCAGGGTGGCGGACTGGCGAACGGATGCGTCGACGTGCCCGTGCACGAGCTGCAGCAGCTGCACCGTGAACTCGATGTCGCGTAGGCCGCCCGGGCCGAGCTTGAGCTCCCAGTCGACCTCTTCAGGAATGATGTGCTCGATGACGCGCTCGCGCATGCGCTGAACCGAGTCGACGAAGCCGTCGCGCTCCGCGCTCTTCCACACCTGGGGCGACAGCGCAGCGCTGTACCGTCGACCCAGTTCGAGGTCGCCCGCGAGCGGGCGCGCCTTCAGCAGCGCCTGGAACTCCCAGGTCTTCGCCCAGCGGTCGTAGTACGCGATGTGCGACTCCAGCGAGCGCACCAGCACGCCGTCCTTCCCCTCTGGCCTGAGGTTCGCGTCGAGCTGCCACAGCGACGGCTCGATCGCAGGGGCATCCGTGCCCCTCATCGTCAGCACGGCGAGGCGGGTGGCGATGTCGACCGAGCCCTCCGACACGAAGATGACGTCGACATCGCTCACGTAGTTAAGCTCGCGCGCCCCGGCCTTGCCCATGCCGATGACGGCGAGCCCGGTCGCCTCGACCTGCTCGAGCGGGTACTTGCCCGGGCCCCTGCCGATTGTGCCGGCACGCGCGACGGCGAGCGATGCCTCGACCGCGGCGCCCGCAAGGTCGGACAGCGACGCGGCGACGGCGTCGAGTCCCGCGACGGGATCCGCTTGGTCGAGGTCGAAGCTCGCGATCTGCAGCAGGCGGCGCCGATAGCGGCGGCGGAACGCAGACCAGCCCTCTTCGTCGGTCAGCTCGGCGATGGGCGCGGATGCTTTCGGGTCGGCCCCTACCGACTCGAGCAGGTCGGCTCGCAGCTCGTCAGCACCAGGCAGGCTTCTGACGCGCGCGTCGAGAGCCGAGAGCTCCGCCGGATGGCGCATGAGGAACTCCCACAGCCCCTCGCTCGCACCGACGACCCGGGCGAGCCGGGCGGCCCTGGCAGGGTCCTCGCGATGCGCGCCGACCTGCTCAGGCGCGCGGCGCGCCAGCGAGAGCAGTCGCTCGAGCGCCGCGTCGGGGTCGGCGACGCGCCGGAACAAGGCCAGGGCCGAACTGGCGGCCAGCCCGCCGAGCTCCTCGAACTCGGCGAGTCGCGCGCGCACCGCCGACAGCTCGGTGAACCCGGCGCGCGCGAGCGCGGTCAGCGACAGCGGCTCATCGACGCGCATGCGGGCTCGCCAGGGACGCGGCTAGAGCAGCTCGAGGTTCGAGCGAAGCTCCCACGGGGTGACCTGGGCGCGGTAGCCCACCCACTCCTGGCGCTTGTTGCGCAGCACGTTCTCGAAGACCTGCTCGCCGAGGGTCTCGGCTGCGAGCTCCGAGCTCTCCATCAGGCGGATCGCCTCATCGAGGTTCGACGGCAGCGCCTCGTAGCCGAGAGCCTTGCGCTCGGCATCCGTCAACGACCACACGTCCTCCGTCGCCTCGGGCGGAAGCTCGTAGTCCTCCTGAATGCCCTTGAGACCGGCGGCCAGCATCAGCGAGTAGGCGAGGTAGGGGTTCGCGGCAGAGTCGATCGCGCGGTACTCTATGCGTGCGCTCTGGCCCTTGTTGGGCTTGTAGAGCGGGACGCGCACAAGCGCGGAGCGGTTGTTGTGGCCCCAGCTGACATAGCTCGGCGCCTCGTCCCCTGACCACAGGCGCTTGTACGAGTTGACGAACTGGTTCGTGACCGCGCTGATCTCCGGCGCGTGCCGCAGCAGGCCGGCGATGAACTTCCGGGCGGTCTTCGACAGCTGGTACTGCGCCCCGGCCTCGTAGAACGCGTTCGCGTCGCCCTCGAAGAGCGACATGTGCGTGTGCATGCCGCTGCCGGGGTGGCCGGCCAGCGGCTTCGGCATGAAGGTGGCGTAGACGCCCTGCTCGATCGCGACCTCTTTCACGACCGTGCGGAAGGTCATGATGTTGTCGGCCATGGTGAGCGCGTCGGCGTAGCGCAGGTCGATCTCGTTCTGACCCGGGCCCGCCTCATGGTGGCTGAACTCCACCGAGATGCCGAGGTCCTCGAGCATGCGCACCGCGCGGCGGCGGAAGTCGTGCGCCGTGCCGCCCGGCACGTTGTCGAAGTAGCCGGCCGAGTCGACGGGCTCGGGGCCGCCATCGCCGAAACGGGCCGACTGGAGCAGGTAGAACTCGATCTCGGGGTGCGTGTAGAACGTGAAGCCCGCCTCGGCCGCCTTCTCGAGCGTGCGCTTCAGCACGTTGCGCGGGTCGGCGACAGCGGGCTCGCCGTCGGGCGTCGTGATGTCGCAGAACATGCGGGCGGTCGGGTCGATCTCGCCGCGCCACGGCAGGATCTGGAACGTCGTGGGGTCGGGGTGGGCGAGCAGATCCGATTCGTACGCGCGCGTCAGCCCCTCGATCGCGGAGCCGTCGAACCCGAGACCCTCGGTGAACGCGCCCTCGACCTCGGCGGGCGCGAGCGCCACCGACTTGAGCGTGCCGACGACGTCGGTGAACCAGAGGCGCACGAACTTGACGCCGCGCTCCTCGATGGTGCGCAGAACGAAGTCCCGCTGCTTGTCCATGGACATAGGGTCCCTTCCCTTCCGTCATCAGGCTAGTGGATGCGGCTACCTACACTGAGTGCATGACACAGGAGAACTCCGCGTCGTCACCCATGCGCGAAGAGGCGCCGTACGGCGGGGCGCCGCAGAACCTCAAACGGGTCCGCACCAGGCACTTCCTGAATGCCAAGAAGAACGGCATCAAGATCACGGGGCTCACGAGCTACGACCAGCTCACGGCCCACATCTTCGACGACGCGGGCATCGACTTCCTGCTCGTCGGGGATTCGGCGGCGAACAACGTGCTCGGCTACGAGACGACTCTGCCCGTCACCGTCGACGAGCTGATCCCGCTGGTGCGAGCCGTCGCTCGGGCGGCATCCCGCGCCCTGGTCGTCGCAGACATGCCGTTCGGCTCCTACGAGACGAGCGTCAACGACGCGGTGCACACCGCCATCCGCATGATGAAAGAGACCGGCGCGCACGCCGTGAAGCTCGAGGGCGGCGTGCGGTCGGCCGAGCAGATCCGGCACATCGTCGACGCCGGCGTCCCCGTGATGGCGCACATCGGCTTCACTCCGCAGAGCGAGCACCAGCTGGGCGGTCACGTGATCCAGGGCCGCGGCTCAGGTGAGGACCAGCTGCTCGCCGACGCGAAGGCGATCGAGGCGGCAGGAGCGTTCGCCGTGGTGCTCGAGATGGTGCCGGCGGATGCTGCGGCCAAGGTCACCGCGGCCCTGTCGATCCCGACGATCAGCGTGGGCGCCGGGCCGCACTGCGACGGGCAGCTGCTCGTGTGGACGGACTGGGCGGGGCTCACACAGGGCCGCATCCCCAAGTTCGTGCGGCAGTACGCGCAGATCGGTCAGGCGCTGCACGACGCGGCGACCGCCTGGAAGGCGGACGTGGAGCAGGGCGAGTACCCCGGGCCGGAGAACAGCTACTGAGCCGGCTGGCTAGTCGTCCTCTTCCGCCCACTTGGCGCTGTTCTCACGCAGCTTGTCCCACGCGTGCTCTGCGCCCTCCTTCGTATCGAAGGGGCCGATCCGATCGGCGGACGGTGAGAGCAGTCCGTGCTCGACCGCGCCCGTCTTGGCGTTGTACCACCACTTGCTCTCGAGATTCGGGACGGCCGCATCGCTCATAGGCTTGATCGTATGCCTAAGGATTCCGCCGGTCACCTCGTTCCCGGCCGCATCTCGCCCCGCCGCCCGGTCCCGCAGGGAATCGACCGCCCCGAGTACGTCGGCAAGCCGAACCCCGAGAAGAACACACGCGGCGACGTGTACTCGCCGCGTGAGCTCGAGCTGATCCGCGAGTCCGGGCGCATCGCCGCCCAGGCCATCGAGCTGGTCGGCGCGCACATCAAGCCCGGTGTCACGACAGACGAGCTCGACCGCATCGGCCATGAGTTCATCGTCGAGCACAACGCCTACCCGTCGACGCTCGGCTACCGCGGGTACCCCAAGTCGCTGTGCTCGTCGCTCAACGAGGTCATCTGCCACGGCATCCCCGATGACACGGTGCTCGCAGAGGGCGACATCGTGAACATCGACATCACCGCGTTCAAGAACGGGTTCCACGGCGACAGCAACCAGACCTTCGTCGTCGGCGCGGCCGAGCAGGAGGTCGTGGACCTCGTCGACCGCACCCGTGAGGCCCTGAACCGCGGCATCAAGGCGGTCGCGCCCGGCCGCCAGGTGAACGTCATCGGCCGCGCGATCGAGGCCTACGCGAAGCGCTTCGGCTACGGAGTGGTGCGCGACTTCACGGGGCACGGGGTCGGCCGCTCGTTCCATTCCGGCCTGATCATCCCCCACTACGACTCCGCGCCCCTCTACGACACCGTCATGGAGCCCGGCATGGTCTTCACGATCGAGCCGATGCTCACGCTCGGCGGCATCGCGTGGGACATGTGGGACGACGACTGGACCGTGACGACGCGCGACAAATCGATCACCGCCCAGTTCGAGCACACCCTCGTGGTCACCGAGCGCGGCGCCGACATCCTGACGCTGCCCTAGCGATACCCTGTCGCCATGACGACGACGGCAGTTGGCATCGACATCGGCGGCACAGGCATCAAGGGGGGCATCGTCGATCTGGCGACAGGCGCGCTCGTCTCACCACGGGTGAAGCTGCCCACGCCAGACGGCGGCAAGCCCGACGACATCGCCGAGACCACCAAGCAGGTGCTCGAGCAGCTCGAGGCAGACCCGTCGCTGCCGATCGGCATCGACTTCCCCGCCGTCGTGCTGCACGGCAAGACCATGTCGGCGGCGAACGTCTCCAAGAAGTGGATCGGCTTCGAGGCCGAGAAGTTCTTCGAGAAGACCCTCAGCCGGCCGATCCTGTTCGTGAACGACGCCGACGCCGCCGGTTTCGCCGAGACGGAGTACGGCGCGGCCAAGGGGCGCACGGGCGTCGTGATGCTGACGACGCTCGGCACGGGCATCGGGTCCGCGCTCATCGTCGACGGATTCCTCGTGCCGAACACCGAGCTCGGCCACCTCGAGATCGACGGCCACGACGCGGAGTCGAAGGCGGCGTATTCCGCCAAGGAGCGCGAGGATCTCAGCTGGGAGAAGTGGGGCAAGAGGCTCACGAAGTACTACTCGACGCTCGAGAAGCTGTTCTCGCCCGACCTGTTCATCGTCGGCGGCGGCGTCAGCAAGCACTTCGACGAGTGGGGCCATTTCGTCGACATCACGACCGAGATGATCCCGGCGCAGTTCCTCAACAACGCGGGCATCCTCGGCGCCGCGGCCCTCGCCGCCAAGAAGCACTCGTAGGGGGAATGGGCCGGCTGATACGCCGGGTTCTGTTCGGAATCGCGTTTCCCGCGGATTCCTGGACGGCCATCTCTCTCGGCGACACGTTGCCGCGCCGCTCCAGCGGTCTACCCGGGGACGAGACGAGCAGTCTCATGGTCCCCTGTCTGACCTTGCTCCGGGCGAGGTTTGCCGAGCCGGCCGGGTCACCCCGGTCGCTGGTGGGCTCTTACCCCACCGTTTCACCCTTACCTCAGGTCTGACGACGAGAGGCGGTCTGTTCTCTGTGGCACTGTCTCGCGGGTTGCCCCGGGTGGGTGTTGCCCACCGCCCTGCTCTGCGGAGCCCGGACGTTCCTCGGCAGCCCGAAGGCTGACGCGACCGTCTTGCCGACCCATTCCTCAGGGAAGAGTCTACGAGTTGTCGTCCCTGATCAGGATCGCGCCGGAGTCGCTGTCGACGAGCACCTCATCGGGCGCCGCCGCCCGCGCTGCGGCGAGGTCGTTCGGGGACAGCGTGAGGTTCGTCCCCAGGTTCACTCCCCCGCGCACGGCCGCCGCGCCGATGCCGTAGCGCGTGCGCTGGCGCTCGTAGAGATCGAGCAGGTCCTGCGGGACGCCCTGCGCGACGACCATGCGATCGGCGCGCGCGTCATCGCGCTCGCGCTCGAAGCGCGTGATCTCCTCGTCGCGTGCGGTGGTGAGCGAGTCGACGGATGCCGCGAGCTGCTCCTGTTCCCCCCGGATCCCGACGAGCTCCCGCTCGGCCTCCTCCGCGCGCTCCATGACCTCGAGCTCTGCGTCCTCGAGGGTCGAACGCCGGCGCTTCAGCGAGGTGATCTCGGCTTCCAGCCCCTCGATGTCCTTCGCGGAAGCTGAGGACTGCAGGCGCTGCTCGTCTCGGGTGAGGCGCTGCTCGACGACCGCGATGTCGGACTCGAGCCGCTGCTGCTCCGCCTTGGCATCCTCAAGGCGCCCTGTCGCCTCGACGAGCCGCGCCCGCAGTTGCTCGGCCTGCGGCTGCAGCTCGGCCAGCTGCTTGTCCTGCGGCAGGTTCTTCAGGCTGTGCGCGACTCGCGCGAGCCGGTTGTCCTGCTCCTGCAGGCGCAGCAGCTCCTTCTGATGGGCGGGCGTAGCTTTCATGTGTCCCTTCAAGAGTGCGTCGTCAGCGGACGATCGCGAAGTCCCACGGGTCCGTGCGGACCTCGCTGACGGTGACGGACGCCTCGGGCAGCGCTTGTTGCAGCTGCGCCGCGGCGGTGTCGAGCCAGAGCCACTCGCTGGCCCAGTGCGAGACGTCGATGAGCGCAGGACCCGCGCCGAGCAGGTGCTGCTCCCGCGCCTCCGACGCGGGGTGATGGCGCAGATCTGCGGTGATGTAGACGTCGGCGCCGACGACCTCCGGGTTACCGAGGAGCGAGTCGCCGGCTCCCCCGCAGACAGCGACTCGACGCACCTGGCGCTCATATTCCCCCGCCACCCGGACGCCGCCCGCGGTCGCCGGCAGCAGCTCGGCCACGGCGCGCGCGAGGTGACCGAGAGTGCTGCTCTCCGCGAGTTCGCCCACTCGTCCGATACCGGTCCCCGGCGTGGCGGACGGCTCGATGGGGCGGATGCCGGTGAGCCCGAGCTTCTCGGCGAGGACCGCGCTCGTGCCGTCGGCCACGACGTCGGCGTTGGTGTGCGCCGAGAGCAGCGCGGTGCCCGAGCGGATCAGCTTCGCGAGCACCGAGCCCTTGTAGTGCGTCTCGGCGACCGACTTCACGCCGAACAGCAGCAGCGGGTGGTGGGCGATGACGAGGTCGGCGCCGGCGGCGATCGCCTCGTCGAGGGAGTCGGCGACGGCGTCGACCACGAGGTGGATCGAGGCGACGCTCTGGCTCGGCGAGCCGGTCACGAGTCCCGGCGCGTCCCACCCTTCCGCGCCGGCCGTCGGCCAGAGCCGCTCGGCTTCGGCGAGCACGTCGGAAAGGGCGTACGGCATGCCTGCCAGCCTACCGGCGACCGAAGGGCCAGAACCGGCGCTTCGGCTTCCCTGCAGACTGATCGTCGGCGAGCGTGGCGGGCTCGTGCTCCGCAGTGGACGGGGGCGGCGCGCTCGGCATCGGTGCGGGCGTCTCGACGCCGACGAGATCGTCGATGCCGTCGAGCTCGTCGAGCTCTTCCGTCGAGCCGCTCGGCTCCGGCACGGGAACAGTCGAGATGAGCGGCGGCGAGGCGGGCGGATCCTCGACCCTCGCAGGCGCAGCCTGCGCCGGCATCGCGAAGACGGGACCCGTCTCGTCCATGCGCTCGGCCGAGAACACGGCGAACACCTTGGTCGAGACATCGGTGAACTCCGAGGCGGCCTGCGCGTCGAAGGCCGCTGTGACCGCAGCAGGGTCGACCCACGCGCTGAAGCCGGGCGCGGGCTCGAGCGGCGGGCGCGCGGGAATCGACCAGTCGACCTCGTCGGGGTCGGCCCGCTCAGGCTCAGCCTCAGGCTCAGCCTCGTGCTCGGGTGCCGGCTTTGGCTCGGCCCCGCTCGCAGCCCCAGAATCAGGCTCAGCCCCAGCGGAAACGGTCCACCGCGTCTCCGGCGGCGCCTGCTCTGCCTGCGCCATTCGCGCGCCGTGCGCGGCGAGGAGCTCGGGCGACACGATCGGGATGTGCCCGGTGCGCTCGATCAGCAGTTGTTCGAGTTCGTCGATGGCACCGAGGGTGTCGCCGGTGCGGTCGAGGCGTCGGGTGATCGCGGTGACTTCAGGGTCGTCGTCGTCGACGCCCCCGTCGCCGGAGTGCGACACGCCGCCTCCGTTGCCGCCTTTTTGCACGTGACCAGCCTATCGGTCAGGCATCCGAGTGGCCCTGGGGCACTGCCGCGCGCGCACCCGCGCGCGCCGTAACCTTGGTGTCGTGGGTGCGCTGATCGAGACTCCGTACGAAGACCTGCTGCGAGACGTCATGGCGACGGGCGCGCACAAGAGCGACCGCACCGGCACCGGCACGCGCAGCGTGTTCGGCCGCCAGCTGCGCTTCGACCTGTCAGAGGGCTTCCCGCTCATCACGACGAAACGGGTGCACTTCAAGTCGATCGCCTACGAGCTGCTCTGGTTCCTGCGGGGCGAGAGCAATGTCGGCTGGCTGCGTGAGCACGGGGTCACCATCTGGGACGAATGGGCGGATGCCGCGGGCGAGCTCGGCCCCGTCTACGGCGTGCAGTGGCGGTCGTGGCCGACGCCCGACGGCCGGCACATCGACCAGATCGCCCAGGTGATCGAGCAGCTGAAGACCACGCCAGACTCGCGGCGCATCATCGTCAGCGCCTGGAACGTCGGCGAGCTCGGCGAGATGGCGCTGATGCCCTGCCACGCGCTCTTCCAGTTCTACGTCGCCGACGGCAAGCTCAGCTGCCAGCTTTACCAGCGCAGCGCCGACCTGTTCCTCGGCGTGCCGTTCAACATCGCGAGCTACGCGCTGCTCACCCACCTGGTGGCGCAGCAGACCGGACTCGAGGTGGGCGACTTCGTGTGGACGGGCGGCGACTGCCACATCTACGACAACCACGTCGATCAGGTCACCGAGCAGCTCACGCGCGACCCGTTCTCGTACCCGACCCTCAAGCTGAACCGGAGGCCGGACTCGATCTTCGACTACTCGTACGAGGATTTCGAGGTCGTCGACTACCGGCACCACCCGGCGATCCGCGCCGCGGTCGCAGTGTGAGCCCAGTGCCCGCTCCGCTCGCGCTGATCTGGGCGCAGACGACGGCGGGGGTGATAGGCGGTGACGGCGACATCCCCTGGCACATCCCCGGCGAGCAGCGCCGCTTCAAGGAGCTGACGCTCGGCGGCACGGTGATCATGGGTCGCAAGACCTGGGACTCACTGCCCGAGCGAGTTCGCCCGCTGCCCGGTCGCGACAACATCGTCGTCACCCGCGACCCGGGCTTCGACGCGCCCGGCGCGACCGTCGTGCACTCGGTCGACGAAGCGCTCGCGGCCGCAGACCCCGGCAAGCAGGCGTGGTGCATGGGCGGCGGCCAGCTCTACGCCCAGACCATCGCGCTCGCGACGCGGCTCGAGGTCACCGAGGTCGACATCGACGCCCCCGGCGACGCGTTCGCCCCGCCGATCGGGGAAGACTGGCTGCGGGCGTCAGTCGAGCCGGACTCGGGCTGGAACCAGAGCCCGAGCGGAGTGCGCTACCGCTTCGCGAGCTACTTGCGGTAGCCGGTGGAGCCCATCGCGAAGGCGGCCACGAGGCCGAGCACGGTGCCAACCAGGGCGATGAGACCGACAACGGACCAGAGCACAGCTTCGACCATGTCATCAGTATCTCAGACAGCTTGACGTGAGCGTGCGCGCGGCGGTTGAGTGACGACATGACGGATGCTGCCGGGAAGCGTGTTTACGAGGTCGACGAGGTCGTACTGGGGTGGAAGCCATCCGAGGCTGCGGACGCAGCGCTCGACTGGGTTCTGCAGCGCATCGACAGACTGGCCGCCCCGCTCACGCTGCTCACCGTGCTCGACGCGAAGAAGAGCTATGACGCCGCGCAGCGCGCGCAGATCCAGAGCGACGCCGAGGGCGTCGCGGCAGAGGTGCGGGCGAAGCATCCGTCGATCCAGGTCACCACGCAGCTCGTGGAAGGCGACCCGCCCCAGGTTCTCGCGGGTCTCACGAGCCCTGAGAAGCTCGTGGTCGTGGGCACCGACCGGCGCCGCGGCCTGTCGCTGCGCTACGCGTTCTCGTTCGGCGCGCGGCTCGCCGCCCGTGCCAAGGGCCCGGTGGCGCTGATCCCGCACGGTGAGGCAGAGCTCGGCACGGGGGTCGTCGTCGGCGTCGACGGCACGCCGGCCTCGCTGGCCGCGGCGCGCGTGGCCGCGCGCATCGCGCTCGCCCGCGGCAGCGAGGAGCTCGTCATCGTGCACGTCTGGCAGGAGCCGACGCCCTGGCAGGACGCCTACCTGCCGCCGGACGACGGCTTCCTCGAATCGCTGCAGAGGGTCCACCAGGACGTGCTCGACGAGTCGGTGGCGCAGTTCGCCGAGGACTGGCCGGAGCTCGTCATCACCAAGAAGCTCGTGCACGGCCTCGCGCCGTGGGGCCTCCTCGACCAGGCCGCTCGCGGCTCGCTGCTGGTGGTGGGCACGCGGTCCTCGCGCGGCATCCAGCGCTTCTTCCTCGGCTCGGTGAGCCACACCGTCGTGCTGAACCTCGAAGGCCCGACGATCGTCGTGCCGAACAAGTAGGCGTGCATGACCGCCCGCACCGATGCGCAGGACGACCTCCTCTCGATGCGGCACAAGCCGCTGCACCTGCTGAAGTACCTCGACGAGAACTCCGGACTGCCGGGGCCGCGCGCCAATCTGACACTGGTCGACGCATTCGCGGACGTCGCCCCCGAGGAGATCGTCTGGCAGCTGACCGGTTCGCCCGATGAATTCCGGCGGCTGTGCGCGACGGCAGCGCTCGGGCGCTTGTACCTCGAGCGACCTGATGACGAGGCCGTCGTGGCGCGTCTGACAGAACTGGCGGCCGACGACAGCTGGCGGGTGCGCGAGGGTGCGGCGATGGCGCTGCAGCGCGTCGGCGACGCGTCGACTGAGTTGTTGCTGAAGCTCGTCGACCGGTTCCTGGCCGGCCCGCCGCGCGTCGTGCGCGCCGCTATCGCCGGCATCTGCGAGCCACGCCTGCTTCGTGCGCCCGAGATGGCGGATGCCGCACTGACGGCGTGCCGCGCGGCGACCGACCGACTGCAGAGCGTCCCGTTCGAGCAGCGCCGGCATGAGGACGTGCGCACCCTGCGGCAGGCGCTCGGCTACTGCTGGAGCGTCGCGATCGCGGCAGCCCCCGAGCACGGCCTCGAGCTCTGGACCGAGCTCGAGGCGCGTGCGGCGACGGACGCAGACATCGCCTGGATCATCAACGAGAACCGCGCGAAGGCCAGGATGCAGCGACTGCTCACGCGCTAGCGGCGGCTACCTCGACGGCGTAGAGGTAGCCGGCCCCGCGTTCCTGCGCGAGGCCGGGCGCGTCATCGCGCCGTCGCGCGCCTGAGCCAGCCCCACCGCGCCGGCCGTGAGGCCGACCAGCACCAGTGCCACCGGACCGTGCCCGATACCGAGGCCGCCGAGCGTGCGCTCCATGCCGAACCAGTCGGCAACCGACGCGCCGAGCGGCCGCGTGAGGATGTAGGCGAACCAGAAGCTCCCGACAGCGCCCCAGTGCCAGAACCGGAAGCCTGCCAGCGGGACGAGGATGGCGAGCGCGAACACCGCCGTCGCGCCCGCGTACCCGAGGTGGAACACCGTCGCGAACAGATCGCCGGCAGCGGTTCCGAGCGCGAAGGTCGCGCTGACGGTCGCCCAGTAGAACAGCTCGCGGCGCGTCGTGTGGATGCTGTGCATGTCAAGCGTGCACTCGGTGCGCTGCCATGCGACGAGGACGATCGCGAGGATGACCGCGAAGCCGACGCTGCTCGCGAGGTACGGAACGCCGAGCGCCACGTGCAGCACATCCGCCGCCATCGTGCCGAACACGGCGACCATGGTGACGGTCGCCCAGTAGAGCCAGGGCCGGTAGCGCCGCGCCAGCAGTTGCGCGACGATCGCGACGGCGAAGACCAGGAACGTGGCTCCCACGGCGATCACCGGGTCGATGACACGCACAAGGTAGTCGCTCGCCGCCTCCCCCAGCGCGGTCGTCAGCAGCTTCGTCACCCAGAACAGAGCCGTGATCTCGGGCACTTTGATCGCCATGCGTCGCACCTGCCGAGCCTCGGCGCGACGCTCTGAGATTCCCCTAAGCCGACCCGCCACCGGGTGGGGGTCTGTCCGATCGATCAACGGTGTGACTGGTTCCTGGTTCGACACGCCGACCGTGTGGTTGGCAGAGAGCAGGGATCATGACCGACACGATCGGGCTTGTGATGCTCGAGCAGGCGGGCGGCGCGATCAGATCGTCCGTCGGGTGGCGCGTAGCACGACGTCGGCGACGTGGTGGGTGCTGGCCGCACCTGGGGGCCGTGGCCGGGTTTCGTGGACTTCGATGTGCCAGGTTTCCGGGTCGGCGGTGAGCGCGGCTGCCATCTCCTCGACGCCGACGAACGCCTCGGGGTCATACATCCGGGTCTGGGCCGCCGCGTCCAGAGGTTCGAGCATGGGGGTGAGGTCGTGGTGCACGACCAAGAGCGTGCCGCCGGGAGCAACGGCGTCGAGCAGGCTGCGCAGACCGCGTTGGTCGGGCGTGCGCTTGAACGAGCCGTACTGCAGTGAAACCAGGTCGAAGGTCTCGGTGCCGAAGGGTGCGGGGTCGTTGACGTCGCTGCGTAGGAGGTCGATGGTGAGTCCGCGGTACTCGGCTTCGGCGCGCACTCGGGCGAGCGCATTGCCGGAGATGTCGGTGGCGGTGACCTTCCACCCGTGTTCGGCCAGCCAAAGGGCATCGGCACCCTCGCCGGCTCCGACATCGAGTGCCCGGCCGGGTGTCAGGTCGGTGACCTCGTGAACGAGCGTGCCGTTGGGGTTGCCGCTCCATTCTCGGTCAGCTCCGCTGTAGCGGTGGTCCCAATCGGCTTCCTCCCCGGAGAGTCGGCCGGCGTTGCGCAGGTCCTCCTCTGCGAGGCTGAAGGCGATCATGGCCCCGACCTGGCTGCCGTGGGCGGCCGCGGGCAGCACTTGCAGGCTCGGGTCGGTGACATTGCCGGCCGCATAGACCCCGGACACTGTGGTCTCACCGCGCAGGTCGACCACGAGGGCGTCGCCGGCGCCGGTGGGGTGCGGGGTGGTGGTGAGTCCGAGCCCGGCCAGCACCTCGGCACGGGCCTGGAACCGCGAACCGACCACAACGGCGTCGGCTTCGAGGATGCGACCGTCGCTGAGTTCTACGCCGGATACCTCGCCGTCCGGCCTGATGAGAATCCGGGCCACCTCGTCGCGTTCGATGACGACGCCGGAGGCGGCGAGGGCGTCGATGACCCCCTCGTCGATTCCGGTCGGATCGTGGAGCACGACGGTCAAGCGGTTGGTCAGATGCCGGAATAGTGGTGTCGGGTGCAGGCTCAAAGGTTGGGTGACGATCTGCACCAGGCGCTGGTCGCGGACCTCGAAGCCATGACAGAACGGACAGTGGACCACGCCGCGCCCCCACTGCTCGGCGAGGCCGTCAATCATTGGGAGCTGGTCGGTCAGGCCAGTTGCGACGAGAACTCGGCGGGCCACCAGCGTGTGACCGCCGGTGAGACCGAGTCTGAACCTGCCGTCGTCGCCACGGTGCACACCGGTGACTCGGCCGGTGAGCACCTCCCCGCCGTAGCTGCGCACCTCAGCACGCCCGATCCTCCTCAGCTCCCCGGGGGCTGCGCTCTCGTGTCCCAGATAGCCGTGCATGTGCGCCGCCGGTGCATTACGGGGCGTGCCGTCATCGACCACGACGACGCTGCGCCGCTGACGCGCAAGCTGCAAAGCACCGGCGAGGCCCGCGGCTGAGCCGCCGATCACCGCGGCATCGCAGTGCCGCTCAGTGGTGGGGTAGTGGACGTGACCGCCGTGCTCCGAGTTCTGGGGAAGGGCGGAGTGCTGGCGTTGCGTGGGATTCTCGTCCATGTGACCGACCCTACGGAGTCAGGCCCATTCAGCAATGCTGTTTGCGGAAATCGCAAGATACGTCAGGATGGTCAGGTGAGCGGAGTCGCCGATGTCGAAGCGCTAGCACGGTCGCGCCTGCGGAGTATGCGCGCCACTCTGGGGTACTCGCTTGAGGAACTGGCCGAGCGCACCAACCTCAGCCCCTCGACCATCAGCCGGATCGAGACCGGCAAGCGCACGCTGAGTCTGGACGTGCTCGTGCCGCTGGCCAACGCTCTCCAATTGAGTCTGGATGTTCTCTTCGAGGCGCCCACTGACGATGACGTCGTCATCCGTCCGGTCGCGCACCACAGCGGCGCGCGGACGACATGGCCGCTGAGCCGTCCTGACGGGCGCACGGTCGCGATGAAGATGCGCTTCGAGCCGTCCGAGGCCCCTCTCAGCCAACGGGTGCACCCCGGTCACGACTGGTTCCTTGTGCTCGAGGGGCGCGCGCGGCTGTGGCTGGGCGAGCGGCAGATCGACGTCAACGCGGGCGAGGCGGCGGAGTTCGCCACGATGGTCCCTCACGCGATCACGGCCCTGGATGGCCCTGTCGAACTCATCATGATCTTTGACCGCGACGGGCAGCGGGCGCATGTGCACCAGTGAGTGCTCGCTCAGGTGTCGGAATCATGGACGCTCAGCACGGAGTCCAACATTGGGTGGGCCCTGCCGGGCTCGAACCGACGACATCTTGGGTGTAAACCAAGTGCTCTACCAACTGAGCTAAAGGCCCTCGCGAAGAGTCTAGGGGCGGCGGCCGGCGCGCTCTGCGCAGGCGATGCACAGCGTCGCCGTCGGGCGGGCTGTGAGGCGTGCGGGCGCGATGGGTCTGCCGCAGCTGGCGCAGACCCCGAACGTCCCTGCGGAGATGCGGTCGAGCGCGGCATCCGTTGCGGCCAGCTCGCTCTCGGTATCGTGGCGGATGCCTGTCAGTCGCGACCACTCGCCAGAGACCGGCGCCCCGTCCGGGTCGTGCTCGTCGTCGTTGTTCGCGTCGCGCAGGGCGCCGAGGCCGGCGACGGCTTGATCGAGCTCGCCGCGTCGCAGCATCAGCTCGGTGCGGCGCGCGTGAAGCATCCGCTCGAGGTCATCGAATTCGGTCATCGTGAATCATTCTCGACCTGACAATCTGCAGAGTGTCCCCCAAACGGGGTTGAGGCTCTGCGCCGAACCCGGAACCGTGGCTGACTCCTGTACGCAACCGGAAGGACGCATCATGCTCACCCTGACCGAGAACGCCAGCACCGTGGTCAAGACCCTCGCCTCGCGCGGAGGCACCAGCGAAGAGGCAGGCCTGCGCATCAGCAGCGCCGCGCCCGAATCGCGCGAGTACGCCGTCGAGGTCGCGCCGCAGCCGGCCGACTCCGACACCGTGATCGAGGCAGACGGGGCACGCGTGTTCCTCGAGCCGAACGCCGCGATCTCGCTCGACGACAAGATCCTCGACGCGGACGTCAGCGAGCAGGGGAACGTGCGGTTCTCCATCGCTGAAGCCGCGGTCTAGTGACTGCGGGTCACGGCGATTCGTTGCTTGACGCGAAGAACCGGGCGGACTAGAAACACAATCGACAACTGAGCGCAGTTCACCTCTCTCGCACCAACCCTGTTGACACGTGAGAGGTTCCACCGTGAATCGGAAGTCGATGTTCGCCCTCGGCGGCCTGGCCGCCATGTTGCTCTCTGTAGCGGCCGGGTCCGCCGCTTTCGCTCAAGCTCCGCTCCATCCCGGACCGCCGCCGTCTCGTCCTCCGGTGCATCAGCCGACGCTCTCCGTCGCGGCCACCGGGGTCGACAGCCCGCGCCATCTCGCCTTCGGCCCCGACGGTGCCCTCTACGTCGCGGAGGCCGGCGCCGGCGGCGTGGACCCGGCTCGCTGCGTGGCGGTCCCCAGCCAGCTGGGCGGGACGACCGAGGCCTGCGTCGGCAAGACCGGTGCGATCGGGAAGCTCGCGCACGGCAAGGTCACTCCCGTGCTGAGCGGGCTCGAGTCCGTCTCCCAGGCGGACACCGGCGAGGTGCTCGGGCCGTCGGCGGTCGCCTTCGGCAAGGGTCAGCTGATCGTCACCATGCAGGACTTCACGGTGCAATCTGACGGCTCCAACCTCCTGCTGACCGGCGACGAGCTCGGCAAGCTGGTCACCGCGGCGTTCGGGGCGCCGTCCTACTCGTGGCAGCTCACACCGGATCTCGCGGCGTTCGCGGCCGCGAAGCCGCAGACTGCGAGCAGCCTCGGCTCAGGCCCCGGTGAGACCGCCTACGACTCGGACCCCTACGACGTCGTGGCGTACCGCGGCGGCTACGCGATCGCGGATGCCGCGGCCAACGACGTGCTGTGGCTCGCGCCATCCGGGCAGCTGAGCAAGCTCGCCACACTGCCGGCGACGAGCGACGGGCAGGCCGTGCCTGACGCGTTGACGGTCGGCCCCGATGGTGCGCTGTACGTCGGAGGCCTGCGCGGCGCACCGTCGACGCCCGGGTCGGCCGACGTCTACCGCGTCGTTCCCGGCCAGGCTCCGACGGTGTACGCGACTGGCTTCTCGGCGATCACCGACCTCGCCTTCGATCGCCAGGGCGCCCTGCTCGTGCTCGAGTTCAACACGGGTGGACTGCTCGGGGCGCCCAGTACACCGGGCGACCTGGTGAAGGTCGCCAGCACGCCCGGGCATCCCCACACCGTGCTCGTGCCGAACCTCGTCACCCCGACCGGTCTCGCGGTCGGCTCCGACGGCGCGATCTACATCGCGAACTTCGGCATGGGAAGACAGGGCGGCCCGAACCCGGGCGAGATCGACGTGCTCAAATAGGCGGTCAGCGCCGCAGGGCGACCGGCCTCGGCAGGCCGAGGTCCTCGACGAGATCACCCAGCGCCCGGTCCAGTTCGGCGCCGGCCTGGGTGACCTTGTTCGTCCCGAAGCTGCGCAGCCGCGCGCCCGGCACGTCGAACGCGAGCACGGTGCCGGCGCCGGCCGCCGCATGCGCCTCGACGCGCACGGGGCTGTAGAGGACCGTCGCCGGGTCGTGCCGGAAGAGGCGTGCGCCGATCGCGTGGTTCACGATGAGCCACACTCCGCTCGGCCTGCCGCTGCCGGCTGCGTTCATCAGCTCGCCGGGCCGCGACGACCAGACGCGCACGAAGCCGCTCGGCGACTCCCACGCGAGGCGGCGGGTGAAGGCCTGCCAGTCGCCGTCCTCGGCGAGGCGGTCGAGCGCTGCGGCATCCGTCAGCTCGGGCACCGCACTCTCGAACGCGGCTGCGAGCGCCTCGAAGTGCGCGTTCGTGACCAGTTCGACGCGCCGGGCCGCGTATTCGGTGACCCGCTCGTCGACCTCGTAGCTCATTGCTCCATCCTTGCGTAGCGTCGACGGCATGACGGATGCCGGAAGACCAGCGGCCTCGCCGAGCCGCGACCAGCTCGTGTGGGTTCTGCAGCTCGTCGGCGGAGACGCGGTGACCGAGGTGAAGCCGCTGAAGGCCGGCGGATCGCAGTGGCTGATCACATGGGGCGACGCGCACGGCGGGGGAAGCGCGGTGCTCCGGGTGGGCGGCCCCGACGACGCCGATCAGCAGGCACGGGCCGAGACGGCGATGCCGATCGCCGACCTGCAGGGCGTTCCCGTGCCGAACGTGCTCGGCTCGCGCGTCGACGACGAGTCGTCGCTGCTGCTCGTCGAGTGGATCGACGGGGCGAGCGCGCAGCCGATCGAGGCCTCCCCCGTGCGCCTCGAGGCCCTCGGAGCGATGGCCGCCACGATCTTCCGCTCCAACCTGGGTGACCTCGAGCTGCCTGAGGTCGCGCGGCCGATCGACGGCGTCGACTTCGCGGCGTTGCGGGCCGCCTCCCCGCACCCGCTGCTCGAGCGGGCCGCCAGGCGGCTCGACGGCATCGAGGCCGAGGGGCGCACCGGCCTGGTGCACGGCGATCTCTGGTCTGGAAACACCCTCTGGCGCGACGGCGGACTCGTCGCGGTCATCGACTGGGGCTGCGCCGGCGCCGGGCGCGCGGGCGTGGACCTCGGGTCGCTGCGGCTCGACGCCGCGATGAACTGGGGTCAGGAGGCATCCGCCCATGTGCTCGCCGGTTGGGAGAGAGAGGCCGGCGAACCCGCGCAGGACCTCGCCTACTGGGACGCGGTCGCGGCCGTCAACACCCCACCCGATCTCGGCTGGTTCGTCGAGTCGACCATCGAGGCCATCGCGCGCCCGGACCTCACGCGCGAGCTCATGGTCGCGCGGCGCGACGCCTTCCTGGCGGACGCGCTCGACCGACTCCGCTAATTGCTGAGTGCGCGGCGGGCGGCGAGCTGCTCGAGTGCCGTGCGGTACGCGGCGAGCGGGCGCGCCTCGCCCGGCGCGGAGATGAAGCTGGCGCGGATCACGCCGTCCTCATCGATGACGAAGGTCGCGCGGTTGGCGAATCCCCTCTCGTCGAGGAAGACCCCGTAGTCCTTCGCGACGGCGCCGTGCGGCCAGAAGTCGGCCAGCAGCTGGAATCCGTAGCCCTGGGTCTCCGACCAGGCGCGCAGCGCCCACTTCGAATCGACGGAGACGCCGATCAGCTCGACCTCGGCGTCTTCGAAGATGCTCAGGTTGTCGCGCAGCTCGCACAGCTCGCCCGTGCACGTGCCCGAGAACGCGAGCGGGAAGAACACCAGTGCGACGGCCTTGCGCCCGCGGAAATCGCTCAGCCGCACCGGCTCGCCGAACTGGTTGGGAAGCTCGAAATCGGGGGCCTGGGTGTCGTTCTCCAACGCCATGCGCACAGCCTAAGCCCGGGCTCGAAGGTGCGCGTCAGCACGTTGCGCGCACTACTAGGCTGAACCTCGGCGCCGATGTCGTAATCCGACAACCATGCGCCTGACACAGGTACTGACCGGCACAAGGAAGAGGTCGAAGTGACTGTTAACCACCAGGACCCGTATTCGGTGAAGAGCGTCGATTCGGACCCCGAGGAGACCGCCGAATGGCGCGAATCCCTCGATGAACTGGTGAAGAGCGCGGGCCCCGAGCGTGCGCGCGAGATCGTCGTCAGCCTGCTCGACCGCTCGAAGGAGCTGCACCTCGGCGTGCCGCAGGTGCCGACCACCGACTACATCAACACCATCTCCGCCGAGGACGAGCCGGACTTCCCCGGCGATGAGGAACTCGAGCGCCGGTATCGCCGCTGGCTGCGCTGGAACGCCGCGATCACCGTGCACCGCGCGCAGCGGCCCGGCGTCGGCGTCGGCGGCCACATCTCGAGCTACGCCTCCTACGCGTCGCTGTGGGAGGTCGGCTTCAACCACTTCTTCCGCGGGCAGGACGACCCGTCGGGCGGCGACCAGCTGTACCTGCAGGGTCACTCGAGCCCCGGCGCCTACGCGCGCGCGTTCCTCGAGGGGCGCATGACCGAGCAGCAGCTCGACGGATTCCGGCAGGAGAAGTCGCGCGCGCCGCACGGTCTGCCGTCCTACCCGCACCCCCGCATGCTCAGCGACTTCTGGCAGTTCCCGACGGTGTCGATGGGTCTCGGCCCGATCAACGCGATCTACCAGGCATCCTTCAACCGTTACCTCGCGAACCGCGGCATCAAGGACAACGACTCGCACGTGTGGGCGTTCCTCGGTGACGGCGAGATGGACGAGATCGAGTCGCGCGGCCAGTTGCAGCTCGCAGCCAACGAGGGTCTCGACAACCTGACTTTCGTCGTCAACTGCAACCTGCAGCGCCTCGACGGCCCGGTGCGCGGCAACGGCAAGATCATCCAGGAGCTCGAGAGCTACTTCCGCGGCGCGGGCTGGAACGTCATCAAGCTCATCTGGGGCCGCGAGTGGGACGACCTGATCGCCCGCGACGCCGACGGCGCGCTGCTGAACCTGTTCAACACCACGCCCGACGGCGACTTCCAGACGTACAAGGCCGAGAACGGCGCATACGTGCGCGAGAACTTCTTCGGCCGCGACCCGCGCGCGCTCGAGCTGGTCAAGGACTACAGCGACGACCAGGTCTGGGCGCTCAAGCGCGGCGGCCACGACTACCGCAAGATCTACGCGGCCTACAAGGCGGCGGTCGAGCACAAGGGCCAGCCGACCGTCATTCTCGCCCACACCATCAAGGGCTACGGCCTCGGGCCGCACTTCGAGGGCCGCAACGCGACCCACCAGATGAAGAAGCTCACCCTCGAAGACCTGAAGCTGTTCCGCGACACGCTGCAGATCCCGGTGACCGACGAGCAGCTGAACGAGGGCGACCACTGGCTGCCGCCGTATTACAACCCCGGCCCAGAGGACGAGGCGATCCAGTACATGCTTGAGCGCCGCCGCGCGCTCGGCGGATTCCTGCCTGAGCGCCGCTCGAAGTACACGCAGCTCGAGCTGCCCGGCGACAGCGCCTACGCGATCGCGAAGCGCGGCTCCGGCCAGCAGGAGATCGCCACGACGATGGCGTTCGTCCGCCTGCTCAAGGACCTGCTGCGCGACAAGAACTGGGGCCCGCGCATCGTCCCGATCATCCCTGACGAGGCTCGCACCTTCGGCATGGACGCGTTCTTCCCGAACGCGAAGATCTACAACCCGCGCGGCCAGCACTACACCTCGGTCGACCGCGAGCTGCTGCTGTCCTACAAGGAGAGCCCGCAGGGCCAGCTGTTCCACGTCGGCATCAACGAGGCGGGCGCGACCGCGGCGTTCACCGCGTTCGCGACGAGCTATGCGACGCATGGCGAGCCGCTCATCCCGGTCTACATCTTCTACTCGATGTTCGGCTTCCAGCGCACCGCCGACGCCTTCTGGGCGGCGGGCGACCAGCTGGCGCGCGGCTTCGTGATCGGCGCCACGGCCGGCCGCACGACGCTGACCGGCGAGGGCACGCAGCACATGGACGGCCACTCGCCGATGATCGCCGCCACCAACCCGGCTGTGATCACCTACGACCCGGCCTACGGCTACGAGATCGGCCACATCGTGCGCGCCGGTCTCGAGCGCATGTACGGCGGCACGCACCCCGAGCCGAACGTCATGTGCTACCTGACGGTCTACAACGAGCCGATCGTCCAGCCGGCCGAGCCCGAGGACCTCGACGTCGACGGCGTCGTCAGGGGCATCTACAAGCTGAAGGACGGCGCGGCCGACAAGGCCGTCAAGTCGCAGATCCTGGCATCGGGCGTCGCCCTGCCGTGGGCGCTCGAGGCGCAGCAGATCCTCGCCGACGAGTGGAACGTGTCGGCCGACGTGTGGTCGGTGACCAGCTGGAACGAGCTGCGTCGTGACGGGCTCAAGGCAGAGGAGCACAACTTCCTGCACCCGGAGGAGCCGGCGTGGACGCCCTATGTCACGGCGAAGCTCGCCAGCGCCGAGGGCCCCGTCGTCGCCGTCACGGACTTCACCCACGCGGTGCCCGACCAGATCCGACAGTTCGTGCCGAACCGCTTCGCGACGCTCGGCGCCGACGACTTCGGATTCTCGGACACGCGTGCGGCCGCCCGTCGCTACTTCTACATCGACAGCCACTCCGTCGTCGTCCGCACCCTCGAGCAGCTCGTCGCCGAGGGCAAGATCGACCCCTCGCTGCCCCTGCAGGCCATCCAGCGCTACGAGCTGTTCAACGTGAACGCCGGCACGTCGGGCAACGCGGGCGGTGACGCCTAGGGTGGCGGTGCGCCGCACCAAGGACGAGACGCTCGCCTGGCTTCGCAAGATCTCGGGCGAGCTCTCGAGCGCGACACTGAAGCGGCTGGAGGACACCCTCCCCTGGTTCAGCGAGATGCCGCCGGGCAGGCGCTCGGCGGTCGGGCTGGTCGCCCAGGCGGGCATCACGTCGTTCATCGACTGGTTCGAGGACCCAACGGCGACTCCGTGGGTGGCCTCAGACGTGTTCGGCTCTGCCCCGCGCGAGCTGCTGCGCTCGATCAGTCTGCAGCAGACCTTGCAGCTGATCCGCGTCGTCGTCTCCGTCGTGGAGGACCGCGCCAAGGACGGCGGCGAGATCGTCCGCGACGCGATCCTGATCTACTCGCGCGAGATCGCCTTCGCCTCGGCTGACGTCTATGCGCGCGCCGCGGAGTCGAGAGGGCTGTGGGATGCCCGGCTCGAAGCTCTCGTCGTCGACTCGATCCTCACCGGCGAGTACGACGACGAGCTGCCGAGCCGCATCGCGGCGCTCGGCTGGCACGGGCGCGGCGAGGTCGCAGTGCTCGTCGGCACCGCACCGCGCATGCTCGACGTCGACCAGATCCGCCGCACCGCGCGGCATCTGCGCGCCGATGTGCTGATCGGCGTGCAGGGCAGCCGTCTCGTCGTGGTGATCGGGCGCGCGGGCGCGCCGGCGCACGGAGAGGACGAAGAGGCGGCCTCGACGCCGGAGCCGATCGGGTTCCTCGAGATCGCGACGCAGCTCGAGCCCAACTTCGGTCCGGGATTCCTCGTGCTCGGCCACGCCGTGCCGAGCATCGTCGACGCGTCGAAGAGCGCGAAGGCCGCGCTGGCGGGCTTCGCCGTCGCCAAGGCGTGGCGCACCTGCCCGCGCCCCGTGCATGCGGACGACCTGCTGCCCGAGCGCGCCTTCGCCGGAGACCCCCTCGCGCGCTCGACGCTCGTGAACCGCATCTACCAGCCGCTCAAGGCGCACTCCCCCGAGCTGCTCAACACGCTGTGGAGCTATCTCGACAACGGCCGCAGTCTCGAGGCCACGGCGCGCGAGCTGTTCGTGCACCCGAACACCGTGCGCTATCGGCTGAAGCGGGTCGGCGATGTCATCGGATGGGATGCGACCGGCGCCCGAGAGGCGCTGATCCTGCAGTCGGCGCTCATCATCGGCGCGATCGCCGAGCCCGACGGCAGCAACCGCCGCCGCCGACTGTAGGGGTTCGATAAAGCCTTCGCGGTTTCTTCATTGGAACACGCCAGTCAGACGTCCGTCGGCTTCGGCAAGATGGAAGGCGTGATCGTCTTCGTCGCGCCCGGCCAGGGCTCCCAGACCCCCGGATTCCTCGAGCCCTGGATCGCCGACCCCGCAGCGCGCGAGCTCGTCGCAGGCTGGTCCGACGCGATCGGCGTCGATCTCATCGCGCACGGCACGGTCAGTGACGCCGACACGATCCGTGACACGGCGATCGCGCAGCCGCTCATCGTCGCCGCGGGTCTGCTGACGGCCCGCGCGCTGCGCGCAGCCGGGGTCGAGATCGGCGCCGCCGCCGGCCACTCCGTCGGCGAGATCACCGCAGCGGCGATCGCCGGCGTCCTCAGCGAAGCGGACGCGCTCGCTTTCGTGCGCACCCGCGCGCTGGCGATGGCGGATGCCGCGGCCGCGGTGCCGACCGGCATGAGCGCCGTCCTCGGCGGCGATCAGGACGCGGTCGTCGAGCACGTCACGGCTTTCGGGCTCGAGGCCGCGAACTACAACGGCGGCGGGCAGATCGTCGTCGCGGGTGAGCTCAGCGCGCTCGCGAAGCTCTCCGACGAGCCGCTGCGCGGCACTCGCGTCGTGCCGCTGCAGGTCGCCGGCGCTTTCCACACCCGCTTCATGGCGCCCGCTCGCGAGGTGCTGCGCGCACAGGCATCCGCGTTCACCCCCGCCGATCCCGCGATCACGCTGTGGACCAACAAGGACGGCTCGGTCGTCACCTCCGGTTCCGCCTTCCTCGAGCTGCTCGTCGGCCAGGTCGCGAGCCCGGTGCGCTGGGACCTCGATATGGCGGCCTTCGCGGCGGCCGGAGCTACCGCCCTCATCGAGCTCGCCCCGGGCGGCGCACTCGTCGGCCTCGCGCGGCGCGGCCTGAAGGGCGTGCCGACCGTCGCCATCAAGGCCCCCGAGGACATCACGGCAGCCGTCGAGCTCATCGAGGGCAGCGCCTGATGCCGACCCTCGTCCAGTCGACGGGGCCGCGGTTCACGCGCATCCTCGCCGTCGGCGCCGCGCGCGGCGATCTGGTCGTCCCCAACGACGACCTCGTCGGGCCGATCGACTCTTCCGACGAGTGGATCAGGCAGCGCACCGGCATCGAGACCCGTGTGCGGGCCTCGCGTGAGGTGCAGGCGGTGGATCTGGCGACGGATGCCGCGCGCGAAGCCATCGAGAAGAGCGGTGTCCCTGCCTCCGAGCTCGGCGCGGTGCTCGTTGCGACCATCAGCAACCCGGTGCAGACGCCCTCGATGGCGGCTGTGCTCGCCGATCGCGTGGGTGCGACCCCGGCCGCCGCGTTCGACCTCGGCGCCGCATGCGCCGGATACGCCTACGGGGTCGCTCAGGCCGATGCGCTGATCCGCGCAGGCGCCGCGAAGCATGTGCTCGTCGTCGGGGCCGAGAAGCTCTCTGACATCATCGAGCCCGCCGACCGCTCGATCTCGTTCCTGCTTGGCGACGGCGCCGGGGCCGCCGTGATCGGTCCGAGCGACATCCCCGGCATCTCGGCGACCGTGTGGGGCTCGGACGGCTCGCGCGCCGGCGCGGTCGGCATGAGCAACACCCTGCTCGAGTTCCGCGACGGCACGGCGGGCTGGCCGCACATCCGCCAGGAGGGCCCAAGCGTCTTCCGCTGGGCGGTGTGGGAGATGGCAAAGGTCGCACGCCGCGCCCTCGAGGCGGCCGGCATCCAGGCATCCGATCTCGCCGCCTTCATCCCCCACCAGGCGAACATGCGCATCATCGACGAGTTCGCCGACCAGCTGGCCCTGCCCGCGTCAGTCGTCATCGCGCGCGACGTCGCGACCACCGGGAACACGAGCGCCGCCAGCATCCCGCTCGCGACCCATCGGCTGCTCGCCGAGCACCCCGAGCTGTCGGGCGGGCTCGCCCTGCAGATCGGATTCGGCGCCGGCCTCGCCTACGCGGCGCAGGTCGTGGTCCTGCCCTAGCCGTTCAAACATCTGCCGTTCACTAAGCTTGTGGGCGGTCACACGACACCACCAAGGAGAACCCAAATGGCACTGTCCACCGAAGATGTCCTCGCCGGCCTGGCCGAGCTGATCAACGACGAGACCGGCATCGCCACCGACTCCGTTCAGCTGGACAAGTCGTTCACCGACGACCTCGACATCGACTCGATCTCGATGATGACGATCGTCGTGAACGCCGAGGACAAGTTCGACGTGAAGATCCCCGACGACGAGGTGAAGAACCTCAAGACCGTCGGCGACGCCGTCGACTACATCGTCAAGGCCGGGGCCTGAGCCCCATCACTTCGCACGCGGTCGGCGTCTGACGGGCGTCAGAGTCGACCGCGTCGTCGTTTGCGCACCGCGCGCGGTGGGCAGTCCGTCAGCAACGCAGTAAGGATCATCGTGGGACCGAAGAAGATCGTCGTCACCGGAATCGGCGCGACCACACCGCTCGGCGGCACCGCGCCCGAATCGTGGCAGGCGCTGCTGGCCGGCGCCTCAGGCACGCGCACCATGCAGCACGAGTGGGTCGAGAAGTACCAGGTGCCCGTCAACTTCGCGGCGGAGGCGCTCGTGCGCCCCGAGGAAGTCATGGAGCGTGTCGAGCTGAAGCGCCTCGACCCGTCCGCCCAGTTCGCGCTGATCGCGGCGCGTGAGGCATGGGCGGACGCCGGTGTGGAGGACTTCGACCCCGACCGCCTGCTCGTCGACTGGGCCACCGGCATCGGCGGCGTGTGGACGCTGCTCGACGCATGGGACGTGCTGCGCGAGCGCGGCCCCCGCCGCGTCATGCCGATGACCGTGCCGATGATCATGCCGAACAGCCCGGCCGCCGCGGTCTCGATGAACCTCAACGCCCGCGCGGGCGCCCGCACCGTCGTCTCGGCCTGCGCGTCGAGCACCGAGTCGCTCGCCAACGCCTACGACCATCTGCAGCAAGGGCTTGCCGACATCGTCATCACGGGCGGCTCCGAGTCCTGCATCCACCCGATCACCGTCTCGTCGTTCGCCGCCATGCACGCGCTCTCGACGCGCGCCGACGACCCGGCCCGCGCCTCGCGGCCCTACGATCGCGACCGCGACGGCTTCGTCATGGGCGAGGGCGCTGCGGCTCTCATCCTCGAGACCGAGGAGCACGCGACGGCGCGCGGCGCGAAGATCTACGCAGAGGTCGCCGGCGGCGGCATCACGAGCGACTCGTACCACATCACCGCGCCCGACCCCGAGGGCCTCGGCGCCACCCGCGCCACGAAGCTCGCGCTCGAGCAGGCCGGTCTCTCGACCTCGGACATCGTCCACGTCAACGCGCACGCCACCTCGACGGGCGTCGGCGACATCGCCGAGTACAAGGCGCTGCGAGCGATCTTCGGCGACCACCTCGACTCGGTCGCGGTCAGCGCGACCAAGGCGTCGACCGGTCACCTGCTCGGCGGCACCGGCGCGCTCGAGGCGATGTTCACGGTGCTGGCGCTCCGCGATCGCATCGCGCCGCCGACGATCAACCTCGAGAACCAGGACCCCGACATCGTGCTCGACGTCGTCACCTCGCCGCGCGAGCTGCCGGCCGGCGATCTCGCCGCGGTGAGCAACTCGTTCGGTTTCGGCGGCCACAACGCGGTGGTGGCGTTCAAGAGCGTGTAGCCCGCGTGGGTCAGCCCGCGAACGAGTGCAGCCAGATCACCGGGTTGTCGTCGCTCGCGTGCCGGAACGCCTCGAGCTCGTCGTCCCACGCCTGCCCGAGCGCGGCGTGCAGCTCGCGGTGCAGAGCGAGCGCGTCGCTTCCCGCGAGCTCCATCGCGTAGCGCATCCGGTCCTCCGGGATGACGACGTTGCCCGCCGTGTCGGTCTGGGCGAAGTGGATGCCGAGCGCCGGGGTGTGCAGGTAGCGCGCGCCGTCGGTCGACGCGGTCGGGTCCTGAGTGACCTCGTAGCGCACGTCGTCCCAGCCGCGCAGCGCGCTCGCGAGGGCGGCGCCGGTACCGATGTCGCCCTCCCAGTAGAACTCGGCGCGCATGGTGCCGGGCAGCACGGGCTGCTCGGCCCAGTCGAAGTTCACAGCGCGACCGAGCGCGCGGCCTGCCGCCCATTCGAGGTGAGGGCAGAGCGCGCGGGGTGAGGAGTGCACGAAGAGCACCCCTCTGGCCTGTGCAGTTAGTGCCGTCATCGCATTCTCCGTTCGTTCCGGTGCGGCTTCCCCTCCGACCGATGAACGGCGTCGATGTCGACATGGGCATTGTCACATAGCACGGACACGAATTCCAAGCGCGTAATTCGCGTGGCATGCGTGTCGGCATTGCCGGTATGCAATTACTCGGTATATACATACCTCATGTCAGTTCGTCAGAGCCTGCTCGCCATCCTCGATCAGGGGCCGTGCTACGGCTACCAGCTGCGCGCCGAGTTCGACCGCCGCACCGGCGGAACCTGGCCGCTCAACGTCGGTCAGATCTACCAGACCCTCGAACGGCTCGAGCGCGACGGTCTGGTCGCCAAGGGCGAGAGCGATCGTGAGGGCCGCGCCTACTACGAGATCACGGATGCCGGGCGCGACGCCGTCTCATCCTGGCTGTCCTCCCCCGTCGAGCGTCAGACGGCCGCACGCGACGAGCTCGCGATCAAGCTGGCGGTCGCGGCGACCCTGCCGGGGGTCGACGTGGCCCGGGTCATCCAGGTGCAGCGGGCGGCTACGCTCACGCTGCTGCGCGACCTGACGCGCACGAAGGACGCGATCGACGAGCCGAAGTCGCCCGAGGACCTCGCGTACCTGCTGCTCGTCGACGCGCAGATCTTCCAGATCGATGGCGAGCTGGGCTGGCTCGACCACGCCGAGGGGCGCCTCGCCCGCGCGGTCGCCGCAGGGGTCGCGGGGCCGCTGCCGCTCAACACCGAGGTACCGAAACGCGGCCGCCCGGCAAAGGCGGTGCAGTCGTGAGCACTCGGGTTCTTCACCTCGACAGAGGTCAGTCACCCGGGCAGACTGAACGCCACCCCGAGAAGTGCCGCGATGTCGTCCAGCATCGAGTGAGACAGCACTTCGGCACTTCTCGCTGCGCGTGAGCGCTCAGAACGCGTGTAGCAGCTCGCCCGCCTTGTTGAGCGCGTTCTTCTCGCCGGCGCGGATCGGCACGGTGAAGCGGTTCTGCTTCGGCGGAAGCGGGCAGTTGAACTGGTAGCTGAACGCGCATGGCGGCAGGATCGCGAGGTTGAAGTCGAGGGTGATGGTGCCGTCAGGGTTCGGGGCGACGAACAGGAACCGGCCGACGGAATAGGTCTCGACGTCGTTGGTCGCATCGGCGAAGACGAGCTGCAGGGCGCGGCCCGACTTGAAGGCCGCAAGGTTGTAGGCCACGCCGTCCTTCTCGAAGGTGATCTCGCCGGGGATCGCGGTCTCGCGCTCCTCCCCCTCGTCCTTGATGTGCTCGAAGCCGACCGAAAGGCCCTCGACCGGAGTGAACTTCGCCGTGATGACCCACTCGGGGTCGTAGCCGTAGGCATCGATGCCGCCGAAGTTCTCGAGGTCTTCGGACTTCGCGTCCCACACCCGCAACGCGTACTCGGTGCCGGCTTCGTTCACGATGACCGTGCCCGTCGTGTGGTCGTCGAAGACGATGGCGCTTGGGCGTTCGCCGTCCTTGGCGGAGATGATCAGCTCACCGTCGACGGGCTCGTCGTCGACGCGGATGCCGTCGGCGGCCGTCGCGACGAGGCGCAGCCCCTTCTCGCCGGCGGGCAACGGATAGTAGGTGCCCGCAACGCCGTAGACGGTCTGGGCGCCCTCGGGGTCGCCCGTGATCCACTGCGTGTTCACGAGCGCGAGGCTGCCCTGCGGCTGTTTGACCGACTGCTCACGGCGGCTGCGGAAGGTGGCCAGGCGCTCTGCGGGGGTGAGGTCAGTCATGGGCTCGATCCTAGGTCGGGGTGGCGCGGTCACTTCGCATCTGCGTACGTGTCGACCGTCGCGATCTGCAACGGGAAGTCGACGGGGAATGTTCCGAACAGCAGGCGCCCCGCCTGCGCAGCGGCCCCGCGCACGAGCCGCTCGACCTGCGGCGCAAATTGCTCAGGCGTGTGCACCATGATCTCGTCGTGCAGGAAGAACACGAGATGAGGCGCGCCGTCGAGGCTGCCGTCGCCGACCTCGGCGAGCCTGAGGCGGAGCTCCGCCATCCAGCACAGGGCCCATTCCGCGGCCGATGCCTGCACGACGAAGTTGCGCGTGAAGCGGCCCCAGTCGCGCGCCTGCGACCGTGCGCGGCGTTCGTCGGCAGCCGACGCGCCGGGCTGGCTGGCGCGCTCCTGCACCTCGCGCCATGACGCGCCCGGCCGCGGCGAGGTGCGCCCGAGCCTGCTCACGACCTGCTCGCCGCGCTCGCCCTGCTCCGCAGCGTGGTCGACGAGGGCGATCGCGCGCGGGAACGCGCGCCGCAGACCCGGCATCAGCCGGGCCGAATCCCCTGTCGTCGCGCCGTACATCGCGCCGAGCATCGCGACCTTCGCCTCGTGACGGCTCGTGACGACGCCGGCAGCGACGACCGAGTCGTAGAGGTCACGGCCGCGCCCGGCATCCGCCATCGCCCCATCCGACGCCAACCCAGTGAGCACACGCGGCTCGAGCTGCGCCGCATCGGCGACGACGAGCTTCCACCCGCGGTCGGCCACGACAGCGCGCCGGATGTTCTTCGGCAGCTGCAGCGCCCCACCGCCGCTCGTCGCCCAGCGGCCGGTCACGACGCCGCCCACGACGTAATCGGGGCGGAACCGCCCGTCGCGCACCCAGGTGTCGAGCCATGCCCAGCCGTTGGCCGTGAAGAGCCGGTAGAGGTTCTTGTATTCGAGCAGTGGCGCGATGGCCGGGTGGTCGAGCTCGCGCAGCTCCCATTTCCTCGTCGAGGTGACATCGAGCCCCACTCGGCGCAGCGCCGCGAGCAGCTCTGGCTGCGAATCGGGATTGAGACCGGGGGCACCCAGCAGCTCGCGGATCTGCGCAGCAAGCGCCTCGAGCCGCGCCGGGCGGCGACCGTCGAACGCGCGCGGCCCGAGCGACTCGGTCAGGACGCGGTCGTGAACGTCGGCTCGCCACGGCATGCCGGTGAACCTGATCTCCTCCGCGACGAGCGACCCCGCGGACTCTGCGGCGAGCAGCAGGCGCAGCGGGCCGCCCGGTGTCGCGGCCTGCTGCGCCTGGAACTCGCGCACCGGGTCGAGCGATTCGGCAGTCGCGGGCTCGACGACGTCGAACAGCGCCGGAGCCGACGGCTCAGCGAGCGGGGCGGCGGCCAGGCGGGCGATGTCGTCCCAGCTGGTGGCGGCCTCGCCGGCCAGCTCGGACGCGGCAGACAGGAGCGACGTGCGCAGAATCCGATGGCTCAGCGCGAGATCGACACAGCGCTGTACCCGCACACCGGCAGCGAGCAGGGCCGGATACCAGTGCGCCGTGCTCGACCAGACCCAGCGCGGATGCTCGGCCTCGCGATCGCGCACATAGGCGATGAGGGCGGATGCCTCAAGCTCGACAGCCTTGTGCGGCATCGCGGCCGCGTCGAGCTCGGTCGCCGCCACCCCGCCGTCTGGGCGCCGGTCGAGGACAATGTGCACGGTTCAATTATCGAACACATCACCGACATTCAGTGCTGGGCGAGCCGCTCGAGAATCCGTGTCGCGAGCGCCGCAGGGTTGCCGTTGGCCGTGTCAACCCTGATGCGGTCGTCGCCCCACTGCTCGAGCGCGGCGCGCCGCGGCAGCAGGGACTCCCACGTCGGCTCCGGCAGCGCCGTGAACGGACGCTGCCGGTGCTCCAGGCGCTGGCGGTGCAGTTCGACGTCGCTGCACAGCACCTCGACGAATGCGAGCGGCACGGCGGCACGCTCGGCGAGCTGGAACCACTGGCCACGCGCATACGGGTGGTCGTTGACCGCGTCGACGACCACGTGGGCGCCGGTGAGCAGGTTGGCCTCTGCGAGCGCTTCTGCGCCGAGGTATGCCGCGAGCCCGACCTCGTAGCTGTTGCGCAGACCCGCCCGCAGCATGGCGTCCTCAAGCTCGTCGACGGCGAGGTGGGTGGCGGGCAGTCGCCGGGCGAGCTCAGATGCGATGGCGCTCTTCCCGCTTCCGGGGAGGCCGGCCATCGCGATCAGCATGCCCGCCACGGTAGCAAGGCGTGCGCATGCGCGGGCGCTGGGTCATGTTCGTCCTCGAAGAACCGGGCTATCGGAATGGCCCCTATTAGGAGGACACCCAATAGGCATTTCGTTCCGGTTATGTGAACTGATGCAACACACTCGCCTGCCCGCATAGTCGCCCGACTAGGATCCGAAGATGTGGGACGAATGAGGTTCGGCGCAGCGACGCGACGTGGTGTGCTCGCGGTCGCCGTTGCGGCTGCGGTCACGATCGCACTTGCCGGATGCTTCGCCGCTCCGAGCCACGCGAAGACCACCGCTCACAGCCCGACCGTGCACGTGACCGCGACTCCGTCTGCGACGCCGACACCGTCGCTCACGCCCACCGAGGCGCCGAACCCGGCGATGTCGCACCTTGCCACGCCCGAGCCCGCCTCGACGCCGGTTCCTGCGCCGACACTGACGCCGGTCCCCGCCGGAACCGTCGTCGCGCAGGGCGATGTCGCGTCGCCGAAGGGCAGCATCCATTACCACTATCGGGTCGTCGCGAACGGCGACAACACCTACTCTGCGCAGTATTCGGGCTTCACGTCGACGGTGCCCGTGCCGGTCTCGGCGACGCTCATCGACATCCCGCCCAAGGTGGGCGACGGACTCACCTGGCACGGAGTCGGCGACCACCAGCTCGGCGGCCCCACCAGCTCGGCGACCTCGACGACCGCATCCCTCGGCTCAGTCGGCCAGCCGAAGTATCTGACCACCCTCGTGACGTACTCGTCGGTGGCGTCCCCCGACGGGGTGCCGATCGAACTCGGCCCGAACAAGGTGCTCGCCGTCAACACGCTGCACTGGTCGATTCCCGTGCGGCAGTCGAACGTGCACCCGGTCGACGGCGGTGCGCGAACGTATGCCGCGGGAGCCGTCACCGCGAAGACCGCCAGCGGCGCCCCGAAGTCCTACAAGGTCGCGGACGGCGACGTCACCTCGGTCGTCGCGGCGCGCTTCGGCATCTCGGTCGAGGACCTGATCTGGCTCAACAAGAACCTCGAGGTGTTCGGCGCCCAGCAGTACCTCTATGAGGACACGACGCTGAACCTCGACCCGGACAGCCTCTGAGGGCTCGGAGAAGATCGGGGTGCGCTAGGGGGTTTCCCGGATGGTGGCGTGACCGGGTCGTGACGAAGCTGTAGTCATGAACAATCTCGAACGACCATTTGAGGGCCGCATCATCGCCGGCGTCTGCGCCGCGCTCGCCCGCCGCTTCGGCATCCGCCCGACCACCGTCCGGGTGCTGTTCCTGCTGTCGTGCCTGCTGCCGGGCCCGCAGTTCATCATCTACCTGGCGATGTGGGTGCTCATCCCTTCCGAGCACCGGCAGCCTCTCGCCGTCTAGGGAGGGATGTAGGGCGGGCGGGACTTGAACCCGCGACCCAGGGATTATGAGTCCCCTGCTCTAACCGGCTGAGCTACCGCCCCTCGGTGACTTCCTCGGTTACAGGGTCGACCACCGGCTTTCCACGATACAGACACTCGAAGGTCGTTAGCGTCCGCTCGATGTCGTGCGCCTGGATCAGCCGCAGCGACGCCTTCTTCATACGGGTGAACTCCTCGTCGGGCAGCGTCAGGATCTTCTCGAGCTTCGCGGCGAGGTCCTGCGCGTCGTCGGGCCGGAACAGGAATCCGTTCTCGCCGTCATGGACGAGGTGAGGCAGGGCCATCGCGTCGGCCGCGACGACGGGCAGACCCGACGACATCGCCTCCATCGTGACGATGGACTGCAGCTCGGCGGTCGACGGCATCGCAAGCACGTCAGCACGCGTGTACGCCTGCTTGAGCTCGGCGTCCGACACGAGGCCGGCGAGTGTCACCCGCTCGCCCACCCCGAGCTGCGCGGCCAGCCGCTCGAGATGATGCCGCTGTTCGCCGTCGCCGACGATCTCGAGAGACCAGTCGAGCGACTTGGGAAGCAGCGCGACCGCGTGCACGAGGACCTCGAGCCGTTTCTCGCCCGTGATCCGGCCGACGAAGACGATGCGGCTTCCGCGGTGCTCGAAATCGGGGGTGTAGTCGGAGACGCGCACGCCGTTGCCGATGGCATGCACACCGGTGATCCCGGTCGCCTCTTCGAGGTAGTCGGCCGCGCGCCGGGTGGGCGTTGTGACGGCATCCGCGCGCTTCAGGATCTTCGTCGCGTCCCACCAGGCCCATTTGAGCAGCGCCGGCTGCATGAACTTCGGCAGCGTCGTGTGCTCGATCATGTTCTCGGGCATGGTGTGGTTCGTCGCGACCACGCGGATGCCGCGCGAGCGCGCCGTCACCGACAAGCCGCGCCCGACGACGAAGTGGGACTGGAAGTGCACAGCGTCGGGCTTGATCTGGTCGAGGATGCGCGACGTGTTGCGCCGGATCGTCCACGGCATCATGTAGCGCAGCCACGGGTGCGGGTACCAGCGCAGGCTGAACAGCCGGTGCATGTGCAGGCGTGCGCCCGCGTGCGTCTCATCCCAATGACCGGTGCGGAACACAGTCTGCGATGGCGCGATGACGTGCACGGTGTGGCCGCGCTCCACGAGTCCTGCGGCCAGGCGCTCGGCGAAACGGGCGGCGCCGTTCACATCGGGGGCGAAGGTGTCACAGCCCAGCAGGATCGTCAGCGGCTGCGACTGCTCGTCGCTCGAATCGGTCACGTAGGGAAACCTCTTGGGGGTGGGACTAGGGGTTATGGCGCACCAGTCTAGGCACGTGTTTCGCCGGGCACCTCGGGGACACCCCTGATCATGACGACATCTGGGGGTGGTGACGGGCGAGAAGAAACACGCCGGCGACGGCGATCGCGCCGGTGACCATCCACACGACCGCTGCCCACAGCTCCACCTGTGCGGCCTCGTTGAGGATCGCGATACCGATGGTGACCGCGACGAGAGGGTCGATCACGGTGAGCCCCGCGATCACGAGGTCGGGCGGCCCGGACGCGTAGGCGTTCTGCACGAAGTAGGCGCCCAGTGCCACCGCGGCGAGGAGCGCCACGATGCACACGCCGGTGAGCAGATCGAACTCCCGCTGCTCGACACGCGCGATGACGACCTTCGCGAGTGTGGCGACGAATCCGTAGAGGATGCCTGCGCCGATCACGTACACGAGGGCGCGCATCCGCTTCCGGAAGACGACGAACATGACGGCCGCGAGCACGAGCACGCAGCACAGGATGACGAGCACCTGGACCAGCTCGCGCTCGGTGATCGGCACCTCGCGCGCCTGGAACGCCGCGACGAGCACGAATGCGCCGACGCCGGCGACGCACAGACAGATCGCGAGGATGGTCAGCGGGTTGAGCTTCTGCTTCGTGACGCGCGAGTTCACGATCGCCGTGACGACCAGGGCGAACGCCCCCAGCGGCTGCACGACGATGAGCGGTGCGAATGCGAGGCTCGTGAGCTGCAGCACGATCGCCGCGCCCAGCATCAGGGTGCCGGTCACCCAGCTGGGGCGGCCGAGCAGCATCCGCAACTGACCGAAGTTGAGCCCGCCCTGCGCGGCATCCGCATCGCTCGCCGCCTCGACCTTCGCGACACCGCGATGCTGCAGCTGCGCGCCGATCGACAGGAAGACCGCGCCGACCAGCGCGATGGGTATGCCGATGAACTGTCGGGGGTCAAGGCCGAGAGGTTCGAGCCCGATATCAGCGGCAAACACGTGAGAAAGGTACCGGACGCACCGCCGATATCCTGGGCGAATGGCCGTACTCCCGATCCGAATCCAGGGTGAGCCCGTGCTGCACGCGCCCGCCGAGCCCGTCACCGAGTTCGACGAGGAGTTGCGCAGGCTGGTCGCCGACATGTACGAGACGATGGATGCCGCGCCCGGCGTCGGCCTCGCAGGGCCCCAGGTCGGGGTGAACAAGCGGCTGTTCGTGTTCGGCTGGACCGACGAGGACGACGTCGAGCATCGCGGCGTCGCGATCAACCCCGTGCTGTGGATCCAGCCGACGCCGGTCGGCGCTGCAGATGACGAGGAGGAGATCGAGGGCTGCCTCTCGTTCCCCGGCGAGCGGTTCCCCCTGCGGCGCTCCCCCGCCGCGATCCTGCGCGCGGTCGACCTCGACGGCAAACCGTTCGAGATCGAGGCGGAGGGCTGGCTCGCCCGCATCTTCCAGCACGAATACGACCACCTCGACGGCATCCTGTACCTCGACCGCCTGCCCCGCCCGTTCGACAAGGAGTGGTCGAAGATCAGCAAGAAGCGCGGCTGGGGCGTGCCGGGCCAGGCGTGGCAGCCGGGCGTCGATCAGCTCGAAGGCTGAGCGCGTGCCCGATTTGGAGAGCGCGGTTTCGACCGGTTAAGCTAGTCGTCGTTGCCCGGTCTCTCGGGCCGCATTCCTCGGTAGCTCAATTGGCAGAGCAATCGGCTGTTAACCGATAGGTTCTTGGTTCGAGTCCAAGCCGGGGAGCCCTAGGGCTCTCGCCAGCTTCCTGACGTACGCGTGTTCGGGGTTTCCGAACACCGCAGCGATCTCGCCGTAGCCGACGATCACGCCGTCGTGCACGACAGCGACCTTCGCGCCCAGCTGTCGCAGCACCGCGAGATCGTGCGTGATGACGATGCCGGCGAACTTCGGGTCCTGCCGCAGCTGCGTGATCACCCGCAGCACCGTGTCGCGCACCGTGACGTCGATGCCGGCCGTGGGCTCGTCAGCGATCAGCACGTTCGGTCCGAGCACCAACGAGCGAGCGAACGCGACGCGCTGCCGCTGCCCGTCGGACAGTTCGTACGGGTACCTGTCCATGACGGCCAGCGGAAGTCCCACCGCATCGAGAACCGTGAGAGCGCGGTTCTGCGCCGACTGCGGGTCGAAGCGCTTGTCACGGGCGAAGATCGGCTGCTGGATCAACTCGGCGACCGTCGAGGTGCGCTCGAGCCGGTCGTTCGCATCCTGCGGCAGATACGCCGTGTGGAACGTCAGCCGGTTCCGCTTGACCTGCGAGATCGTACGCAGCGCCACCCCGTTCACGAAGGCATCCCCGCCTGAGATGCGGATGTCGTGGCCGCCGGGTCCCTTCCGCACGAGCTCTCCGGCGAGGATGCGCGCAAGCGTGCTCTTGCCGCCGCCGGACTCCCCCAGGATCCCCAGCACCTCGCCGGCCCGCACCTCGAAGCTCACGCCGCGCAGGGCATAGCCGCCAACCCTCCCCTTGGTGCCGTACTGCGCCGAGAGGTCCTGAACGACGATCGGGCTCCGGTCCGCCCTCGGGTGCGTCTTCACGCTTCCGAGACTACTGAGCCGATCCAACGACGTGAGCCGCTTGGGCCGCGAGCTCCTTCAGCTCGGCCCGGCGCGCCGCCTGGGCGACCGGGTCGGGGACGGGCAGCGACGCGAGCAGCTTCTGCGTGTACGGGTCCTGAGGTGAGCCGAGCACCTGCGCGTTGGGTCCCGACTCGACGATCTCACCCGTGTGCATCACCGCGATCCGGGTCGCGATGAGGTCGACTACGGCGAGGTCGTGGCTGATGAACAAACCCGCGAAGCCGAACTCGGCCTGCAGCCGCGTGATGAGCTCCAGCACGCGCGCCTGCACCGACACGTCGAGCGCAGAGGTCGGCTCGTCGAAGATGACGAGCTTCGGCCGGAGCGCAAGGGCGCGGGCGAGCGAGACGCGCTGCCGCTGACCGCCGGAGAGCTCGTGCGGGAAGCGGTCGGCGTACTCCTCCGGCAGTTGCACCGCGCCGAGCAGCTCGCGGGCGCGCGCTTTGGCTGCCGCCGCAGACGACACCGAGCGGTGCACGAGCATCGGCTCGGCGATGGCGTCGCCGATGGTGAGCAGCGGATTGAAGCTCGAGGCCGGATCCTGGAACACGAAGCCGATGTCCTTGCGTACCGGCCGGAAGTCCCGTTCGTGGATGCCGAGCATCTCGTGCCCCAGCACCGACAGCGAGCCGCCTGTGACGCGGGTGAGACCCGCGATCGCGCGGCCGATGGTCGTCTTGCCGCTGCCGGACTCCCCCACCAGTCCCAGCACCTCGCCGGGTGCGATCGCGAAATCGACCCCTCGAACGGCGCGGAAGCCCGCGCGGCCGAGGCGCCCAGGGTAGGTGATCTCGAGCTCGTGGGCGCGGACGACGGCGTCGGCGGAGGGGGCTGCGGCCGAGGCATCCGCCGCTCTCTCGCTCACCGTCAGCTGCGAATGACCGGCGCCCACGCGCGGCACGGCGGCGAGCAGGGACTGGGTGTACGGATGCTGCGGCGCGGCGAACAGCGTCGTGGCGTCCGCTTGCTCGACGATCTCGCCCTGGTACATCACCGCGACGCGGTCGGCGAGGTCGGCGACGACGCCCATGTTGTGGGTGATGAGCACGATCGACGAGCCGTATTCGTCGCGGCACCAGCGCAGCAGGTCGAGGATCTCGGCCTGCACCGTCACATCGAGCGCCGTGGTCGGTTCGTCGGCGATGATCAGGCTCGGGTTGAGGATGAGCGCCATCGCGATGACGATGCGCTGCTTCTGGCCGCCCGAGAACTCGTGCGGGTAGTAGTCGATGCGCTTCTCCGGCTCCGGGATCCCGACGCGGCGCAGGATCTCGATCGAGCGCTCGCGCGCCTGCCTGCGGCTCACTCTGCCGTGTGCGCGCAACCCTTCTGCGATCTGCCACCAGATCGGGTAGACGGGGTTGAGCGCGGTGGACGGCTCCTGGAACACCATGGCGGCGTCGCGGCCGCGGATGCTGCGCAGCCGGTTCTTGTCGAGGCGCACGATGTCGACGCCGAGTTCGGAGTCGCGGCCGCGCAGCACGACGGCGCCGCCGGTGGTCGCGGTCTCGGGCAGCATGCCCAGGATCGTCTTGGCGGTGACCGACTTGCCCGAACCGGACTCGCCCACGATCGCGACGATCTCGCGCGGCTCGACCGAGAGGCTGACGCCGCGGACCGCGGCGACCGATCCGGCATCCGTCGCGAATCGGACGGTCAGATCGGTGATGTCGACGACGCTGCTCACAGCATGACCTCCTCTTCATCGGCCTCGGCCGCCTCGCTCGCGGCCCCACGGCGGCGCAGCCGCGGGTCGGCGAGGTCGTTGAGGCTCTCGCCCATGAGCGAGATGCCGAGGGCGAGCAGCACGATCGCGAGGCCCGGGAACAGCGCGGTCCACCAGATTCCGCTCGTCACATCGGACACGGCCTTCTGCAGGTCGTAGCCCCACTCGGCCGCCGCCGTCGGCTCGATGCCCAGGCCGAGGAAGCCCAGGCCGGCGAGCGTCTCGAAGGCATCCGTGCCGTTCAGCGTGATGATGAGCGGCAGGGTGCGCACCGAGTTGCGCAGCACATGGCGGAAGATGATGCGGAAATTGCTGGTGCCGAGGACCCTGGCGGATTCGACGTAGGCCTCGGCCTTGATGCGCACGACCTCCGCGCGCACGACGCGGAAGTACTGCGGGATATAGACGACCGTGATCGAGATGCCCGCCGCGAACACGCCGTTCCACAGGCCCGACTGGCCGTGGCTGATCATGATCGACACGATGATCGCGAGCAGCAGGGTCGGGAACGCGTAGATCGCGTCGCACACGACGACGAGCACGCGGTCGAGTGGGCCGCCGAAATAGCCGGAGAGCAGGCCGAGCAGCACGCCGAGGACGAGCGAGAGCACGACCGCGACGATGATCGCGAGCAGCGCGGTCTGAGATGCCCATAGGGTGCGGCTCAGCACGTCGTAGCCGGCGACCGTGGTGCCCCACGGATGCGCGGCCGACGGGGCCGCCTGCTGCGGGAAGACGCCGTGGGAATCGCGCAGCTGGGCGAAGCCGTAGGGGGCGATGAGCGGCGCGAAGATCGCGATCAGCACGAACACGCCGGTGATCGTGATGCCCGTGACGAGCATGAAGCGCTGCACCCCGACGCTCTGGCGCACCTGCTTCGCGAGCGGGACGCTGTCGAGCCAGGCGCCGCGGCGCTTGATGAGGATGCTGGTCATCTCAGTACCTCACCCTCGGGTCGATGAACGCGGCTATCACGTCGACAATGAAGTTGACGACGGCCACGATGACGGCGAGCAGGGCGACGATGCCCTGAACGGCGACGAAGTCGCGAGCTTGCAGGTAGTGGTTCAGCTGGTAGCCGAGACCGTTCCACTCGAAGGTGGTCTCGGTGAGCACCGCGCCGCCGAGCAGCATCGCGATCTGCAGGCCGATGACCGTGATGATCGGGATGAGCGCCGGCCGGTAGGCGTGCTTGGTGACCAGGCGGAACTCGCTGACGCCGCGGCTTCGCGCCGCGGTGACGTACTCGGTGTTGAGCGTTCCGATGACGTTGGTGCGCACGAGGCGCAGGAAGACGCCGGCCGTGAGCAGGCCGAGAGCCACGCCGGGCAGGATCGCGTGCATGAGCACGTCGCCCACGGCGTCCGGGTCGCCGGTGCGGAACGCGTCGATCAAGTAGATGCCTGTCGGGTGCGGCAGCAGCTGCAGCTCGAGCTCGGTGCCGGTCGAGGCGCGCCCGTCGACGGGAAGCCAGCCGAGCTTGATCGCGAACACCAGCTTCATCAGCAGGCCGGAGAAGAAGATCGGGGTCGCGTAGAACACGATCGCGAGCACGCGCAGGATCGCGTCGCCCCAGCGGTCGCGGATCGAGGCGGCGAGCATGCCGAGCGGAATGCCGACGATGAACGCCACGATGAGGGCGTAGAACGCGAGCTCGAGCGTCGCGGTGCCGTACGTGACCAGCACGGTGGTCACCGGCTGGTGGTCGGAGTAGGTGGTGCCGAAGTCGCCGTGGACGATGCCGCCGAGGAAGTCGAGGTACTGCACGATGAGCGGGCGGTCGTAGCCGGCGGCGTGGATGCGCCGCGCGAGCTCGGCAGGCGCGAGGCGGCCGCCCTGCGCCGCCGTGATCGGGTCGCCTGTGGCCCGCATCAGGAAGAACACGACCGTCACGAGGATGAAGATCGTCGGGAAGATCAGCAGGAACCGCACCACAAGGTAGCGGATCAGTCCGCCGCCGCTGCGCAGCGCGGCGCCGCGCGGCTGCGCGGGTGCCGGGGCGAGCGGCGAGGGGATGCTGTCTGGCTGTGTCGTCATAGACACGGGTCCTTCCGGGGCAGTGCAAGGGGGCGGCCTGACGGCCGCCCCCAGGCACAGTTTGTCTTACTTGCTCAGCGTCGCGTAACGGAACTTGAACGAGGCGTCGAGCACGGCGCCCTTGACGTCCTTGCCGGTCACGACGACCTGGGTGCCCTGCAGCAGCGGCACGGTGTCGACGTCCTTCGCGACGAGGTCCTGGATGTCGCCGATGGTCTTGGCGCGGGAATCCTTGTCGGTGTCGCCGAGCTCCTTGGTGATGAGCGCGTCGACCTGCGGGTTGTCGTAGTGGTTGTGCAGGAAGCCGCCCTGGGGGAAGAACGGGGTCAGGTAGTTGTCCGCGTCGGCGTAGTCCGGGAACCAGCCGCGCTGGAAGACCGGGTAGCCGTCGTTCGGGGCGTCCTTCGAGAACTGCACGTTCTCGACACCCGCGACGGTCACGTCGAACAGGCCGCTCGAGGCCAGCTGGTCCTTGATCAGGCCGTACTCGTCGCCGGACTGGGGGCCGTAGTGGTCGCTGTTGTAGGTGATGTCCAGCTTGACGGGCGAGGTGATGCCCGCAGCCTTCAGGGTCGCGGCCGCCTTGTCCTTGTCGGGGCCGCCGTTGCCGTCGCCGTACAGGCCCTTGAGGGCGGTGTTGGCGCCGGTCAGGCCGTCCGGAACGTAGGAGTACAGCGGGGTGTAGGTGCCCTTGTAGAGCTTGCTCAGCGCGTCGCGATCGACGAGGTCGGCGACGGCCTGGCGCACGGCGAGAGCCTTGGCCGGGTCGGCGTCGGTCTGGCCGGTGCCGAAGGGCTGCGTCTTGAAGTTGAACGCGATGTAGCGGATCTCGCCGCCGGGGCCGGTGGTGACCGTGACGTTCTTGTTGCTCTTCAACGAGTCGACGTCCTGCGCGGAGAGGCTGCGATAGGCGGCGTCGATGTTGCCGCTCTGCACGTCGAGCTTCAGGTTCGAGGCGTCCTTGTAGTACTTGGCGATGATCGTGTCGGTCTTTGCGGGGGCGAGCAGGCCCTTGTAGCCCGAGTACTTCTTGTACTCGATGAGCTGGTTGACCTTGTAGCTCGTGATCTTGTACTGGCCGGCGAACGCGTCGGCCTTGACGATGTCGTTGTCGGGGGTGAGCTTCGTCGGGCTGAACACCTGCTCGTCGACGATGAAGCCGGCCTCGCTCGACAGCACCTGTTCGAAGGTCTGGTCGTTCGGCACCTTGAGGTGGAAGTCGACCGTGGAGTCGTCCTTGACGGTGGTCGTGTCGAGGTTCGCGAGCAGCGAGCTCGGGCCGTTGCCGCCGTCGGCGCCCGACTTGCCGATCGCCTGCTGACGGTCGAACGTGAACTTCACGTCGGACGCGGTCAGGTCGTGGCCGTTCGAGAACTTGAGGCCCGGCTTGAGCTTGACCTCGAAGGTGTTCGGGTCGACGAAGCTGCCGCTCTCGGCGATGTCGGGCTTCACGTCGGGGCTGCCGTAGGGCGAGTCGAAGAGAAGCGGGAAGACGTTCACTTGCACCGACAGCGAGCCGTTGTCGTACGAGCCGGCCGGATCGAGCGAGGTGATCGTGTCGGTCGTGCCGACCGTGATGCTCTTCGCCGCAGAGCCCGAGTCGCTCGAGCCTCCGGACTTGCCACCGGAGCAGCCGGTGAGGATGAGCGTCGCCGCTGCGAGAGAGGCGGTCGCGACCACGAAACGGGCGCGACGAGCCGAAACGGAATTCATGCCGCAGGACTCACTTTCTAGGTGTTGGTGAGGAATGTGATCTTCACACCATAAGCGCGACCTTGTTTCGTGCCTGTTAACCGGATGCGGGACCGTTACTCCCCGCGCAGCCGCCTGCGCTCGAGTTCGAGCTCTGCCATGGCCCGGCTGATCGCGATGCGCGAGTCGGAATCGGACGGGTCCGTGCGCTGCAGCCGGCTCTGCAGCTCGGCCTTGAGCGTCACCATGTCCTTCTCGATGAGCGAGCCGACGATCGCCTTCGCCCACACCTTCGCGGCTTCCTCGCTGCGCTCCGGGATCGGCGACAGCGCAAGCTGCTCGACGATCGGCCGGAACTGATCGGGCAGCTCTGCGCGGATGCGCGCGAACCAGTCGGCCGCGCCGAACGCGTCCACGTTCGCGGCGACCGCGCTCTTCACGAGCTCAAGCGTCGGGTTCGAGAAGCGCGCCTGCACCGCGCGGCCCACGAGGTCGCGGCCGACCGCCTCTGGCAGCTGCAGAACGGCCATGAGCGCCTGGCGCTCGGTCGTCGTGATCGGGTCGCGGCCGAGGTCGGCCAGTGTCACCGTCTCCGTCGGCAGCTGCGGTGCGGCATCCGTCGCCTGCCTCGCCCGATTCGAGAACGCGCGCACGGCGCTCTGGGCCTCGCTCAGCTCGGCGCCGGTCATACGCGCGAGTTCCCGGGTGTAGCCGGGGCGCAGCGCAGGGTCGCGGATGCCTGCCACGATAGGCGCCCCTGCACGCAGCGCGCCCACGCGGCCCTCGACGGTGTCGAGGTCGAAGCGTGCCACCACCTGGCGCAGCATGAACTCGAACATCGGCTTCTTGTCGGCGATCATCTGCACGACCGACTGGTCGCCCTTCGCGAGCCGCAGGTCGCACGGGTCGAGCCCGTCCGGTCCGACGGCGACGTAGGTCTGCGCGGCGATGCGCTGCTCCTGCAGCACCGTGAAGGACCGCTCGGCGGCCTTCTGCCCTGCGGCGTCGGGGTCGAAGGTGAAGACCACCTGCCCCTCGCCGCCCTCGTCGCCGAGCACGCGGCGCAGCAGCCGGACATGGTCGGCGCCGAACGCGGTGCCGCAGGTGGCGACCGCTGTCGTGATGCCGGCGAGGTGGCATGCCATCACGTCGGTGTAGCCCTCGACGACGACGACCTGCTTGCCCTTGCTGACGTCGCGCTTGGCGATGTCGAGGCCGTAGAGCACCTGCGCCTTGTGGAAGACCGCCGTCTCGGGCGTGTTGAGGTACTTGGGGCCATTGTCGTCGTCGAACAGGCGTCGCGCCCCGAAGCCGAGGGTTGTGCCCGTGACGTCGCGGATCGGCCAGACGACGCGGCCGCGGAAGCGGTCGTACGCTCCCCCGCGGTCGTTCTGCGAGACGAGGCCCGCTGCGGCGAGCTCGTCGAGGCTGAAGCCTCTGCCCTTGAGGTGGTTGGTCAGCTCGTCCCAGCTCTTCGGGGCGTAGCCGACGCCGAAGCGGGCGGCCGCGGCGGCGTCGAAGCCGCGCTCGCCCAGGAAGCGGCGGCCGGGCTCGGCGTCCGGGGCGGTCAGGCGGGCGGTGTAGAACTCCTCTGCGGCCTTGTTCGCCGCAAGAATCCGTGCCCGCGTGCCGCGGTCTTCGCTCGCGTTGCCGCCGTCTTCGTAGCTGAGCTGGTAGCCGATGCGGGCGGCCAGCCGCTCAACGGCCTCAGCGAACGGCACGTGGTCCATCGTCTGGATGAACTTGTAGACATCGCCGGACTCGTTGCAGCCGAAGCAGTGGTAAAAGCCCAGCTGGGGCCGCACATTGAAGCTGGGGCTGCGCTCGTCATGGAACGGGCACAGGCCTTTCAGCGAGCCGATACCAGCCGGCTTCAGCGAGACGTATTCGCCGATGACGTCGGCGATGTTCGTGCGCGCTTTGACCTCATCGATGTCGCTGTGACGGATGAGGCCGGGCATGAGTTCGATCCTACGGTCGGTGGTCGTTTGGAGACGCCGCTACGCGGGTCCTCGGCGACCGGTCATTGCTGCACGAGGCGTTCGAACCAGGCGATCGCGCTCTGGTCGGTCAGGCTCGCGACCTGATCGACCACGACCCGCTTGCGTCCTGCGTCGTCGGCCGCCTTCGCCCAGTCCTCGGCGAAGCCGTGGTCGAGGTTCTGCGGGCCGGTCGCGAGCAGAGCGTCGGCGAGGCCGGTGAGAAGCTCGCGCTGACGTCGGTAGACGGGCTGGCGGTCGTTGTTGCTCATGATGAACGCGGCGGTGAGGCCCTTCATCACGCCGATCTCGGCGGCCTCGTCGGCGGGGACGACCATCTGCGCCCCGTAGCGCGTGAGGCTGGGCCGTGGGTAGGCCAAGCGGGTGGCGACCGTCGCATTGCGGGCGAAGCGGCCGATCAGCTGGCTGGCGAGGTTCTTGAGCTGCGCCTGCGCGAGCCGCGAGCCGTCCCACGAGTGGATCCACTGCTCCATGGCGCGCAGCCGCTGATACGCGGCCTCCAGCTGGTCGAGGGTGAACTCGTTGCCCACCCATTCCTTGACCTTGCGCATCAGAGCGTTGTGATCGGATGCCGAGGCCAGCACGTCCACGTCGATGAAGCCGTTCACCACGGCATCCTCGAAATCGTGCACCGAGTAGGCGATGTCGTCGGAGAGGTCCATCACCTGCGCCTCGATGCAGCGCACCCGGTCGGGCGCGCCGACGCGGAGCCACTCGAACACCGCGGTGTCATCGGCGTAGAAGCCGAACTTCGCGCGGCCGGACGGGTCTTCGACGGCCTGCTGGATCGGCCACGGGTACTTGGTGGACGCGTCGAGGCTCGCGCGGGTCAGATTGAGCCCGTAGGGGTGCCCGTCGTGGCCGAACACCTTCGGCTCGAGGCGGGTGACGACGCGCAGCGTCTGCGCGTTGCCCTCGAACCCGCCGATGTCTTCGGCCCACTCCGAGAGCGCCCGCTCGCCGTTGTGGCCGAACGGCGGGTGGCCGAGGTCGTGCGCGAGGCAGGCCGTGTCGACGACGTCGGGGTTGAGGCCGAGGTTCGTCGCGAGCTCGCGGCCGATCTGGGCGACTTCGAGCGAGTGCGTGAGCCGGTTGCGGGCGAAGTCGAGGCCCACTGTCGGGCTGAGCACCTGGGTCTTGGCGGCCAGGCGACGCAGCGCGCTCGAGTGGAAGAGCCTGGCCCGGTCGCGGGCGAAGTCGCTGCGGCGGTTGGAGTGCTCCTCGGGCAGCCACCTCTCGGTGTCGAACTCGCCGTAGGAGGAGGACGGCCCGGCGGCGCGCGGCTCAGCCGCCACTGTTGTGCACCTCGGCGGCGGACATGTCAGCGCGCGTCACGCCGTCGAGCTCGCGCGATTCGAGCCAGCGGTCGGGCAGCGACGGGATGCGCGGGCTGCCCTGTCGGCCGCGGGCACCCTCCGCGCCCTCGCCCGGGTACGGTGCGTTCCAGTCGAGCGTCGCGAGCAGTTCGTCGATCTCGGCGAGGCTCGACGAGGTCGCGAGCTTGGCGCGCAGCTCGCCGCCGACCGGGTAGCCCTTGAAGTACCAGGCGACGTGCTTGCGGATGTCGCGGCAGCCGCGCCCCTCGTCCTCGAAGAACTCGACGAGCAGCTCGGCATGCCGGCGGAAGGCCTGAGCAACGGCGCCGAGCGACGGATGGATCCCGGCGCCCTCGTGCCACTCCCCCTGCATCGCCGCGGCGAGGTCGCCGAAGAGCCAGGGCCGCCCTAGGCACCCACGCCCGACAACCACGCCGTCGGCGCCAGTCTCGCGCATCATGCGCAGCGCGTCGTCGGCGGACCAGATGTCGCCGTTGCCGAGCACCGGGATGTCGAGGGCGTTCTTGAGGTTCGCGATCGCCGACCAGTCGGCGTGCCCCGAGTACATGTCGGCGGCGGTGCGGCCGTGCAGGGCGACGTAGGCGACTCCCGCGTCTTGCGCGATGCGGCCCGCGTCGAGGTAGGTGAGGTGCTCGTCGTCGATGCCCTTGCGCATCTTGACCGTGAGCGGCAGGTGCTCGGCCGCGGACTTCGCGCTCTCGACGATCTCGCGGAACAGCCCGAGCTTCCACGGCAGCGCGCTGCCGCCGCCCTTGCGGGTGACCTTCGGCACCGGGCATCCGAAATTCAGATCGACGTGGTCGGCGAGACCCTCGGCGACGATGACGCGCACCGCGTCGCCGACCGTCACCGGGTCGGTCGTGTAGAGCTGCACCGAGCGGAAGGTCTCGCTCGGGTGGTGCCCGATGAGCCGCATCGTCTCGGCGTTGCGCTCGACGAGCGCGCGGCTCGTGATCATCTCGCTGACGTAGAGGCCGACGCCGAACTCGCGGCACAGGCGCCGGAACGCCGTGTTCGTGATGCCCGCCATCGGCGCCAGCACGACGGGAACGTCGATCTGGTGCTCGCCCAGCATCAGGGGCTTGGCGGCCCGTGCCTGTGGGGCAACTAGTGTGGCGGTTGACATCTCTCCAAGTTTCTCAGATGGATGCTGAAAGGGCGTGCGGCCTGTGGATGACCGTTTCTCCGGGCTGATCGGCACAGCGAGGGTCGAGGCGGATGCCGCAGCCCGCGGCCTCGACGTCGAGGTCGTCTCGCGCCCCGCCGCGAACTCGCTGGTCGAAGCTGCGCACCTGCTCGGCATCGAGCCGTCCGGCATCGTGAAGACGCTCGTCGTGAAGCGCCACGACGGCGACTTCCTGTTCGCGCTCGTTCCTGGCGGCCGGAAGATCTCGTGGCCGAAGCTGCGCGCGCTCGTCGGCGTCAACAAGCTGCAGCTGCCCGACGCGTCGCTCGCGCTCGAGGCGACGGGCTACGAGCGGGGCACGATCACGCCGCTCGGGTCGGCCCGCGAGTGGCCGGTCTATGCCGACGAGACGCTCATCGGGCAGAGGGTCGCGATGGGCGCCGGCGCCCACGGCTACTCGGCCTTCGTAGCCGCCGACGCACTGATCTCGTCGTTCGGCGCGGTCGTCGCCGACATCACCGAGCCGGAATAAGCCGGGATCTCGCACACGCCGTCGACGCAGGCTGCGGCATCCGTCTCGCCCAACTGCACGAACTTCATGCGCTGACCTCCTCGGGCGCTGCGCTGCGCTCGCCCCAGACCTGCTCCAGCACCTGGGCGAACGTCTGCGCCTCCTGCGCGCCGGAGACGCCGTACTTGCCGTCGATCACGAAGAACGGCACGCCCTGGATGCCGTACTCGACGGCCGCCTGCTGGTCTTCGCGGACGTCGGCGAGGTGCGTGTGCTCTTCGAGCGCTGACTTCAGCTCGGCGCGGTCGAGGCCGATCTCAGCGCCGAGGTCCGCGAGGTCGTCGACCTTGCCGACGTGGCGGCCATCGATGAAGTAGGCCTTGAAGAGGCGCTCCATGAAGTCGAGCTGGCGGCCCTGCGACTTCGCGAAGTGGATCGCCTCGTGCGCGAGCACCGTGTTGGTGTGCTGCAGGCGGTCATAGTCGTAGTCGAGGCCGACGGATGCTGCGATGCCGGTCACCCGGTCGAGAAGCTGCTGCGCCTGCGCTTCAGGAATGCCCTTGTGCGTCGCGAGGAACTCGGCCTCGCCGCCCTGGAAGTCGACGGGCGTGTCAGGGCTCAGCTCGAACGAGTGGTACTCGATCTCGACGCCGCGGCCCTCGCCGCCGCCCGCGAACAGTCCGCTGCCCGCCTCGAACTTGCGCTTGCCGATGTAGCACCAGGGGCACGCCACGTCTGACCAGACATCGACCTTGATGGGAGGGGTCTCAGAGCTCATGCATTCGGCAACCGGCAGGTGCTCCCGGCTATTCCGCGCTACTCCGTCGGGCGACCGGCGCCGAGGCGGATCACGTGCGAGCGGTCGTTGTTCGGTGACGCGTAGAGGTTGATCTCGGGGTGCGTGCCCTCCGGCCCCGTCCACACAGCGGTGTAGCCGCCCGCCCGGTACCACCCGCGGCTCTCGTAGAGGCGGATCGCGTCGACGTTGTGGCTGAGCACCTCGAGGAACAGATCCTGACGGAGCAGCTTCGAGTACGTCTCGACGGTGGTCAGCAGCGCACTCGCGACGCCGTGCCCGCGGGCGGTCGGCCTGACGAAGAGCCGATGCACACTCAGCGAGTACGGGTCCTCCTCCGTCTCGGCGACGGCCACGTGGCCGACGACGTCGGTGCCGTCCTCCGCCACCCAGGCCATGCCATCGTCACCGTCGAGCAGCCACTCACGGGTGACGTGGTTCGGCAGAACCGGGTACTTGTCGACCTCGTGCGTGGCCTTCAGCGCGGCGAGCAGGGCCGGCATATCGGCATCCGTTCGCAGTCTGATCTCCACGTGATCAGCCTATTCAGTCGATGTGTCCTGCACATTACGCAAGGTCCCGATGATCTCGGCAGCCGAGCGGTCGAAGGGGTACTCCGCGAGCATGAGGCGCTCGAACGCCTCGTTGACGGCGCGCTGGGCGCGTGTGACGAGCTCGGCCGGGTAGTCCTGCGCGACCTGGTTCCACTCGAACTCGTCCTCGCCGGTGAGCCGCACCGCGCCGTCTTCGACCTCGACGCCGAGGTCGAGCGCGATGAACTCGATCAGCTCGCCCGAGATGCGCACCGGCTTCACCGCCTGGGCGAACACCTCGAGGCCGCCCGCATCACCGGCATAGAAGCGCACGCACCAGTCGGCGTTCCACGGCACGAACAGCGCGGAATCCGGATCGATCGTGAACCACGCGCCGCGCGAGTCCGCACCTCGTGCTTCGCAGGTGAGCGTCTCGAGCGGGGTGTTGTCGAACTCCTCGAAGCGGACGATCACGATGCGCCGCCCGTCGGCGCGTCGACCGCTCCCCCGAATCGGCGGGTGCGGCGCGCGAAGATCTCGACGGCCTCCCACAGCTCGGTGCGCGAGAAGTCCGGCCAGAGCGTGTCGAGGAACACCATCTCGGCGTACGCCGACTGCCAGAGCAGGAAGTTCGAGGTGCGCTGCTCGCCGCTCGAGCGCACGAACAGGTCGACGTCGGGCAGGTCGGGCAGATAGAGCCGGCGCTGGATCAGCTTCTCGTTCACCGCGCTGGGCCGCAGCCGCCCGGCCGCGACGTCGTCGGCGATACCGCGCATCGCGTCGGCGAGCTCGGTGCGGCCGCCGTAGTTCACACACATGGTGAGAGTGAGCCTGTCGTTGCGCTTGGTGAGCTCCTCTGCGTACTGCAGCTCCTTGATGACCGACGCCCATAGGCGGGGGCGCCGCCCCGCCCAGCGCACCCGCACGCCCCACTCGTTGAGCTGGTCGCGCCTGCGGTGCAGCACGTCGCGGTTGAAGCCCATCAGGAAGCGCACCTCGTCGGGCGAGCGCACCCAGTTCTCGGTCGAGAACGCGTAAACGCTGAGGTGCTTGATGCCGAGCTGCAGCGCCCCGGCGACGACGTCGAGCAGCGCGGCCTCGCCGGCGCGATGCCCTTCGATGCGCGGCAGCCCCTGCCGGTTCGCCCAGCGCCCGTTGCCGTCCATCACGATCGCGACATGGTCGGGCACCGCTGCCGCGGCCAAAGCGGGCGGGTAGATCCCCGTCCAGTCGACGGGGCGATAGGCGATGGCGTCCTTGTGGGTGAACGGCTTCGGAGTCACAGTGCGGGCGGGACCTCTCGAGACACGTGGCTCAGCGAGCGCAGGCCGCGCTCGAGATGCCACTGCAGGTAGGCGGCGACGATACCGCTCGCTTTCGATCGGGAGAATTCGCCGGATGCCTCGGCCGACGCCCAGTCGCCTGCGAGCAGCGCCCCGAGCAGCCCCAGGGTGGCCGCGTCGAGGTGGGCGGTGCCCGGCGGGGCGCAGTCCTCGCAGACGACCCCGCCGAGCTGCGGCACGACGCGGTCATGCGGGCCGGGCTTGCCGCAGCGCGAGCAGTTTCCGAACGACGGCGCCCAGCCGGCGATCGAGAGGCTGCGCAGCAGATACGAGTCGAGCGTGAGCGCCGGTGTGTGCTCGCGGCGGCTGAGCGAGCGCAGCGCACCGACGAGCAGCAGGTACTGCTGCAGCGACCCCTCGGCCTCGGTGAGCCGGTCAGCCGTCTCGACCATCGCGTTCGCCGCGGTGTAACTCGCATAGTCGCCTGCGATCTCGGCGCCGTACGCCCCCAGGGTCTCCGCCTGCTGGATCACGTCGAGGCTGCGGCCCTCGTAGAGCTGCAGGTCGGCGACCATAAACGGCTCGAGCCGTGCGCCGAACTTCGACCCCGTGCGCCTGACGCCCTTCGCGACCGCCCGGATCTTCCCGTGCCGCCTGGACAGCATCGTGACGATGCGGTCGGCCTCACCCAGCTTGTGGGTGCGCAGCACGACGGCCTCATCACGGTAAACAGGCACAGTCGATTATCTCAGCCGCGGCATCGGCGCATGGGAGGATCGAGGCCGTGGGCGGCGCGATCTTCACCATTCCGGCGTGGGCCGAGTTCGCCGCCGTCGCGGTCGGCAGTGTGCAGGGGGCCGCGTACGCCAGCGGCTTCCGCGAGCGGCGCATCGACCTGTTCGGCGTCGCGTTCATCGGCGTCGCGACGGGGCTCGGCGGCGGCATCCTGCGTGACGTCTCGCTCGGCACCGCTCTTGTCGCCCTCAGCAGCAACTGGTACATCCCGGTGGCGATCGCCGCCGCTCTCGCCGGAATGCTGCTCGCGCGCCTGTTCTCGAGCATCGACCCTGTGATCACCGTGCTCGATGCCCTCACCCTCGGCCTGTTCGGTGCGATCGGCACGACGAAGGCGCTCGCCTTCGGCCTGCCCGAGGTGCCGGCCGCCTTCGTCGGCCTGATCGCAGCGGTGGGCGGGGGCATGCTGCGCGACATCCTGCTCAACATGCCCATCACGGTCATGCACGTCGGCTCGCTCTACGCGGTCGCGGCGGGCGCCGGCACCGTGACGCTCGTGGTGCTGCACGACGCGAACGTCTCCGTGTTCCTCTCGGCCGCGATCTGCGCGGCCGTCACCTTCGCCGTGCGCCTGCTCGCCGTCGTCTTCGGCTGGAGCCTGCCCGAGCAGCGCACGCTTGAGCTCTCGCGGGCTCGCGTCGGCTTCGGGCTGCTGCGGCGGCGTCAAAGCGCGCCGCGCGAGTACGTCGCGACGGCCACAGGCACCGTGCCCGTCTACAAGGTCGTGCAACGCGGCGACAGCAAGGAGCGGGCGGATGACTGACCGGTCGCACCTCGAAGCGAACCGCGCCAACTGGGACGAGCGCGTCGCCGGACACCTCATCGGCTATGACGTCGCGGGATTCGCGGCGGATGCCTCGCGCATCTCGACGGTCGTGCGCGACGATCTGAAGCTCATGGCGCCGCACTTGCCGAACGGGTCGATGACGGGCCTCTCGCTTGTGCACCTGCAGTGCCACATCGGCACCGACACCCTCAGTTTCGCGCGACTCGGTGCCCAGGTCACCGGCGTCGACTTCTCGGGCGAGGCGATCGCGGCGGCGCGCGAGGTCGCCGAGCGGGCCGGGCTCGATGGCCGCTTCGTGCAGTCGACCGTCGAAGAGGCACCCATCGCCGTCGACGAGCAGTTCGACGTCGTCTACACCAGCATCGGCGCGCTGCTTGACGAGGGTCTGGTGATCGAGGCGTTCGGTGAACAGGACTCTCTGCCGTGGAAGATGCTGCCTTCGATGGTCGAAGCCGACCCCGGTGGGCCGTTCGACGGCAGCTGGGTGCTGCCAGTGGGGCGCGAGCGCGTGCCGATGACGTTCTCGATCGCGGCGCGGGGATGACGGGAGGACGCCGACAACCGGCGTCCTCCCGTCGGCGGGGGCCAGCTACTGACAGCTGGCGGTCGGAACGCTCGTATTGCCGTTCTTGTAGACCGTGATGCCGAAACTGTTGCCGTTCCCGTTGGGGGTGGCGGTGAGAGTGCCGCTACTGCCGCTGAGGGTCGCGTTCCAGCTGCTCTGCAGGGTCTGCCCGCTGCCCAGATTGATCTTGACGGTCCAACCGGTCTTCCCCGTGACCGAAAGGTTGACGTTGAACCGATCGGACCATTCCGTGCTCTTGGAGACGGTCACCTGACACGCCGAACTCGATCCCCCTCCGGTCGAGCCGGTTCCGCCGCTCGACCCTGATCCGCCTGAGCTGCTTGAGCTGCCCTCCGAGACGGTGATATTCGAACTTCCGGAAGACTGGTACCCCTCGGTCGAGAGGATCATGTAGTTGAAGGTGCCGAGGTTCATGCCGTACTTCGCCCATGCGTCGAAGAAGTTCCCCGTCGTGATCGTGCCGCCCGTGCGCTTCGACTGGCGGACCGCCCAGTACTGGTTGAACGTGGCTGTGCCCTGAATCGACGGCTCGTTCGTTCGCGTTGTCTCGTAGATGTCGTAGGTGCCGCCATCAGAGGTGACGGTGCCCTTGTACGTTCCGGTCGGTTTATAGGTGCCATAGTTGTCGACGATGTAGTACTCGACCAGCGGGTTCGTCGTCCAGCCGTAGAGCGACAGATAGGCGTTGCCCGAAGGGTTGAAGCTGCCCGAGTAGTTGACGGTCTTGCGCCCCCCGGTCTGCCAACCTTTACCCGCAGTGAAGTTGCCCGTGTTCGACCAGCTGGTTGAATACGAGCCGCCTCCGTTGAGCGTCATGGACACCGTTCCCGGGCTGTCCGTCCAGAACGAGTACCAGAGCCCGTCGCTTCCCGTCGTGTTGGAGGTGACCGTAGTGGCGGCGTGAGCCGGCACCTGCGGTGTGACGAGTGCTGCGGCGGTCAAGGCCGTGGCAAAGCCGAGGCCGGCGAGAGCGCCGACCGCGGTACGGCGGGTCCGGCGCTGTGGTGTTCTCTGCGCACTGTGCATTTGTACTCCTTTGTACGAAACGCCGGGACGCTGCTCTCTTCACAGAGCCCTCAGCGTTGGTGCACATGTTTCCGAAAACGTTATCCATTGCGCAAGGGGTTTGTTGCCGGTCGCATCAAATTGTGAGTTCAGCTCATGTTCTCATCGGAGATCTCGCTCGCGTCGATCACGCACTGGCGCCGTTCTGCTCTGAGCAGAACGGCGGAGACGGCGCCGAGACGGCCGCCTAGCATGAGGCCATGTCTGAGCCCATGCCAGAACCGACGTCTCGCTTCGACCGTCAGCCGCTATGGCGGCACATGCTCGGTGACCGTCTGCGCGCACTGCGGCACAGGCGTGGCGAGACGCTGACCGAGACCGCGAAGCGGGCCGGGGTATCGACGCAGTACCTCTCCGAGATCGAGCGCGGCGCGAAGGAGCCGTCGAGCGAGGTCATCGCCGCGGTCGCAACCGCGCTCGAGGTCACGCTGCTCGACCTCACGATCGCGGTTGCCGACGGGCTGCGCGAGAGCCAGGCCGCGCCGGTGCACGCCCCACACGGTCCGTCGATGTTCGCGCTGGCCGCCTGAACCGGCATCCGTCACCGCTGCTCGATGACGTGGTCGAGCAGCCCGTACGCGCGCGCTCCTTCCGCTGTGAAGATGCGGTCGTGGTCGGTGTCCGCACGCAGCGCCTCGACACTCTGGCCGGTGTGCCGTGACAGGATCGCCTCGAGATCCGCCCGGATCCGCACCACCTCGTCGGCCTGCAGGATGAGATCGGGGATCGCTCCGCGCCCCTGCGCGGCAGGCTGATGCAGGATCACCCGGGTGTGCGGCAGCGCCGCGCGCTTGCCCGGTGCGCCGGCCGCCAGCAGCACGGCGCCGACGGCGATCGCCTGCCCGACACAGGTGGTCGCCACCTGGGGGCGGATGTAGCGCATCGTGTCGTAGATCGCGAGCATCGCGCTCGGGTCCCCGCCCTCGCAGTTGATGTAGAGCTGGATGTCGCTCTCAGGGTTGTCGGCCTCGAGATGCAACAGCTGCGCGATCAGCGCGTTCGCCACTCCGGCGTCGATGGCGGTGCCGAGGTAGACGATGCGCTCGGTCAAGAGGTGCGAGTAGACGTCCATGATCCGCTCGCCGCGCACGTCGCGGGCGATCACGTTCGGAATCGTGTAGGAGCTCATCGGGCTGCCCCCACCGTCTCGGCGTGGAACCCGGCGCGGTCGCGTCCGCGCGGCAGCAGCACGTCGAAGTGCGACACGATCTCGTCGATGAATCCGTAGTCCCGCGACTGCTCGGCCGTGTACCAGCGGTCGTGCAGCGAGTCCTCGAAGACGCGCTCGAACGACTGGCCGGTGTCGGAGGCGATCAGCCCGAGCACGGTGTCGCGCATGCGGCGCAGATCGTCGGCCTGCAGCTCGACGTCGACCGCGGTGCCGCCGATGCCGGCCGAGCCCTGGTGCATGAGGATCCGCGAGTGCGGCAGCGCCCGCCGCTTCCCCGGCGCGCCGGCCGAGAGCAGGAACTGCCCCGCGCTGGCCGCCATGCCGAGCACCAGTGTCGAGACATCGCACGGCACGAGGCGCATCACGTCGCGAATGGCGAGCATGGCGGGCACCGAGCCGCCCGGCGAGTGGATCCAGAGGGCGATGTCGGATGCCGGGTCGGCGGCCGCGAGCGCCATGAGGTCTGTCGCGAGAAGCGTGCCATTGTCGTCGTCGAGCACGCCGTCGAGCACGAGCACGCGCTGCTCGTACAGCTCGCGGCGGGCGCGTTCGGTGAAGACCGGGATCTTGGGGGCTTCGTCTGTCATGAGCCCACTGTCGCCCGGAACGACATCGGCCCTCGGCGTTTTCTGCCGAGGGCCGATCTGCCGAAAGCAGAAGGCTAGGCGCCGACGAGCTCGGTCTCGGCCTCGGGGGCCGACTGCTGCGCGCGGATCGCCCGGTTCACGGCAGAAACAATCGCCTTGAGCGACGCGATCGACGTGTTCCCATCGATGCCGACGCCCCACAGCCGCGTGCCGTTCACGTCGAGGTCGACATACGACGCGGCGTTCGCCGAGCCGCTCGCGCTCATCGTGTGCTCGACGTAGTCGTAGAGCGAGACCTGGATGCCGCGCTGCGACAGCACCTGGATGAACGCGTCGATCGGACCGTTGCCCTCGCCGCTCGCGATCTCGGTCTCGTCGCCGTCGCGGAGGCGAGCGGTGAAGAAGCACTCCCCCGTCGACTCGCTGTCGATCTTCGTGCCGAGCAGCTCGAAGCGGCCCCACTTGTCGTCGGCGTCGGCGGCGGGCAGGTACTCGTCCTGGAAGACGGCCCACAGCTCGTCGCTCGAGACTTCGCCGCCTTCGGCATCCGTCTTGGCCTGCACCACGCCGGAGAACTCGATCTGCAGCCTGCGCGGCAGGTCGAGGGCGTGGTCGGTCTTCAGCAGGTAGGCGACGCCGCCCTTGCCGGACTGCGAGTTGACGCGGATGACCGCCTCGTAACTGCGGCCCAGGTCGCGCGGGTCGACCGGCAGGTAGGGCACGGCCCATTCGAGCTCGTTCACGGTGACGCCGGCGGCCGAGGCATCCGCCGCCATCTTCTCGAAGCCCTTCTTGATCGCGTCCTGGTGGGAGCCCGAGAACGCGGTGAAGACCAGGTCGCCGCCCCACGGCACCCGCTCGCCGACCGGCAGTTGGTTGCAGAACTCGACCGTGCGCTTGATGTCGTCGATGTCGCTGAAGTCGATCTGCGGGTCGATGCCCTGCGTGAACAGGTTGACGCCCAGCGTCACCAGGTCGACATTGCCGGTGCGCTCGCCGTTCCCGAACAGGCAGCCCTCGATGCGGTCGGCGCCGGCCAGGTAGCCCAGCTCGGCCGCCGCGACGGCGGTGCCGCGGTCATTGTGCGGGTGCAGCGAGATGATGACGTTCTCGCGGTGGTTCAGGTTGCGCGACATCCACTCGATGGAGTCCGCGTAGACGTTCGGCGTCGCCATCTCGACCGTGGCGGGCAGGTTGATGATGACCTTGCGCTCGGGCGTCGGCTCGAACACCTCGAGCACCTCGTTGCAGATGCGGGCAGCGACCTCGAGCTCGGTGCCGGTGTACGACTCCGGCGAATATTCGTAGAACACCTGCGTCTCGGGGACGGTCTTCTCGAACTCGCGGCACAGCCTGGCACCCTGCAGGGCGATGTCGATGACACCCTGCACGTCGGTGCGGAACACGACATCGCGCTGCAGGATGCTGGTGGAGTTGTAGAGGTGCACGATGGCCTGCTTCGCACCCGCGATCGCCTCGTAGGTGCGCTTGATCAGGTGCTCGCGGCTCTGGGTCAGCACCTGGATCGTCACGTCGTCGGGAATGGCGCCCTCGTCGATGAGGCTGCGCACGAAGTCGAAGTCGGTCTGGCTCGCGCTCGGGAAGCCGACCTCGATCTCCTTGTAGCCGAGCTTCACGAGCAGGTCGAACATGATGCGCTTGCGCTCGGGACTCATCGGGTCGATGAGCGCCTGATTGCCGTCGCGCAGGTCGACCGCGCACCAGCGCGGAGCCTCGGTGATGCGCTTCGTCGGCCAGGTCCGGTCGGGCAGGTTGACCTTGATCTGCTCGTGGAACGGGCGATACCGGTGGATCGGCATCGTGCTCGGCTTCTGGTTGTTCTTCATCGCTCTGACTCTCTTGCTTCTGTGGATGGAAGAAGCCGACAGAAAACTCCGCGACGAGTCTGGCCTCAGATGGAGGACTCGGCGCGGCAGCTAAGGAGGAGCTGACCGAACATCGGTTTCAGGCTAACACGCGAGATCAGTCGACAGCGAGCGCGGCGATGGGCGAGACACGGGTCGCGCGGCGGCTGGGGGCGACGGACGCCGCGAGTGTCAGCACCACGGCGGCGGCGAGCTGCCCCGCGAGCATCCCCCACGGCACCCCGGGCGCGATGAACCCGGGCGACCCTTTGATCCAGCCGATCAGCGACTGCGTCCCGACCCAGCCGTAGGCGAAGCCCAGCGCGAGGCCGATGACGAGCGCGGTCAGCGTGAGCGCCGCCGCTTCGGCGAGGATCATGCTGCGCAGCTGTGCGGCGGCGGTGCCGAGGGCTCTGAGCAGCCCGAGCTCACGCGTGCGCTGCAGCACGTTGAGCGAGAGCGACGTGACGAGGCCGACGGCCGCGATCAGCGCGCTGAAGCCGATCAGCACGGTGAAGACGGCGGTGATCGCGTCGAGGATCTGTCCGGTGCCCTCGTAGACCTCGGGCTGCGCACGCTGCGCCGCCGCGATCAGGTCGCGGAACGACTGCATCGTCACGGCGAAGGTGGTCACGAGCGTGACGCCGATGACGAGCCCGATCGTCATGCGGGCGCTGCGCTCGGGGTGGCGCAGAGCGTTCTCGACAGCGAGCCGGCCGGCCTGGGTACGTGCGAAGAGGCGACCGACCAGGCGCAGGACCGGCGGGATGAAGCGCGCCGACTCGAGGACGATGCCGGTGAACGAGAGCAGGCCGCCCGCGAGTGCCGCCAGGACTCCGAGCGGCGACAGCTGGCCGATCGCGAGGCCGGCGCCGAGCGCCGCGACCCCCAGCGCCGTGAGCGCGATCGCGGCGGCGAGGCGGCCCCGGCCGCCCGCAGCCCGCTCCGAGTCCTGCTCGACGGCATTGCCGAGCGCCTCGGTCGGGCGCACGGCGAGCACCCTCCGCGATCCCACCCAGGTGGCCAGCCAGGTCGTGAGGGCGACGCCGGTCACAGCGATGAGGACGACGGGGTTCGCGTAGGAGTAGTGCGGCGGCGGGAAGAGGCCGGCGTGGACGGCCACGGCCGCGACCGCCGCGGCGAAGGCCGTTCCGACCAGGCATCCGATCACCGCGCCTGCGACGCCGATCGTGACGCCTTCGCGCGCGATCCGCGCCCGCTCCTGCGCGGCGCCGCGGCCGATGAGGCGCAGCAGGGCGATCGTGCGGCGGCGCCCCGCGACCACGGTCGCAACCGTGTTCGTCGTGACCACGCCGCCGACGTAGACGGCGATGACGATGAAGACGTAGGCCGTGATGTTCAGCATGATCGTGGTGGTCTCGTGGTCGCCGAGCAGCGGATTGCGGCGGATGACGGCCGCGAGCACGCCCGTGATCTGAAGCAGCGCCGTTCCGAAGCCCGCCGCGAGGGCGGCGACGAGCAGGGTGGGCGCATGATCGCGCAGGGTGGTCCTCATGCGACGGCCTCGCTCTCCATCGCGAGCATGATCGCGGAGAGCTGCTCGGCGGTGCGCCGAGGCTCGTCGCGCACGACCTTCCCATCGGCGAGGAACACGACGCGGTCGGCGTAGCTGGCGGCGATCGGGTCGTGCGTGACCATCGCGATCGACTGGCCGTCGCTGCGCGCGGCATCGGCGAGCAGCCGCAGCACCTCCCGGCCCGTGCGGGAGTCGAGGTTGCCGGTGGGCTCGTCGGCGAACACGACCTCGGGGCGCGTCGCCAGCGCGCGGGCGATGGCGACGCGCTGCTGCTGGCCGCCGGAGAGCTCGTGCGGGCGATGGGCGAGCCGGGCGCGCAGGCCGAGGGTGTCGAGCAGGGTGTCGATCCAGGCGGACTCGGCAGCGGTGGGTCGGCGCCCGTCCAGTTCGAAGGGAAGCAGCACGTTGGCGCGCACGTCGAGCGTCGGCAGCAGGTTGAAGGCCTGGAACACGAACCCGACTCTGCGGCGGCGCAGCAGCGTGAGTGCGGAATCCGTCATGCTCGTGATCTCCGTCTCGCCGAGCCAGACGCGACCCGAGGTGGCGGAGTCGAGGCCCGCCATGATGTGCATGAGCGTCGACTTGCCGCTGCCTGAGGGGCCCATGATCGCGGTGAACTCGCCGCGGGCGAGCTCGAGGTCGACACCGTCGAGCGCGGCGACGGCGGCCGAGCCGCTGCCGTATGAGCGCGTGAGCCCGGCGACGCGGGCGACAGGGGTGGGCGGGGTCGTCATGCGAGAGCCTCCTGAATGAGCAGGTCGAGAAGATCGGGGTAGGCGATTCCGGCGGCGGCGAGCATCTGCGGCACCTGCGACACGGCGGTGAAGCCGGGCACGGTGTTCACCTCGTTCAGCACCCAGCCGTCGCGGGCGAGGAAGAAGTCGAGCCGGGCGACGCCGCGACAGCCGAGCGCACGGTAGAGCGCGAGCGCGCCCTGCTCGAGGCGGCGCAGCTCGAGCGAGGTGAGGCGCGCGGGCACCTCGAAGACGACGTCGGTGCTGTGGCGATCGCCGTACTTCGCGTCGTAGTCGAAGATCCCCTCTGAGCGGATCTCGAGCGGCGGGCTGATCAGCGGCTCGCCCGCGGCGGTGCGCGGTTCGAAGACCGCGATGTCGATCTCTCGGCCGATGATCATGTCTTCGACGAGCACGCGCGCGTCCCACGCGAAGGCCGCGTCCAGTGCGCGGGCCAGCTCGGATGCCTCATGCACCGCCGTCACGCCGCGGCTCGAGCCCGCGCCGGCCGGCTTGACGACGACGGGGCCGCTCCAGCCGTAGGCGTCGCGGGTGGCGGGTGTCAGCAAAGCGGCCGCTGCCGTGCGCAGTCCGACGGACTGTGCGATGAGCTTCGTCGCGTGCTTGTCGATCGCGAGTGCTCCCGCGCCGACGCCGCTTCCGACGTAGCGCACGCCTGCCAGCTCGCAGAGCGCCGCGAGCGTGCCGTCCTCCCCCGGCGCGCCGTGCACGAGCGGCAGGACCACGTCGCAGTCGGACAGCTCGGCGACCGCAGCCGCGAAGCTCAGCGGCTCGCCTGCCACGAGCCAGGCGCCGTCGCGGCCGATCGTGAACGAGATCGGGTCGTAGCGCTGCGGGTCGAGCGCCGTGACGGCCGCTGCGGCGGATGCGAGCGACACCTCGTGCTCTCCGTTCGCTCCGCCGCCGATCACGGCGACGCGGGTGCGCGCGGTCATCGTGCGGCCGCCACTGCGGTGGATGCCGCGACCGGAACGCGCTCGACGCGCGGGCCGACGCCCGTGACGATCTCGTTCGGAATCGTTCCGCACCAGCGCGCCCAGTCGGCGACGGTGGGCTCGCCACGGTCGCCGGGCCCGAACACCGTGACGTACTCCCCCGGCGCGGCGGGGGCGCCATCGAGGTCGACCACGAACTGGTCCATCGAGACGCGCCCCACGATGCGGCGTCTGGTGCCGGTGACCAGCACCTCGGCATCCGTCGCCAGCGTGCGCGGCACGCCGTCTGCGTAACCCGCAGCCACCAGCGCGAGCCGTGTCGAACGAGGCGCCAGCCAGCCGTGACCGTAGCCGACGGGCGTGCCCGCGGCGATGGCGCGCACGTCGACGATCTGCGCCTCGAGTGTGAGTGCGCCGCGCAGCCGGTGCGTGCCGGTGGGGTCGATGCCGACCAGCCCAGCGCCGACGCGGCACAGGCTGTGGCGCGCGCCGGGCTGGGTGAGTGCGGCCGAGGTCGCGGCGAGGTGCCGCAGCGGTACGAACAGGCCGGCGGCGCGGGCAAGCCGCAGCGCGTGGGCGAAACGGGTGCGCTCGCGGCGGTTGGCGGGGTCGGCCGGGTCGTCGGCCGAGCTCAGGTGGCCCATGATGCCGACGACCTCGATCTCGCCGCGAACGGCCGCGGCGGCGCTGACGGCGAGCAACTGCGGCCACAGCTCGGCCGGGCAGCCCTCGCGCGCCAGGCCGCAGTCGATCTGCAGATGCACGCGGGCGACGAGGCGGTGCCTGCGCGCCGCCCGGCAGATCGCGTCCAGGTGGGCGACCCCGGGGACGGCCAGGTCGATGTCGTGATCGAGCGCCGCCTCGAAGTCGGCGTCGACGGGGTTGAGCCAGCTCAGGATCGGCGCCTCGAGGCCCGCCAGCCGCAACGCGAGCGCCTCGGTGATGCTCGTGACGCCGAGCCGTGAGGCGCCTGCCCCGAGCGCCGTTCTGGCGACGAGCTCGGCGCCGGCGCCGTACCCCTGCGCTTTCACCACGGCCATCAGATCACCGGGTGCGAGGATCGCGAACAGGCGCGTGTTGGCGGCGATCGCGTCGGTGTCGACGAGCAGTCGGGTTGTCATGTCTGCGACGCTACGGATGCCTGCGCCTGCGCCGCGTCGGCCGCGAGACTGCTTCCAGGTCATCCCAGCGGATGACGCGGCGTCAGTCCTCGGTGGGAAGCGTGTGCTCGTAGGCGAACACCACGAGCTGCACGCGGTCGCGCAGACCGAGCTTCGCGAGCACCCGGCTGATGTGGGTCTTCACGGTGGCCTCGGACAGGAATTCCGCGCCCGCGATCTCGGCGTTCGACAGGCCGCGGGCCGCAAGCCGGAAGATCTCGCGCTCGCGTTGGGTCAGCTCTGCCCAGCTCGGCGGCGCTGAGCGCCGCTCGCGGCCGCGGTCCACGTGGGCGAACAGCTCGCGTGTCGCGTTCGCGGCGATCACCGAGTTGCCCTGGTGCACGGTGCGCACGGCGGCGAGCAGGAAGTCGGGATCGGCGTCCTTCAGCACGAACCCGCTCGCCCCCGCACGGATCGCCCGCGCCGCGTTCTCGTCGAGGTCGAAGGTGGTGAGCACGAGCACCCGCGGCGGCGGGTAGCCCCCGTCGGCGGCGTCGCCCAAGATGTCGCGCGTCGCCTGGATGCCGTCCACCCGGGGCATCCGCACATCCATCAGCACCACGTCGGGCCGGGTGCGCGCCACCAGCTCACGGGCAGCGGCACCGTCGCCGGCTTCGCCCGCGAACGCGAGGTCCGCCTGCGACTCGAGCAGCATGCGAACGCCGGCGCGGAACAGCGCCTGGTCGTCGACCAGTGCGATCCGGATCGCGCTCACGCGGCGACTCCGCCCGGGATCACGGCGCGCAGTACGAACCGCCCGCTCTCGGCGCCTGCGCTCAGCACGCCGCCCGCGAGCTGCGCCCTCTCCTGCATGCCGGGCAGGCCGTGCCCGCGCCCCGCGATCGGCACCGGCCCGGTGGCCCCTGCCTCCTTCAGCTCGTTCGAGAGCTCGATCTCCAACGCGTCGGCGCCCCAATCCAGTTCGAGCGCCACGGGCTGCCCGGGTGCGCCGTGGCGCAGCGCGTTCGTGAGGCCTTCCTGCACGATCCGGTACGCGGCGATCTCGTGCCCGGCGCCGAGGGCGACGCGTTCGCCCGTCTCTCGCAGCCGCAGGTCGAGGCCGGCCGCCCGCAGCTGGGCGAACAGCGCGTCGAAGTCGGCGACGGCCGGCTGCGGGGTCGAGCCCTCGTCGTGGCGCAGTTCGGCCAGAAGCATCCGCACATCGCCCAGCGCGTCGCGCGCGACGGACGAGATCGTCTCAAGCGCTCCGACGGCGACGGCAGGGCGGGCGGATGCCGCGAACCGGGCCCCGTCCGCCTGCGCGATCACCACCGCGAGCGTGTGCGCGACGACGTCGTGCATGTCGCGGGCGATGCGGTTGCGCTCCTGCTCGAGGACGACGCGGCTTTCGGCGAGATCGGCCTCGTGCAGTGCTGCGGCCTCGCGCTCACGCGCTTCGCGGCCGGCGCGCGTCGAGCGGATGAGCAGGCCGGAGACCCACGAGAGCGTCAGCAGCGCGAGCGAGCCGAAGAACAGCAGGGAGAAGTCGCGGGCCTGCCCGGGGAACATGATCGGGAAGTACGAGACGCCGCCGAACCAGCTGCGCAGCACGACCAGGTAGAGCGTGGCGACGAGGGCGCCTGCGATGGCCGACGCGAGGCCGAGCCAGCGCACCAGGCGGCCGCCGTATGCGGCCGTCGCGTAGAGCACGGCGCAGATGCCGAGGTTGTGGATCGACGGATCAAGGCGGGAGCCGAGCTGCGCTGCCGCCGACACCCAGGCGAGTGCGAGAGCTGCACCCGGCGACAGGCGGCGCACGGCGATGGCTGCCGTGACGAACAGCAGAGGCAGGAACTGGAGGCGCTCCGAGCCGAGCCCGCTCAGCCCGGCGACCATGATGAACACGCACGCCAGGGCGAACAGCCCGGCGAGCGCGACATCGAAGCCGAGCTGCCGGCCGGTGATCGTGCGCACGTACCAACGGTAGACGGCACGGTCCGGCTCATCGCGACGACTGCCGCGGAATCATCCTCCGGATGTACCCCGGCTCAGAAGCCCAAGCGGCCGAGCTGCTTCGGGTCGCTCTGCCAGTCCTTCGCGACCTTCACATGGATCGACAGGAACACCTTGCGGCCGAGGAGGCCCTCGATCTGCGCGCGCGCATCGGCGCCGATCTGCTTGAGGCGCGCACCGCCGCGGCCAATGACGATCGCCTTCTGGCTGTCGCGCTCGACGAACAGGTTGGCGTAGATCTCGACCAGGTCCTTGTCTTCGCGTTCGACCATGTCGTCGACAGTGACGGCGAGCGAGTGGGGCAGTTCCTCGCGCGCTTCCTCGAGCACGGCCTCACGCACGAACTCGGCGATGCGGTCGATCGTGGCCTCGTCGGTGAGCTGACCCGTCGGGTAGAGCTGCGGCGACTCCGGCAGCAGCTTCACGAGCTCGTCGACGAGGTCGTCGAGCTGACGGCCCTTCGCCGCGGAGATCGGGATGATCGCGTCCCAGTCGCGCAATGCGCTCACCGCGAGCAGCTGCTCGGCCACGGCCGTTCTGCTCGCGGTGTCGGTCTTGGTGACGATGGCGACCTTCTTCGCGCGCGGTGCGCCCTCGATGCGCTCGACGATGAAGCGGTCGCCCGGGCCCACCTTCTCGTCGGCGGGGAAGCACATGCCGATGACGTCGACCGAGGCGAGCGTCTCTTCGACGACCGCGTTCAGTCGCTCGCCGAGGAGCGTGCGCGGGCGGTGCACACCCGGCGTGTCGACGATGACGAGCTGTGCGTCGGGCCGGTTCACGATGCCGCGGATCGCTCGCCGGGTGGTCTGCGGCTTCGACGAGGTGATGGCCACCTTCTCGCCGACGAGCGCGTTGGTCAGCGTCGACTTGCCGACGTTCGGGCGGCCCACGAAGCTGACGAACCCGGATCTGAACGGGCGATCCCCGCTGTCGTCGGCTCTGCTGTGACTAGTCATCGCCTTCAATGGTGGCACGCCTGACGACGACCGTCGTGAGGCGGCCACGCCGGCCCTCGGTGCGATCGGCCGTGAGCTCGAGACCGGCGACCTCGGCCGAGTCGCCCGGCTCCGGAAGGCGGTCGAGCGCCTTCGTGAGCAGTCCGCCGACGGAGTCGACGTCCTCGTCGTCGAGCTCGATGTCGAACAGCTCGCCGAGCTCATCGGCGCCGAGGCGCGCCGAGACGCGGAATCCGCCGTCACCCTCGAGCGGCTCGATGAGCGGCGCGCCTTTGTCGTACTCGTCGGTGATCTCGCCGACGAGCTCTTCGATGAGGTCCTCCATCGTGACGAGGCCGGCGATGCCGCCGTACTCGTCGACGACGAGCGCGAGGTGGTTCTTCTCGAGCTGCATCTGCCTCAGCAGGGCGTCGGCGGCCTTCGACTCCGGCACGAAGACGGCGGGGCGCTGCAGGGAGGCCGCCGCGGCGGCATCCGCCCCGCGCGGGCGCTCGTAGACGAGCCGTGCCACGTCGCGCAGGTACAGCACGCCCGTGACGTCGTCAGGGCCCTCGCCGATCACCGGCACACGCGAGACGCCGCGGCCGAGGAACACGCTCATCGCCGCGGCGACGGTCGCGTCGGCATCCACCGTCACCATGTCGGTGCGCGGCACCATCACCTCGCGCACGAGCCGGTCGCCGAACTCGAAGACCGAGTGGATCAGCTCGGCGTCGCCCTCTTCGAGCACGTCGTGCTCTGCGGCGTCGTCGACGAGGTTCAGCAGCTGCTCCTCGCTGCCGACCGTCGAGCGGGCGCGCATCGGCGTGACGCGGTCGCCGAGGGCGACGAGCAGGTCGGCGACGGGGCCGAGCACGGCGCGCAGGCCGACGAGCAGCGGGCGTGCGAACCTGAGCAGCGCCTCGGGGTGGGCGCGGCCGACGCTGCGCGGGCTCGTGCCGACGAGCACGAAGCTCGCACCGGTCATGATCAGCGCGCTCAGGACCAGGGCGAGCCACCAGTGATCGAGCACGATGACGAAGCCCAGCGTGACGAGCACCGCGGCGGTCGTCTCGGCGACGACACGCAGGAAGTTGACCGAGTTCTGGTCGCGGATGTCGCCGCCGGTGACAGAGAGGGCCGCGTCGAGCGCGGCGAGGAACCCGCCGAGCGCGACGAGCAGGAACGCGCCGACGAAGAGGATGGCGGCGAACAAGCTCGCCTACCGGCGCCGTTCCTGCAGGGCGAACCCCACGAGGATGTCGCGCTGGATCCCGAACATCTCGCGCTCCTCAGCGGGATCCGCGTGGTCGAAGCCGAGCAGGTGCAGGATGCCGTGGGCGGTCAGCAGCTGCAGCTCCTCCTGCACGCCGTGGCCCGCGTTGTCAGCCTGTGTCTGCGCGACCTGCGGGCAGAGCACGACGTCGCCGAGCAGGCCTGGGGGGCTCGGCTGGTCCTCGGTGCCTGGGCGCAGCTCGTCCATCGGGAAGCTCAGCACATCCGTCGGGCCCGGCTCGTCCATCCACTGCACGTGCAGCTGCTCCATGGCGGCCTCGTCGACCAGCAGGATCGCGAGCTCGGCCTCCGGGCTCACATGCATGGCGTCGAGCGCATAGGCGGCCAGCCGCTGCAGGGCGGCCTCGTCGACCGCGATCGTGGACTCGTTGTTTACCTCGATGGTCATGTGTCGCTCAGTTCTTGGGGCGGCGGGGTCGGAGATTGGGGTCGGCTGCGCGCCGCTCCGCACGGTTCGCGAAGTCGCGCGCCTGCTCGCGCTCGAAATGCTGCGCCTGCTGCTTCTGGTCGTATTCGGTGTACGCGTCGACGATGCGGCCGACGAGGCTGTGCCGCACGACGTCTGCGCTCGTCAGGTATGAGAACTCGATGTCGTCGATGTCCTTCAGCACGCGGGTGACGAGGCGCAGGCCGGAGGCGCCTGCGGGAAGGTCGATCTGCGTGACATCCCCCGTGATCACCATGCGCGAGCCGAACCCGAGGCGCGTGAGGAACATCTTCATCTGCTCCGGCGTCGTGTTCTGCGCCTCGTCGAGCACGACGAACGACGAGTTGAGTGTGCGGCCGCGCATGTAGGCGAGCGGCGCGACCTCGATGGTGCCCGCTGCGAGCAGCTTGGGCACGAGCTCGGGATCCAGCATCTCGTTGAGCGCGTCGTAGAGCGGGCGCAGGTACGGGTCGATCTTGTCGGTCAGCGTGCCCGGCAGGTAGCCGAGCCGCTCCCCCGCCTCGATGGCGGGCCGCGACAGGATGATCCGGTCGACCTCCTTGCGCTGCAGCGCCTGCACGGCCTTCGCCATCGCGAGGTAGGTCTTGCCCGTTCCCGCAGGGCCGATGCCGAAGACGATGGTGTTGTCGTCGATCGCGTGCACGTAGTCGGCCTGCCCAGGCGTCATCGGCCGGATCGTCTTGCCCCGCACCTGCAGGATCGACTCGCCGAGCACCGCGCTCGGGCTGAGGCCGGCGTCGACCATCTGGCGGCCGCGGCTCACCTCGGCCGGGTGCAGGTCGTGGCCGTTCTTGACGAGGGCGATGAGCTCTTCGACGAGCGTGCGCGCGCTCGCGACCTGCTCGGGGTCGCCTGCGAGGGTGAGCTCGTTGCCGCGCACGTGCACCTGCACGGCTGGATACTGCTTCTCGAGCGTGCTCAGCAGCCGGTCCTGCGGCCCGAGCAGGCGGACCATCGCGACGCCGTCGACCTCGAGGTGCGCCTCGGCCTGCCGAGGATCGGATGCGGGCTGATCAGACAAGGGATCCTTCCGTGAGACCGCCGGCGAGAACGTGCGCGTGCACGTGGAACACGGTCTGCCCGGCGCCGGGGCCGGTGTTGAAGACGAGGCGGAAGTCGCCGTCGGCGTGCTCGTCTGCAAGCCGTTGCGCCGTCTCGACGACCTCGGCCAGCAGCTCGGGGTCGCCCGCGGCAAGCTCGCCCACGTTCGCGTACTCCTCGGTCTTCGGGACGACGAGCAGATGAACGGGGGCCTGCGGCGCGATGTCTTTGAAGGCGATCACGCGCTCAGAGTCGTAGACGACGTCTGCGGGGATCTCGCCCGCGATGATGCGCGAGAAGACCGACGGGGATTCGCTCATGCTCTCAGTCTAGAGATCAGCGGTCACCAGCGGCCGAGGGCCGCGTTGAGCACGGCGATGGCAGCAGGGCCCGCCGTCGAGGTGCGCAGCACGGTGTCGCCGAGGCGCACGGATTCGGCGCCGGCGGTTTCGAGCGCCGCCAGCTCGGCGGGGGCGATGCCGCCCTCAGGGCCGACGACGAGGACCAGCTCGCGCGCGTCAGGCACGACAGAGGCGAGCGGATGCCGCGCCGATGGCTCGAGCACCAGCACGCGGTGGGTCGCGGCGAGCCCGACGAGGTCCTTCGTCGACGCGAGCGCCGCGACCTCGGGCAGCCAGGGCCGCATCGACTGCTTCGCCGCCTCGCGGACGATCGCGGCCCAGCGGTCGCGCCCCTTCTCGAGCTTCGGGCCCGACCAGCGCGACACCGAGCGCTCTGCCTGCCACGGGATCACCCCGTCGACGCCGAGCTCGGTCGCCGCCTGAACGGCGAGCTCGTCGCGATCGCCCTTCGCGAGCGCCTGTGCGAGCAGGACGCGCGGGCTCGCGGCATCCGCTCGCCTCACCTGCTCGACCCGCACCGAGACCGCAGCCGGCGTGACCTGCTCTGCCGTGCCCTCGATGACCAGGCCGCGGCCGTTGCCGACCAGCAGTCGCTCGCCCGCTCGGGTGCGCGCGACCGCGGCGATGTGCTTCGCCTCGGCGCCGGTCACCTCGACGAGGCCGCCGACGGGCGCATCGGCGAGCTCTTCGAGCAGGTAGAAGTTCGCCACGGAGGCTCAGAGGTTCAAGAACCGGTCGCGGATCTTCGCGAACAGCCCCTGTTGGAACTGGGACAGGCGCGGCTTGTCACCCTTGTACTGCTGGGCGAAGCGCTCGATCAGCTCGCGCTCGCCTCGGCCCAGCTTGGTGGGTGTGACGACCTGGATGCCGATGCGCAGGTCACCTCTGCCGTTGCCGCGCAGGTGCGTGATGCCGCGGTTCTTGACGGTGATGATCTCCGCGCTCTGGGTGCCTGCGTGCACGTCGACGTCGACCTGGCCGTCGAGGCCGGCGAACTCGGTCGTCGTCCCGAGGATCGCATCGGCCATCGAGACCTCGAGTGTCGCGAGCAGGTCGTCGCCGTCGCGGCTGAAGACGTCGTCGTGCTTGACCTTGATCTCGAGGTAGAGGTCGCCGTTTGCGCCGCCCGCGGGGCCGGCCTCGCCGTGGCCCGGCAGCTGCAGGCGCAGGCCGGTGTCCACTCCGGCGGGGATGTCGACCGGGATCGACTTGCGGGCGCGCACCCGGCCCTGGCCCTGGCAGGTGACGCAGGGCGTCGCGATGATCGTGCCGTAGCCGCGGCACGTGCCGCACGGGCTCGAGGTCATGACGTTGCCGAGCAGCGAGCGCACCGAGCGCTGGATCGACCCGGTGCCGTTGCAGATGTCGCAGGTGACCGGGTGGGTGCCCGGCTCACAGCACGAGCCCTGGCAGCGATCGCAGAGCACGGCGGTGTCGACGTCGAGGTCACGATGCGCGCCGAAGATCACGTCGGCGAGATCGATCTCGACGCGCAGCAACGCGTCCTGGCCGCGCTCGCGGCGCGACTTCGGGCCTCGACTGCCACCCCCGCCGCCGAAGAAGGTCGAGAAGATGTCCTCGAACCCCCCGAAGCCCTGGCCGCCGCCGAACGGGCCCGCCTGGGGCCCGAGGTCGTACTGCTCGCGCTGTTTCGGGTCCGACAGCACGTCGTAGGCGTGCGTGACGAGCTTGAACCGCTCAGCGGCTTCAGGGCTCGGATTCACGTCGGGATGCAGCTCGCGCGCGAGCCGGCGGTACGCCTTCTTGATCTCGTCGGGGCTGGCCTCGCGCTCGACGCCGAGGACTTCATAGTGGTCTGCTGCCACTGGTGGCGGCTCCTTAGTTCAGTTCAGGCCTGGTCGCCGAGTGCACGGCTCAGGTAGCGGGCGACGGCGCGCACGGCGGCCATGTTCGTCGAATAGTCCATGCGGGTCGGGCCGAGCACGCCGAGGCGCGCGATCGCGCCGCCCGCTGTGCCGTAGCCCGTGGTCAGCACCGACGTCTCCGCGAGCCCGAACGGCTCGTTCTCGCGCCCGATCGACACGCTGACGTCGCGGTTGCCGACGACACCGTGCTGCTCGGCTGCCATCTCGCCGAAGAGCTTGAGCAGCTCGACCTGCTCTTCAATGGCCTCCATGATCGGGTAGATGCTGCCGGTGAAGTCGTGCTCGGTGCGCACCAGGTTCGCGGTGCCTGCCATGATCAGGCGCTCCTGCCTGGTCGAGCCGATGATGCCGGCGACCGAGGCGAGCAGCTCGGTCACGAGCGGCCGGGAGGCGTCTGGGAAGCGCTCGGCGAGGGCGGGGAGCGCGGTTGCGGCATCCGCCATGGGCATGCCCGCCAGCGTGTCGTTGGCCGCGTCACGCAGGGTGCGCAGCACCGCGTCGTCGTGATCGACGGCGAGCTCGACCACTCGCTGCTCGACGACGCCGGTGTCGGCGATGAGCACGGCGAGCACGCGACGGGGCGCGAGCGCCACGAACTCGAGATGCTGGATGCGAGCGCGAGACACCGACGGGTACTGGATGAGGGCGACCTGGTGGGTCAGTTGCGCAAGGGCGCGCACCGTGCGCGCGAGCACATCGTCGATGTCGACCGAGGCCCCGAGGAAGATCTCGACCGCGTGGCGCTGCGCCGAGGTGAGCGGCCGCACGTCGGTCAGCTGGTCGACGAACACCCGATAGCCCTTGTCGGTCGGCACACGGCCGGACGAGGTGTGGGGCGCCGCGATCAGCTCTTCGTCTTCGAGCAGGGCCATGTCGTTGCGGATCGTCGCGGCCGAGACCCCGAAGCGGTGCTTGTCGACGATGCTCTTCGAGCCGACCGGCTCGCGCGTCGAGACGTAGTCCTGCACGATGGCGCGGAGCACCGCGAGTCCACGTTCAGAAACCATCGACGATGCTCCCTTCCGCGACTGGCACTCAAGACCTATGAGTGCCAACGATACCAGTGGTGTCGCGCTCTCTATCGATCTTCGACGCACTCATGAGTTCCATAGAGAAGCGCCGCGCCGCTGTGATGTATGGCTTCGGCCCCGAATGCGTGATTCGCAAGGTGCGTGATGAGGTTGCCGTGCACGGTCCTGCTTCTGTCGCGGTGCGCGTGGACCCCCTGTCGATCACGGACGCCGAGTTTTGGCGCCTCGCCCGGGCTCATCTCAGGAGTACTGTCTGGAGGCACTTCGTCCTGTGGGCTACCGGTGTGTATACGGCCGGAGCACATGGGATTCAGCCCGGCCGCTTACGACGCGTTGGAAGCGATCGCCCCGTACCCGGGCGAGCCTGTTCCGCCTGAGCTGATCGAAGCCGCACGCGCGACCTTCGCCCCACAGGGTTAGCTCCGGTCGTCCCCGCCGCCAACATCCCCGAGCGGCGGTGGGCTCGTTTGCCCGAGGAGGTTCCGCGGACCCGTGCCGACAGTGGTCAAGATCGACAGGTACCACCACAAAAGCTTCCCATTCGGAATAGGCGAGTCATATGTTTGTCATGGCTGACGCACACGCCGGTCATATCGTTCAATTGGGGGGAATGAGTTGCATATTCCATTCGGCTTTCGAAGAAAAGCTTCATCCGGGCTGGCGCTCGTCTTGCTTGCAGCGGCTGTCGGAATTGGAGCTTCGCCGACCGGGTCCGATGGGCCATTGACGATCTCGCTCTCGCTGTGAGTGACTCAACCGGAAGATCTGTGACAGTGCTGTCGCACACCGGTGACGAGGCAGAACAGACTTGGGCCGGAGAAACGCCCTCAGGTATACCGTTCAGTGCTGTCATTCAGGGGGCGCCAGACAGTCTTGAGACCGTGCCCGAGCTGCCCGCCCAGGACTCAAGAGATGGGAGTGCGGCGCCACCGATCGCGGACCCACGCGAGGTACGCGCCGACGGGACAATCGCGATCGAAGAAGGGGTCAACGGGTCTGCCACAGACTTCAGCACCTTCAAGCCAAAGTTTGCCTACGGAGTCACTCCGTCAACAGTGACCTTAACCTGGGCGCCGATCACGGGAGCGGAGCAGTACGCGGTATCGCGAAATGGGATCGTCCTTGTGCGTCTCAATAGCGGCGAAGACTCATTTCACGACACAGACCTTGCCCCCGCGACAGAGTACGAATACCAGCTCTCGGCTTCTGGCGTGAGCGATGACGGACTGCCCACACAACTAAGCGCCCGAACAGTAGAAATACAGACGGCTGGGAACCAACTCAAACGCTCTTCGAACGGATCCGTTGTTCCATTTACTAACCAGCCATATGACACAGCATTCGTGTGGAAGACGTTTATTCCTCAGAGTCGAGTTGATCTCGATTTCTTTGCGACGATTTCCTGCGGGGCGATCGGAGACGGCGGAGTGCAATTCGGCGGAGATAATCGGGGATATCAGACACCCAATTCTTCGACGCCAAATGAGACACCAGACTACCGTACTCAAATGTTTGTCAACGTCAACTGGGATAACCCGTCTCCATATGATTTCTATCTCGGCAAGTATGTAAATGCTTCGACAAAGTACGACGATGGTGTCCTCGTTGATACCGAAACAGCGTCGGCTGACGGTATGACATTCACAAATGTTCAGCATAGTGGGAACTTCGCAAGCGTGCGGCTCAATCATGACGTCGGGAACCCATTTTGCTCGGCAGGGTCGATCAAGTACAACGCAAACATCAATTTCTACCGAAGCGGTACTGTCGAGGTGGTCGGTTCTCGCGCGCCGGTGCCCGATCATGAGGGATACGCTCGCTTCAATAACACCGGTTCGGAATTCTGGGTAACGATGTTCAATCGCGATAATAAGGGGTTTGACTGCCTCTCTGGCGGGTGCACCCCGGACGACATCATTACGTCGCAGTCACGATGAGGAAGGAGCCGGTGAGCACTCAAGAGACAAAGGCGGTCGCGATCTGGCCGATGATGTGCTCTGTGCTCACCGGCGCCGCATTGATTGCCTTCATGGGCGCCCTGCCTAGCATCGCGATTAATCCGGTCAGCATTTTGGTCTATTTTGCATATTTGGACGTTCTCGGGATTGTTCTCACATTTGGTGCCGTGAAACTTGAGTCGTTGATAGCCCCCGTGGCGCCACCGCCTGTTGGTCGTGCGTTTGTTTTCGCTACGGGTGGAAGTTTTTTGGCAATTCCTTTCGCTATCGTGGGCCTACTGGTCGACGGGAGCGCAGCGGCATGGATATTCGGATTGGTATGCGGCGCTGTGATCGGTGCGGTCAGTGGATCCCTTTATCCGTCGCTTCGGACCATGCCGAGGCTCTCCTCGACCTTGGGATGCACGTGGCTCTCAATGGGCCAATTGGGCGTGCCATTTGCGGTAGTTAACCTGGTGAACTGGTGAGTAGCTGGCCGACGAGCCCGACAGTCGCCCCCGGCCGTTTAGTCTGTGTCAAGCTAACGGGGAAAAATTCGCAACAAGCTAAAGGACGCACCCGATGTCGTACACGCCCCCGCCCCTGCGAGCCGACGAAGAGCGCACGTGGGCGATCCTCGTGCACGTCATCGCGGGCGGCCTCAACCTGATCACCGGCGGCCTGTTCGCCGGGCTCATCGGCGCGATCGTCGTCTACGTCGTCTTCAAGGACCGCGGTCCGTTCATCCGGCAGCACGCGACGACGACGCTCAACTTCCAGATCACCCTCGTGATCGCCGAGATCATCGGGCTCATCCTCACTCTCGCGATCATCGGGTTCTTCCTGCTCGCGGCGATCTGGATCGTGAACATCATCTTCAGCATCCTGGGCGCACTCGCGGCCAACCGGGGCGAGCCGTACTACTACCCGCTCGCGATCAGGTTTTTCAAGTAAGCCGGCGCACGACCGCGTCGGCGAGCAGGCGGCCGCGCAGGGTGAGGCGGATGCTTCCGCTGATCGCGGCCGCGCCGTCGATCAGCCCCTCGGCGATGAGCCCGGCGATCTCGTGCCGTGCGTCGGCGTCGAGCTCGGCGGCGGGCAGCCCCTCGACGATGCGGACCTTGAGCAGCACGTCCTCGACGCGACGCGTCTCGTCGTCGAGGGTCTCGCGGCCGGCCGCGGGCGACTCCCCCGCGAGCACGCGCTGCGCGTACGCCGCGGGGTGCTTGACGTTCCACCAGCGCACCCCGCCGATGTGGCTGTGCGCGCCGGGGCCGATGCCCCACCAGTCGGCGCCGCGCCAGTAGCCGAGGTTGTGCCGCGAACGGTGCTGCGGCCCCTTCGCCCAGTTCGACACCTCGTACCAGCCGTAGCCGGCGGCGGCGAACGTGGCATCGGCGGTCTCGTACATGTCGGCCGTCAGGTCGTCGTCCGGCTCCGCCACCTCGCCGCGGCGGATCTGCCGGGCGAGCTTGGTGCCCTCCTCCACGATCAGCGCGTAGGCGCTGAGGTGATCGGGCTGCGTCGCCAGGGCGGCGTCGAGCGAACGGCGCCAGTCGTCGATGGTCTCCCCCGGCGTGCCGTAGATCAGATCGAGGCTGACGTCGAGGCCTGCGTCGCGCGCCCACTCGACGACGAGAGGAACACGCTCGGGGTCGTGCGTGCGCTCGAGGGTCGCGAGCACGCTGGGCACGGCGGACTGCATGCCGAAGCTCACGCGGGTGAAGCCCGCTGCGGCGAGGGATTGGAGTGCGGCCGCGTCGACCGAGTCGGGGTTCGCTTCGGTCGTCACCTCGGCGTCAAGCGCGAGACCCCAGGTGTCGCGCACGGCGGCGAGCATGCGGCCGAGATCGCCGGGGGGCAGCAGGGTCGGTGTTCCGCCGCCGAAGAACACCGTCGCAGCGGGGCGCGCCGGAAGGCCGGAGCCCTCGAGCACCCGGGCGGCGAGTTCGACCTCGGCGATCGCCTGGTCCGCGTAATCCGTCTGCCTCACGCCGCGCAGCTCGCTCGCGGTGTACGTGTTGAAATCGCAGTAGCCGCACCGCACGCGGCAGAACGGCACGTGCAGGTAGACGCCGAAGTCGCGCGCGTGCGCGCCGACGGAGGCCTGCGCGGGAAGCAGGCCGTCGGCAGGGGCCGGGTCGCCGAGGGGAAGGGCGCTAGGCGGCATTGATCGGATGCAGCGCGCGCAGGTACTTCGCCGTGATGTCCTTGCGCACACTGCTCGCGACGGGCGTCAGCAGACGCCAGCCGAAGGATGAGGCGCGCGAGAAGCTGCGCACGGTGAGCCAGACGGAGTCGTCGTCGCGGTGCTCGAGGATGAACGCCTCTTCGCCGCTCTGCGGGTGCCCCTGCAAGGTCCCGTAGGCGAAGCCGACGCGCTTCGGGTCGTCGATGACGTAGACCACGCGCACCGGCGCGTCGACGGTGATCGGGCCGACCTTGGTCTTGAGCACGGCCGACATGCCGTTCGAGATGAGCGGCTCGCCCTCGTCGTTGTAGACCGCCTCGGCGCCGCCCGCCTCGCGCATGCCGACCGGCGTGCCGTCTTCGCTGTAGCGGATGCCGGCGTACTGCTCGCCCGTGCCGAGGTCGACGTGCGTCACCTTGAGGCCCGCGCCGCGCTGCACGCCCCACGACATGAGGGCGGCCTTCGAGGTCTCCCAGCGCTCGTCGCCGCTGCCGAGGCGCACGCTGCGCTCCATCGGCTTGAAGCCGGGCGGCGGGTACTGCAGCAGGTCGAGCGCCTGCGTGCCGCCGATCGCGCCGTAGGTCACCGGGGACTCCGGCGCCCCCTCGCGGCCGCGGCGCTGGGCGCTCACTTGTCCTTCTCCTTGCGCTCCGTATCTCCGGATAGGGCGGCGATGAATGCTTCCTGCGGGACCTCGACGCGGCCGACCATCTTCATGCGCTTCTTGCCCTCCTTCTGCTTCTCGAGCAGCTTGCGCTTGCGGGTGATGTCACCGCCATAGCACTTGGCGAGCACGTCCTTGCGCATCGCGCGGATCGACTCGCGGGCGATGATACGTGCCCCGATGGCCGCCTGCACAGGCACTTCGAACTGCTGGCGAGGGATGAGCTCCTTCAGGCGCCCGGTCATGAGCACGCCGTACGCGTACGCCTTCTCGCGATGCACGATCGCGCTGAACGCGTCGACCTGCTCGCCCTGCAGCAGGATGTCGACCTTCACCAGGTCGGCCTCCTGCTCGCCGGCGGGCTCGTAGTCGAGGCTCGCGTAGCCCTGCGTGCGGCTCTTCAGCTGGTCGAAGAAGTCGAAGACGATCTCGCCGAGGGGCATCGTGTACTTGATCTCGACGCGGTCCTCGCTGAGGTAGTCCATACCGATCAGGGCACCGCGGCGCGACTGGCAGAGGTCCATGATCGTGCCGACGTAGTCCTTCGGCGCGAGGATCGCGGCGCGCACCATCGGCTCGCGAACCGTGTCGATCTTCCCCGTCGGGAACTCGGAGGGGTTCGTGACGGTGACGGTCTTCTTGTCCTCCGTCGTCACCTCGTAGATCACGCTCGGGGCCGTCGTGATGATGTCGAGGCCGAACTCGCGCTCGAGGCGCTCCGTCACGATCTCGAGGTGCAGCAGGCCGAGGAAACCGCAGCGGAACCCGAAGCCGAGGGCCACCGACGTCTCGGGCTCGTAGTTCAGCGCGGCATCCGACAGCTTCAGCTTGTCGAGCGCCTCGCGCAGCTCGGGGTAGTCGCTCGCGTCGATCGGGTACAGGCCGGAGAACACCATCGGCTTCGGGTCGGTGTAGCCCGCGAGCGCGTCCTTGGCCGGTTTCACCGCATCGGTCACGGTGTCGCCGACCTTCGACTGGCGCACGTCCTTCACACCGGTGATCAGGTAGCCGACCTCGCCGACGCCGAGCCCCTTGGTGGGCGTCGGCTCGGGCGATGAGACGCCGATCTCGAGCAGCTCGTGCGTCGCGCGCGTCGACATCATCTGGATCCGCTGGCGAGGGGTCAGCTTGCCGTCGACCATGCGCACATAGGTGACGACACCGCGGTACGCGTCGTAGACCGAGTCGAAGATCATGGCGCGGGCGGGAGCGGATGCGTCGCCCTTCGGCGCCGGGATGCGCTCGACGACCCGGTCGAGCAGCACGTCGACGCCCTGGCCGGTCTTGCCCGAGACGCGCAGCACGTCATCGGGGCTGCCGCCGATCAGATTCGCGAGCTCCGCAGCATACTTCTCGGGGTCGGCCGCAGGCAGATCGATCTTGTTGAGCACCGGGATGATCTCGAGGTCGTTCTCGAGCGCGAGGTACAGATTCGCGAGCGTCTGCGCCTCGATGCCCTGCGCGGCGTCGACGAGCAGGATCGCGCCCTCGCACGCGGCGAGCGAGCGGGACACCTCGTAGGTGAAGTCGACGTGCCCAGGGGTGTCGATCATGTTGAGCGCGAAGGTCTCGCCGTCGCGCTCCCACGGCATCCGCACCGCCTGGCTCTTGATCGTGATGCCGCGCTCGCGCTCGATGTCCATGCGGTCGAGGTACTGCGCGCGCATGTCCCGGTCCTGCACGATGCCGGTCAGCTGCAGCATCCGATCGGCCAGGGTCGACTTGCCGTGGTCGATGTGCGCGATGATGCAGAAATTGCGGATGCGTGCCGGGTCGGTCGCTGCGGGCTGGAGGGCCGTCTGGGCTCGTGGTGACATGTCACCGACGATTCTCTCAGACCACGGATGGAAGGCGGCTCAGCCCCTCGAGCAGGTCGGAAGTAGGGCTCGCGGCGCACACGCGGATCCAGCCCTCACCCGACGGGCCGAAGGCGCTGCCGGGCGCGACGGCCACACGCTGCTCGGTGACGAAGCGCTCGGCCCAGGCCTGCACGTCGCCGCCGGAGGCGTGCGACACATCGATCCAGAGATAGAAGGCGCCCTGCGGCTCGTAGTGGCGGATGCCGCGCTCGCGCAGCAGCGCTGTCGCCCGCGCCACATTGTCGCGGTAGTGCGCGGCGGCATCGGTCACGGCATCCTGCGGGCCGGTCAGCGCCGCGACGGCCGCATACTGCGCCGGCGCGTTGATGCAGCTGATCGACCCTTCCTGCACACGCCGCAGCTCGTCGCCGAAGCCCGGTGGGGTGACGAGATAGCCGGCGCGGATGCCGGTCATGGCGTACGTCTTCGACAGCGAGAACACCGACAGCACCCGGTCGTCCCGGTCGAGGCTTGCGATCGAGACGTGCGGCGCGCCGTGCGCGAAGTACTCGTAGACCTCGTCACTGATGACCCAGAGGTCGTGCCGCGCGGCGAACGCGAGCACGTCGCGCAGGGTCTGCTCTGGAAAGACCACGCCGAGCGGGTTCGACGGCGAGTTGACGAGCAGCGCCCGGGTCCGCGGGGTGACGAGCGCCTCGAGGTCGGCGATCTGCGGCAGGAATCCGCTCTCTGCCTTCAAGCCGTAGCGCACCGGGACCGCGCTGTGCATGCGCGCAGCCATCGTGAACGTCGTGTAGCCGGGGTCCGGCACCAGGATCTCGTCGGCCGGGTCGAGCACGAGACCCTGCGCCTGGTAGAGCGCCTGGGTGGCGCCGATCGTGCTCCAGACCTGATCGACGCCGACATCGATGCCGTTGACCCGCGAGAGCTTGTCGACGACCGCCTCGCGGAACTCGAGGACGCCGCCGTTCGGCGTGTAGTCGGTGAACCCGTCCGCCCAGGCGCGCATGGCCGCCGCCGCGATGTGCGGCGCGGGCTCGGCGTCGGGCTCGCCGATCGCGAGCATGATCACATCGGGCAGGTGATGCGCGGCCTCGAAGACGCGGCGGATTCCTGAGGCGGGGACCGAGGCGATGTGGCGCGCGAGCTCTGGCATGCCCTCGAGGTTATCCGGGCGACCAGGGCACTCTGGTAGCATTGGTCCTTGGCTTGCGCACGTGTCCCACACGCGTGCGAATCGCCGCCGGTGCCCCTCTACCACCTGGTGGCTTTTTATCAGTCCGTTCAACCGAAAGAGCACATCAGTGGCAAACATCAAGTCGCAGCTCAAGCGCATCAAGACCAACCGCAAGGCCGAAGAGCGCAACAAGGCCATCAAGAGCGAGCTCAAGACCGCCGTTCGCGCGACCCGCACCGCCGTCGCCGCCGGCGACGCCGACAAGGCGGCTGCCGCGCTCAAGACCGCGTCGAAGAAGCTCGACAAGGCCGTGAGCAAGGGCGTCATCCACAAGAACCAGGCCGCGAACCGCAAGTCGGGCCTGGCCAAGCTGGTCGCCACCCTGTAAGCAGCCTGCTCCACGATCAAGGCCCCGCCGAGGCGGGGCCTTTTTCTATGCCTGCCGGCCTTTCGCTGCGACGATGCGCACGAGTCTCTCGAGCGCGAACACCGGGTCGCGGCCGCCGCCCTTCACCTCGGCGTCGGCCGCGGCGAGGGCCTGGACCGCGACGGCGAGACCCTTCTCGTCCCAGCCCTGCAGTTCTTCGCGGGCGCGCTTCACCTGCCACGGCGAGAGGCCGAATCGGCTCGCGAGCTGGCCGTCTGCGCCGCGGGACCCCTTGAGCTTCGCCATGGTGCGCACCTTGCTCGCGAAGGCCGCGACCATCGGAACCGGGTCGGCGCCGCTTGCGAGAGCGTGCCGCAGAGTGACCAGCGCCTCGCCATACCGCCCGGCGATCGCCGCGTCGGCGACGGCGAACGAGTTCACTTCGACGCGGCCGCCGTAGTAGCTGTCGACGATCTTCTCGTCGATCTCGGCTGCCGTGTCGCTGATCAGCTGCTGACAGGCGGACGCGAGCTCGGCGAGGTCGTCGGCGAACGCGGAGACGACGGCGCGCAACGCGGGCGGAGTGATCTTCTTGCCGGCCCGCCGGAACTCGTCGCGGGCGAAGTCGAACTTGTCGGAGTCGCGCTTGAGCTCGGCGCACACGATCTCGACCCCATCGCCGCGGCCGGAGCGGAGCTCGTCGAGCAGCTTCTTCCCCCGCACTCCCCCGCCGTGGCGAAGCACGAGCACTGCGCCCTCGTCGGGAGCGGCGAGATAGTCGAGGGTCTCAAGGATGAACGCGTCAGAGGCCTTCTCGACGTTGCTGGCGCGAATCAGCCGTGGTTCGCCGAACAGCGACGGGCTCGCGAACGTGACCAGCTCACCCGGAGCGTAATCGGCGGCATCGATGTCGCTGACCTCGAGGCTCGGGTCTGCTTCTTTGAGCCGGTCGCGCAGCAGGCGGATCGCCCGGTCGGCCAGCACCGTCTCGGTGCCGGAGACGAGCACCACAGGCGCCGGGCGCACCTGCGCCCAGCTCAACTGCGGGATGGCGGTCTTCGCGGCCACTCGTCCTCCTTGCCTCTTCGAGCCTACCGGCCGGCGGGCGCCGTCATCGCCGCGCAGGCGTCCACAGCGCGGCATCCGCCGCCTTCTTGTGGGTCCACAGTGCGAGGGAACCGGCGTGAGCAGTCACCAGCACCATGCCCTCGAGGTCGGTGCGAGCGGGTTGGGTGCCGGCCGCTCGCAGCAGCCCGAGCAGCTTGGCGGTCGGGTGGCCGTATGAGTTGCCGAGACCGCAGGAGATCAGGCCGAGCCTCGCGCGGATCAGGCCGTAGAGTCGGGCGCTCTGGTCCGCCGAGCCATGATGGGCGACCTTCACGATGTCGATACGGGGCAGGGCGCCCTCGGCCAAGATCGCGTCCTGCGCCTTCTCATCGAGGTCGGCGAGGAAGAGCATGCGGATGCCATGGCCTTCGACCTCGAGCGTCACGCCGCCCTCGTTGCTCGTCGACATGTCCGGGTGGGCTCCGTCCGGCCAGAGCACCTGCCAGCGCAGGCCGCCGAGCGAGCCCTCATCGCCGCGCTGCCCGAAGCGGGTGGACACGCCGTGCCGATGCAGCTCGTCGACGCGGCGGTCGGCCGCGGCATCGCCCGGCGGCGGCGTGCCGATGACCGCGGTGCTGACCATGCCCGCCACGGCGCCGAGGCCGCCGACGTGATCGGCGTCGTAATGCGTGAGCACGAGCAGATCGAGACGGCGGATGCCGAGCTGGCGCATGCACGCCGTCAGCGCCTTCGGCTCGGGCCCGGTGTCGATGAGCCCATAGCTCGCGCCGTCGTGCAGAACGATGGCGTCCCCCTGACCGATGTCGCACAACCCGACCACCCAGTCGCGCGGCGTCGTGGCGCGTGCGGCGACGGCAGGCCCGGCCTGCAGAGCGAGCGCGACGACGATCAGCAGGGCGGATGCCCCGGCGACCGCGCCTCGCGCCCGGCGGCCGCGTGCCGTGCTCGGCCGAGCGATGACCACGACGACCGCGACCGTGAGCACGACGGCGAGGCCGAATCCCGCGATGCCGGCCGGCCAGGGAAGCGCTGCCGCGGGAAGCGTTGTGGAGGTGCGGGCGATGCCGGCGATCCAGGCTGCGGGCGCCCACGCCGCCCACAGGAGCGGTGCCGCGAAGGCGGTCGACAGCGGCACCAGCAGGCATCCGATCAACCCGATCACGGTCGCGACCGGCGCAGCCGGCTCGGCCAGCACATTGGCGACCACGCCGTAGACCGGAACGGTGGGATTCAGCAGCACGAGCACCGGCTGACAGGCGAGCTGGGCGGCGATCGGGACGGAGAGGCCGAGAGCGAGCCAGCGCGGCAACCAGCGTTCGAGCCGGGCCGCGAGCGGCGGCGCGAGCACGAGCAACGCGGCAGTCGCGACGACAGACAGCGCGAAGCCGTAGTCGCGGGCGAGCCACGGATTCTGCATGAGCAGCACCAGCACGGCGAGAGCGAGCGCCGGGAGCGCGCGGCCCGGGCGCCCGAGCGCGGTGCCCAGCACGACGATGGAGGCCATCACGGCCGCGCGCAGCACGCTCGCGCCGGGAGTCACGAGGACGACGAACCCTGCGAGCCCCACGAGCGCCGCCACGACGCGCCACCCGCGCGGCAGGCCGACCGCAGCCGCGAGCGCGAGCAGCCCGGCGATGATCACGGCGCAGTTCGAGCCGGACACCGCCGTGAGGTGGCTGAGCGACGCCGCCTTCATGCTCGCGTCCAGGTCGGCGCCGACGCGGGTCTCGTCGCCGATGACGAGCCCTGGCAGGAGTTCGCCGCCATCCCCAGGCAGCTGCGCGGTCGCCGTGCCGAAGCGGGTGCGCAAGCCGTCGGCCCACCCGAGCCAGGCGGGTGGCGGCGCCTCCTCCCGCCAGGAGTCCGCATACAGGGTGAGCGCCACGTCGTCTTCGGGTGCCGAGGTTTTCGCCGTTCCCGACATGTGCACCCGCTCGCCGATGCGCGGCTCGTGCGCGCCGCGCATCGAGTACACGAGAACCGGGATGCGCCCGCCGATGTGCGCGCGGCCCACGTCGACTTCGACCGCAGTGGCGTGAAAGCTCACCCGATCGCCGCCGCCGAAGGGTGCGCCCGCAGCGGCGCGAGTGCCCGAGTCGACTGTCGCGAGAACAGCGACGGAGTGCCCGCTCGCACGCTCGTCGAGCTCGGGCGGGTGACGCAGCGGCGCGGCGACCGCGGTCGCAGCGGCCGCCAGCCCGATCGCGGCGATGGTCAGCGCCGCACTGCCGGCGAGACGGCGGCGGCCGCGGAATCCGATCACGACAGCCGCGACGGCAAGGAGCCCTGAGACCGCCGCGCACCACCACCCTGCCTCCGGCCGGGCGACGAGCACGCCCGCCGTCGCCCACGCGGCGGCCGCAGGCGGCACGAGCCGCAAGTCGAGTCCGCGGCGCCTCACCGCACCACGACCAGGTCCTTGAGATCGGCGAAGGTCTTGTCGCCGATACCCGTGACGTTCTTCAGATCGTCGACGGACGCGAACTTCCCGTTCTGCGTGCGCCAGTCGACGATGCGCTGCGCCATCGCCGGGCCGACGCGCGGCAGGGTCTCAAGCTGTTCCAACGTGGCCGTGTTGAGGTCGACCTTCGCGTCGGGTCCGGGTCCGCTGCCGGTGGCTGTGGAGTCCGCCGGCGCAGCCGGCGGCACCTCCCCCGGTTTCGGAATGTCCACCTGCTGGCCATCGACGAGCATCTGTGCCAGGTTCACCCCGTTCTGATCCGCCTCAGCGGCGAACCCGCCGGCGGCGCCGACTGCGTCGATCACGCGGGCGCCGTCGGACAGCTCGTACACCCCCGGCCGGTTCACCTGCCCGAGCACATGCACGACGACGGGTGCCGCAGCCATCGGTTTCGGCGACGCAGGCGTTATGCCCACATCCGGTGACGGCGCCGGCTCGGCGAGAGGCTGTGCTCCCCCGCCGCCGGAGACGAGGCCGGCGACCACCGCGACCGCGACGCCGAGAACGAGCAGCGCCACGGCCGCGCCGAGCCCGACGCGCCACCGCGGGCCGACGCGAGCCGAGGCGGCCAGTGCCTCTTCCGGCTCCTGTGCGGTTTCGCTCACCCGGCGAGGCTAGGGGCCGCCGCGGGAGCAGCAGCGTGCCAGGCATCCGTATTGGGGATGCCTGGCACGAGCCGCAGCGTGTGCTGGGGAAGACCTCTACGGCTTGGTCGCGATGTTGACGAGCTTGGGTGCGCGCACGATCACGTTGACGATCTTCTGCTCGCCCACCGCACGGGCAACCGCGGCCGAGGCGCGCGCGAGCTGCTCGAGCTCGTCGGCGCCGATCTTCGCCGGCACATCGAACCTGTCGCGCACCTTGCCGTTGACCTGCACGATCGCGGTCACGGTGTCCTCGACGAGCAGCGTCTGGTCGGCCTTGCGCCACTGCACGTTCGCCACGGTCGGCTCGTATCCGAGCAGCTGCCACATGTCCTCGGCGGTGTACGGAGCGAACAGGTTCAGCGACATCGCCACGACCTCGGCCGCCTCGCGCACAGCGGGGTCGGCGGGGCCGGGGCCCGAGTCGATCGCCTTGCGGGTCGCGTTCACGAGCTCGATGAGGCGGGCGACCACCACGTTGAACTTGAACGACTCGACGAGCCCGGGGGCGTCCGCGAGGAACCGGTGTGTCTGCTTCCGCAGAGCGAGGTCGCCGTCCTTCCAGATCGCGTCGGGCGACGACGTGACGTCGCGCGCCACGCGCCAGGCGCGCGCCAGGAACTTCGACGAACCCGTCACCGAGACGTCGGCCCAGTCGATGTCGTCCTCGGGCGGCCCGGCGAACGCCATCGTGACGCGCAGCGCGTCGGCGCCATACTCGCGCAGCTGCGAGGCGAACTCGACCAGGTTGCCCTTGCTCTTGCTCATCGCCGAGCCGTCCATGAGCACCTGGCCCTGGTTCAGCAGCGACATGAAGGGCTCTGTGAAGTCGACGTAGCCTTGGTCGAACAGCACCTTGGTGATGAACCGCGCGTACAGCAGGTGCAGGATCGCGTGCTCGACGCCGCCGACGTACTGGTCGACGGGCGCCCACTTGCCGGCCTCTGCCGGGTCGAAGGCGCGGGCGTCGTCGTTCGCCGACAGGAAGCGCAGGAAGTACCACGACGAGTCGACGAAAGTGTCCATCGTGTCGCTGTCGCGCTTGGCGGGGCCACCGCACTTCGGGCAGTCGACGTTCACCCAGTCCTCGGCAGCACCCAGCGGGCTGGAGCCCTTCGGGCGCAGGTCGAGCCCCGCGGCGTCCGGCAGCACGACCGGCAGCTGGTCCTCGGGCACCGGCACCTCGCCGCACTCCGCGCAATGGATGATCGGGATCGGCGTGCCCCAGTAGCGCTGGCGCGAGATCAGCCAGTCGCGCAGGCGGTAGTTCTTGGCCGCCCCGCCGATGCCGGACTGCGCGAGCGCCTCGGTGACCTTGGTGATCGCCGTGTTCTTGCTCAGCCCGTCGAACGGGCCCGAGTTGATCAGGCGCCCGACACCGGCGAGCGCTTCGCCGGTCTGCGCGGGGTCCGGCAGCACGGGGGGCAGCTCGTCGGGCACATCGTCGCCCGTGATCACGGGGATCGCGCCGGTCACGGGGGCGTTCACGTCGACAACGACCTTCACAGGCAGGCCGAAGGTGCGCGCGAAGTCGAGGTCGCGCTGATCGTGAGCGGGCACCGCCATGATCGCGCCGTGGCCGTATTCGGCGAGCACGTAGTCGGCAGACCAGATCGGGATGCGCTCGCCGGTCAGCGGATTCTTCGCGTAGCGCCCGAGGAACACCCCTGTCTTCTCGCGCTCGGTCGACAGCCGCTCGATCTCGGTCGCGCCGCGCACCTTCTCGAGGTAGGCGTTGAACTCGGCCTGCACCTCGACGGATGCCTCGGCCGCGAGCTCCTGCGCGAGATCGGAGTCGGGCGCGACGACCATGAACGTCACGCCGTACAGCGTGTCCGGGCGCGTCGTGTAGACCGGGATCGGCTCCGTGCGGCCCTCGATCGTGAAGCGCACGTCGGCGCCGACGGAGCGGCCGATCCAGTTCCGCTGCATCGTCAGAACGCGCGTCGGCCACGTGCCCTCGAGCTGGTTCAGGTCGTCGAGCAGGCGGTCGGCGTAGTCGGTGACCCGGAAGTACCACTGCGTCAGCTTCTTCTTCGTGACGAGGAAGCCGCACCGCTCGCAGTGCCCGTCGATGACCTGCTCGTTGGCGAGCACGGTCTGGTCGTTCGGGCACCAGTTGACGCTGCCGTCCTTGCGGTAGGCGATGCCCTTCTCATACAGCTTGAGGAACAGCCACTGGTTCCACTTGTAGTACTCGGGGTCGCTCGTGTGCAGCTCGCGCGACCAGTCGAAACTGGGCGCATAGATCTTGAAGCTCGCCTTCTGCTGGGCGATGTTGTCGTACGTCCACCCGCGCGGGTCGATGCCGCGCTTGATCGCGGCGTTCTCGGCCGGCAGGCCGAAGCTGTCCCAGCCGATCGGGTGCAGCACGTTGAAGCCCTGCTGCCGCCAGTACCTGGCGACGATGTCGCCGAAGCCGAACGCCTCTGCATGGCCCATGTGCAGGTCGCCGGAGGGGTACGGGAACATGTCGAGCACGTACTTGCGCGGCCGCTTGTCGGCCGGGTCGTCGGTCGCGAAGGGCGTGATGGCCTCCCACACGGGAGCCCATTTGTCCTGGATGGCGGCGAAGTCGTAGCGCTCCTCGCGCGCCTCGTCGCTCTCCCGCGTCACCGTCTGCTCGTCTGCCACGTGTGTCCCGTCTTCCGTGCTGCGTGGTGCGGCGCTGAGCGCCAACACTCAAGGTTACCGGAGCATGACGAACGCCCCCTGCGAGGGCAGGGGGCGTTCGCGAGCGGCGGATGCCTGCCTAGAAGCCGTTCGCCTTGACCCAGTCCTTCGCGATCTGCTGAGCGGACTGCTTGTCGACCGAGCTCTTGGTGTTGAGGTCGATCAGCACGTCGGTCGTGATCTTCGCCGAGAGCTTGTTCAGCGTGTCGGTGACCTTGCTGCTCGCGCTGGCGGTCGCGATCAGCGGGACGACGTTCTGAGCGCCGATGAGGTGCTCAGGGTCGGCGAGGGTGACCAGGTCGTTCTGCTTGATCGAGGGCGTCGTCGAGTAGATGTCCGCGAGCTGCACATCGCCGTCGAGCAGCGCCTTCAGCGTGTTCGGGCCGCCGCTGTCGCTGATCGGCGTGAGCGTGGCGTCGACGCCGTAGGTCGACTTGAGGCCGGGGATGCCGTAGGGCCGCGTCGCGAACTCGGGGTTCGCTCCGACCTTCAGTGGCGTCGTCACGTTCTTGAGATCGGCGAGGCTCTTGACGTTGTTGTCGTCGCTGAACTTCTTGGTGACGTTGTACGAGTCGGCGTCCTGGCCGGGCGACTGCTCGAGCACCTCTGCCTTGTCGGCGTCGAGCTTCCCCGAGCCGCCGCTCTTCGTGGCTGCCTGCAGCGCCGCGTAGACGTCGTCGCTCGAGGTCGCCGTGGCCGACGCGTCGAGGAACTGCAGCAGGTTGCCCGTGTACTCGGGAACCAGCTGGATCTCGCCGCTCTTGAGCGCCGCGATGTAGCGGTCGCGCTGGCCGATGTTCGGCTTCACGGCGGTCTTCACGCCGGCGTTGTCGAGAGCGTCTGCGTAGATGTAAGCGAGGATCTCGTTCTCGGGGAATGCGGCCGAGCCGATGGTGATGGTCTTGGACGAGCCCGTGCTGCCTGAGTCGTCGGAAGAGAGCGGGTTGCCGTTGGAGCAGCCCGTGAGCACGAGGGCTGCCAGGCCGAGAGCGCCTGCTGCGGCGATCAGGCCTTTTCTGGTGCGAGCCATGACGGATCCTTTCGGGGTGGTGATTGCGTCTTGGTGCGGATGTCGGCGGTACGCCCTGCCGTCACCCCACGTGGGGTGACGAGCCGCTGCACGATGGCGAAGAGCCCGTCGGCCAGCAGCGCAAGCACGATCACAAGAATCGAACCAGCCAGAAGCTGGGCGTAATCCTGATTGGGTAACGCATCGTAAAGAAAGCGGCCGAGACCGCCGAGGGGAAGGAAGGCGGCGACGGTCCAGGTGGCGATCACCTGAAGGCATGCTGAGCGGATTCCGCCGACGATCAGGGGCAGGGCCAGGGGGACTTCGACCTGCCAGAGCACGCCGGAGCCCGTGAAGCCGACGGAGCGCGCCGCATCGACGACCTCGCGGTCGACCGACTCGAGCCCGGAGTACGCGCCCGCGATGATCGGCGGCAACGCGAGGATCACGAGCGCGATGAGCGGCGGCAGGATGCCGATGCCGAGCCCCAGCGCGAGCAAGATGACGAGGCCGAGCGTCGGAAGAGCGCGCAGCGCGCCCGTGAACGGCACCACGATCTCGCGCCCGCGGCCCGTGTGTCCGATGTAGAGGCCGACGGGCAGCGCGATCACGATGGCGATGACGAGCGTGAGACCCGTGTAGCCGAGGTGCTCGAGAAGGCGTTGCGGGATGCCGGACGGGCCGGCCCAATGCACAGGGTCGACGAGCCATGCGAACGCGTCGGAGTAGGAGTTCATCGCAGCACCGCCGTCTCACTCTGCACCACGGCCAGATTCCGCGTCGCGCCGCCCTGCCGCCGGGTCCAGGGCATGAGCCAGCGGCCGAGCAGCACGAGCAGCACATCGAACGCCAGCGCGATCAGCACCGTGCCGATGATGCCGACCCACACCTCGGTCGGGAACGCCCGCTGATACCCGTCGAGGAAGAAGAACCCGAGGCTGTTGATGCCGATCACGGAACCGACCGTGACGAGCGAGACGGTGCTCACCGAGACGACCCGCAGGCCCGCGAGCAGCACGGGCCCCGCCAGCGGCAGCTCGACGCCGAAGAAGCGCCGCCACAGGCCGAAGCCGATCGCGGAGGCGGAGAGCTTCACATCGTCTGAGACTGCGGCGAGGGCGTCGGCCGTCGTGCGCACCATGAGCGCCACCGCGTAGAGCGTGAGAGCGATCTCGACGTTGATCGGGTCGAGGATGCGGGTGCCGATGAGCGACGGCAGCAGCGTGAACAGCGGCAGAGACGGGATCGCGTAGAGGATGCCGGCGATCGTCAGCACCACGCCGCGGCTGAGCCGGTACCGGTTGGCGACCCAGCCGATCGGGACCGAGATCAGGAAGCCGAGCACGATCGGCGGGATCGAGAGCCAGATGTGGGCCAGGCCGTATTCCGACACCTGGCTCCAGTTGGTGACGACCCAGTTCACCTCAGGATGCTCCTGGGACGGCCCGCCTCGATGAACTCCGCCACGAAGTCGTCGGCCGGGCTCTCGAGCAGTTCCGACGGCGTGCCGAGCTGGGCGATGGTGCCGCCCGGCTTGAACAGCACGACCTGGTCGCCGAGCAGGAACGCCTCATCGATGTCGTGCGTGACGAACACGACGGTCTTGTCGAGCTCGTGCTGCAGTCGCTTCAGCTCGGTCTGCAGCTCGACGCGCACGAGGGGGTCGACGGCGCCGAACGGCTCGTCCATCAGAAGGATGTTGGGGTCGACGGCCAGCCCGCGCGCAACGCCGACGCGCTGCTGCTGGCCGCCGGAGAGCTGTGCCGGGTAGCGGTCCGCGAGTTTGGCGTCGAGCCCGACGACCGTCATCAGCTCGCGAGCGCGCGCCCTGGCATCCGCCCTCTTCTCGCCGCGCAGCACCGGAACGGTCGCGATGTTGTCGACCACCGTGCGGTGCGGCAGCAGGCCCGAGTTCTGCATGACGTAGCCGATCGAGCGGCGCAGGGCGACCGGCTCGCGCGTCGCGATGTCGTCGCCGTCGATGAGGATCGTGCCGCTCGTCGGGTCGACCATGCGGTTGATCATGCGCAGAACCGTTGTCTTGCCGCTGCCCGAAGAGCCGACGAACACGGTGATCTGCCGCGGCGGGATCACCAGGTCGAGCTCGGACACAGCCAGAGTGCCATCAGCGAAGCGCTTCGTGACGGCGCGGAATTCGATCACGGGTCAATCGGACCACGGACCACCGACACTGGCAATGCTGTACGCAATACGCGTACATGCCGCATGCCCGGCGATCAGCTGTAGTAGTTGCTCAGATATGCGCTGATGACGGCGCGGGCCTCGGTGATGTAGCGCTCTTCGCCCTCTGGGTTCGACACGAAGGCGCGACCGACGAGCGCGTCGCCGATCTCGATGGCGATCGCGACCCGGAACACGAGCTCGTCGCCGGCCGGCAGGCCGAAGTCGCCCGAGAGCACCTCTGCGAGGCCGTGCGAGAGCGGCACCGTGTCGCCTGAGAACTCACCGGTCGCGTCGTTTCCGCGCTCGTCATCGGCGAAGCGGATGATGCGGAAACCCGGCTCGGTGCGGTACATCGTCGCGACCGCGTCGATCGAGCATTCGACGGCCTCGAGCCACGTGCTCGGGTGCACCTCTTCGATGCGCTGCACCACGGCGACGCGGAAGCGGCCGATCGCGCGCTCGCGCAGACCCTGCAGGAGGGCGATGCGGTCGGGGAAATACCGATAGACGGTGCCGATCGATGCATCCGCCCGCTCGGCCACCATGGCGGTCGTGAGGCGGTCGAAGCCGATCTCGTCGACGACCGCGGCTGCTGCGTCCAGCAGAGCGTCGACCCGGGCGGCGCTGCGCTCCTGGATCGGCTCGGTGCGGACGAGCGCGGCGAGCGAGCGCTCCGGATCTTTGGCGAGATCGTGAATAGGCACGGAAGTAGTGTCCCCTTCGATTGCTTCTGCGCAACGATTCTAGACCGTCAATTCCTGACGGCCCCTCACATCCGCATTCCTGAGTCGGCGCGTCGCGCAGGCATGTCAGACTCGTTGCGATGTCAACGCCCGGCCCCCACCCGCACCGCGCAGCGCAGTTCGACGACGCAGTCAACCGCTACCGCGCACGGCGGGCAAGGGCCAAGGGATTCCTGCCGACGGTCGTCCCGTACGCCGGCTACGGCGCGCCGAAGTGGGCGCGCGTGCTCGGGCGCGTCGTGCTCGCGCAGGATCCGGTGCCGGGCACGAGGCTCGGCGGCCAGTACCGCAAGCGAGAGGAGAGCGTGCGCGGCTGGCGCAGCTTCACGAGCGTGCCGATCAGCGACGTGCCTGTGATCGCCGAGATCGACGGCGTCGAGCATGCGCTGACACCCGACCGCGGTGGGGTGATCGACCAGGTCGTTCCCGTCGAGCTCGCGCCGGGCCGCCACGAGATCCGGCTGCGCCCGCAGGGCCTCGAGACCGCGAGTTCCGCGACTCTGCTCATCGTCGGCCCCGAGACCGAGTTCGGCGTGGTCAGCGACATCGACGACACCGTGATGGTGACGTGGCTGCCGCGCCCGCTGCTCGCTGCGTGGAACACCTTCGTGCTCGACGAGCACGCGCGGGTGCCGACGCCAGGAATGCCGGTGCTCTACGAGCGCATCCGCTCCGAGCACCGCGGGGCGCCGTTCGTCTATCTCTCGACGGGCCCGTGGAACGTCGCCCCGACGCTACGTCGCTTCCTGACCCGCAACATGTTCCCGTCGGGCCCGCTGCTGCTCACCGACTGGGGCCCCACGCACGACCGCTTCTTCCGCAGCGGCCGGGTGCACAAGGAGCAGAATCTCGAGCGGCTCGCGAGCGAGTTCCCGCACATCAAGTGGTTGCTCTTCGGCGATGACGGGCAACACGACGAGGCGATCTACAGCAACTTCATCGCGCAGCATCCCGACTCGGTCGCCGCCGTCGCGATCCGCCAGCTCTACCCGACCGAGGCGGTGCTCGCGGGCGGCCGCTCGAAGGCCGAGCGGCACAGCGAGGCGGGTGGCGTGCCGTGGGTGTACGCACCGGATGGCACGAGCATCTACCGCCAGCTGCGCGACCTCGGCTTCGTGGGCGGGCACCACGACGAGGGCCGGCGCGTCTGAGCCGCGCCGCCTGCACCTCGAGGCCCTAGTGGCGTGCTTCCGCCGCTTCCACGCTGCTCGGTAGCGTTGAGACGTGCGCTACCTCGACTCGCTGCGCGCTTCCGCCCGCGTCCCGCTGCTGCAGGCGGCCAAGATGGCGCTCGCAACCATCGCCGCATGGATCCTCGCGGGTCTCCTGATCCCTGGCCAGCTGCCCGCCTTCGCCGGGATCGCCGCCCTGCTCGTCGTTCAGCCGAGCCTCAACCAGTCGCTGTCGCGGGCGATCGAGCGCAGCATCGGCGTCATCGCGGGCGTCTTGGTCGCCTATGTGGTCGGCATCGTGTTCGGCAGCGGCTACTGGGTCGTGCTGCTCTCGATCGTCGCGGCGATCGCCGTCACCTGGGCGCTTCGCCTGACGCCGACGACCTCGGTGCAGGTGCCGATCAGCGCGATGCTCGTGCTCTCGATCGGCGCGACGACGCCCGGTTACGCGGTCGATCGCATCGTCGAGACCGTGATCGGCGCGGCGGTCGGCCTCGTGGTCAACGTCTTCGTGGTGCCGCCCATCGCCATCCGGCCGGCGCGCGAGTCCGTCGACGCGCTGCTCGACGAGATCGCCGACCGCATCGACGCGATCGCGGGCGCGCTCACGGCACCCCAGACCCCGTCGCGTCTCGATGAGCTGCTCCTGCTCGCCCGGCTGCTGCGGCCCATGCTCGAGAAGACGGACGCCGCGCTGAAGGCCGCAGACGACTCGCTGTCGATCAACCCGCGGCGCAATCGCCACGAGCCCGGGCTGAGCGAGGCGGTGGCGCTGCGGGATCGCCTGGCCAGTCTCGTGTCGCGAACGGCCGCGATGACCCGCACCCTGCACGACCGCTATGTCGACGAGCTGCCGGCCGAGCCCACGATCGCCGCGCTCGCGGAGGAGACCAGGCGGGCGGCTCACGACCTCAGGCTGCTGCGGCTCGTGCCGCGAGCGGATGCCGAGGAATCCGTCCATGAGCAGACGGAGCCGCCTGCCCTCACCGCCCCGCTCACCGTCGCCCGTCCGGACTCGACGCACTGGATCCTGATCGGTTCGCTGCTCGAGGACCTGCGCCGCATCCGCGAGGAGATCACGGGCGAGGAGCTGGCGTAGCGCGCTGCGCGACGAGGAACTCGTCGCGGATTCCGAGCCAGGAGACGACGGCGCCCGCGGCGAGCAGCACCGCCAGCACGATGATCGTGCGCTGCAGGCCGGCGAGGTCGAGGTGCTCCCCCACGATCACACCGGCGCAGGCGATCGCGACCAGCCCGGCGACGCGGGCGACGGCGTTGTTGATCGCCGAGGCGATACCCGCCTGCGCCGGCGGGATCGCGCCGAGGACCGCCGAGGTGAGCGGTGCGACGGTCATCGCGATGCCGACGCCGACGATGACCGTGCCCGGGAGCAGCTGGGTCCAGTAGTCGAACGGATCCCTGATCAGCAGCATCGAGAGGAACCCGGCAGCGACGATCAGCGGGCCGGCCGTCATGAACCAGCGGGCGCCCACCTTGCCCGCCATGCTGCCGAACCGGCCGGCGAGCAGCAGCGCTGCGAGCGTCGACGGCACGAGGGCGAGACCGGCGAGCGACGCGGCGAGGTGCGCGACCTGCTGCAGGTACAGCCCGACCATGAGCGGGCCGAGCGAGAACGCCGCGTAGATCGCGAAGGTCGCGACATTGCCGACGGCGAAGTCGTGCGCGCGGAAGATGGCGAGCGGCAGCATCGGCTGCCGCGCGCGGCGCTCGACCATGACGAACGCGACGCCTGCGGCGACCCCGATGGCCGCAGAGACGAGCACCACGGCATCCGCCCACCCACGTGTGCCCTGTTCGATGAGGGCGAAGACCACGCCGCCGAGCGCGACGGCGCCGAGAACCGCGCCTGGCACGTCGACGCGCGCGCCGGGGCGGGCGTGCGCCTTCGGCAACCGGCTCAGCAGCGTCAGCGTGACGGCGATCGGCAGCACGTTCACGGCGAAGACCCACCGCCACGAGAGCGTGTCGACGAACACCCCGCCGAGGAACGGGCCGATCAGCATGGCGACGCCGGTCAACGCCGTCCAGCGCCCGATCGCCCGAGACTGCGCCTCGCCGTCGAACGCCGAGATGATCATCGCGAGCGAGCTCGGAACGAGCAGCGCGCCCGCCACGCCCTGCAGCGCGCGGGCGGCGATCAGCACGCCGGCGGTCGGCGCGATCGCGCAGAGCACGGATGCCGCGCCGAAGCCGATCAGCCCGATGAACAGCACCCGGGTGCGGCTGAACAGGTCGCTGAGCGACCCGGCCACGAGGATGAGAGCGCCGAGCGTCACCAGATAGGCGTCGACGACCCACTGCTGCAACGCGAGGCCGCCGCCGAGCTCGCGCTCGATCGCGGGCAGCGCGACGTTGACGATGCTGCCGTCGAGGAAGGCGACGAACGACGCGAGGATCGCCACCAGCAGGACCGTTCGCTGCGTCACGACCTCAGTCAAGCACCGCCTGCGCTCCGCGACTGCGTGTGACCCCCGTGCGGGGGTCGACAGGATTTGCGCTCGCCCGCGTGTTCCGCGCCTGCGCGCTGTGCCGTCGTTTGTATGGTTGCGTGCGTATGCGTAGGACGAGAGTGACCCTTGGCGCCCTCGCGGTCGCGGTTGCGGCCGTGCTGGTGGTCGGCATCGGCGCCGCCGGCCCCGCTGCGGCCGACGAACAGTGGCCCACCGAGGCCGAGGTGCAGGCGGCGAAGCAGGACGCCGCGTCTTCGAAGGCCGAATACGCCAAGATCCAGGGCCTGGTGCAACAGAACCAGGCGGTGGCGGTCTCGGCGGCCACGACGGCCCTCGAGAAGCAGAACGACTACGCGAAGGCCGAGCAGGCCCTCCAGGACGCGAGCGCGAAGGCGGCGAGCCTTGAGGCCCAGGCGGACGCCGCGAAGCAGGCCTCGACGTCGGCGAACCGCCGCTTCGGCTCGATCGCATCGCAGCTCTACGTCGCGGGTGGGAACAGCGGGTTGACCACGCAGTTGCTGCTGAACCGCGGCGACGCGAAGCAGTTGCTCGACAAGCTGAGCGCGATGAGCCGGCTCACCGGCCTCGCCGCAGGCCTGCGCGACCACGCGTCGCAGCAGGCGAACGTCGCAGCCTCGCTTTCGGCGGAGGCAGCCGACGCGCGGCAGGCGAGACAGAAGCTCGCGGGCGATGCGCAGACCGCCCTGAAGGCGGCCCAGGATGCGCAGAAGAAGGCGGACGACGCGCTTGCGACGTCGCAGGCGCAGAGCAAGACCGCGTATGCGCAGATGGCGGAGCTGCAGCAGCAGAGCGCGGCGATCCAGCAGAAGTACGCGGAGTACCAGGCGTACCTCGCGGCGCTCGCGGCGCAGCGCGCTGCGCAGGGCGACAGCTCATACCTGTACCAGGTGTCGCGGAGCATCACGCCCGACCCACCGGCCGCCAAGGCCTACGCGCAGTCGCAGATGGGCCGCTACAACTGGGACGGCACGCAGTACGACTGCCTGCTGCAGCTGTGGACGCACGAGTCCGGCTGGCGGGTGAACGCCTACAACACATCGAGCGCCGCGTACGGAATCCCGCAGGCGTGGCCTGGTCAGAAGATGGCGACGTACGGCTCCGACTGGATGACGAGCTACGTCACGCAGATCAACTGGGGCCTCGCCTACATCAAGAGCTCCTACGGGAATCCCTGCGGTGCGTGGTCGTTCGAACTGTCCCACACGCCGAACTGGTATTGAACTGACACAAAAACCCTTAACCGGTTCCGTGCATTAGTCGCCGGATTCAGGCATGATTCCTATGCCACTCTCAATGTCGAGGTGGCAGCGAGAGTGTTCTCGCTTTACACAGCAATCGAAGGAGAGCGCGACGTGAAGCGCAGCTCAATGGTTTCGCTCGCTGTTCTTGCATCCGCGGCAGCATTGGTGCTGGCAGGGTGTTCGGGCAACGGCGACAACAACAGCAAGTCCGGCTCGGCCGCAAAGGCATCGTCGAAGACGGCCTGCGTCATCCTTCCCGACGCAGCGTCCTCCCCCCGCTGGGAAGGCATGGACCGGCCAGACTTGAAGCAGGCGCTCGAAAGCGCCGGGTTCAAGACCGACATCCAGAACGCGCAGGGCGACACCAGCAAGTACGCGACCATCGCCGACCAGGAACTGTCGAAGGGCTGCGGCGTGATGCTGCTCGTCGACTACAACGGCGCAGGCGTCTCGGTCGCGAAGAAGGCCAAGGCGCAGGGCATCCCGGTCATCGCCTACGACCGCCCGATCGCCGGCGCCGACTACTACGTGTCGTTCGACAACGAGAAGGTCGGCGAGCTCGAGGGCCAGGCGATCGTCGACGGTCTCAAGGCCGAAGGCAAGGACCCGGCGACGGCGACCGTCGTCTACATGGGCGGCGACCCGACCGACGGCAACGCGAAGATGTTCCACGACGGCGCTGCCGAGGTGATGACCGCAGCAGGCATCAAGCCGGCGAAGGAGCCGCCGGGGGTCTGGGACGGCGCCAAGTCCGCGACGAACTTCGAGCAGGCGCTGACCGCGCTCGGCGGCAAGGTCGACGCGGTCTGGGTCGCGAACGACACCAACGCAGCCGGAGTCATCTCGGTCCTCGACAAGAACAACCTGAAGGTGCCGGTCTCCGGTCAGGACGCCTCGACCGAGGGTCTGCAGAACGTCCTTCTCGGCAAGCAGACCGGAACCGTGTGGAAGCACGTCCCCGACGAGGCGAAGGCCGCGAGCGACCTCGCGATCCAGCTGCTGAAGGGTCAGAAGCCGAGCGTCGACAAGAAGCTCGACGACGGCACGCCGTACATCGCGGTCACGCCCGTTCTCGTCGGCCCGAAGGACGTCGAGAAGGTCGTCCAGGCCGGTGACGCCAAGGCATCCGATCTCTGCACCGGAGCCGTCGCCGCCGCCTGCGCCACCTACGGCGTCAAGTAGCAGTAGTCGGACACGTCCAGGCGGAGGGGTCGGGGCGCCGGTGAACCCGGCCTCCGGCCCCTCCCCTGTTCCTTCGAAAGGATTCCCAAAAATGGAAACTCCCATCATCGAACTGACGGGGGTCGTCAAGAGCTTCGGGCCGGTGAACGTGCTGCGAGGCGTCGAGCTGCGCGCCTACCCGGGCAAGGTCACGGCCCTCGTCGGCGATAACGGTGCCGGCAAGTCGACGCTCATCAAGGGCCTCGCCGGCGTGCAGCCGTATGACGAGGGCGAGGTGCGGTTCGAGGGCAAGCCCGTCTCGCTCACGCATCCGCGCGACGCGGCGGAGCTCGGCATCGAGGTCGTCTATCAGGACCTCGCGCTGTGCGACAACCTCGACATCGTGCAGAACATGTTCCTCGGGCGCGAGGAGCTGGTGGCCGGCACCTTCGACGAGGGCAAGATGGAGCGCCAGAGCTCTGAGGTGCTGAGGTCCTTGAACGTCCGCACCGTCAAATCGGTGCGACAGAAGGTCGCGTCGCTCTCCGGCGGCCAACGCCAGACCGTCGCGATCGCGCGGGCGGTGCTCAAGAAGGCCAAGGTCGTCATCCTCGACGAGCCGACGGCAGCCCTCGGCGTCGCCCAGACGGAGCAGGTGCTTAACCTCGTCCAGCGCCTCGCCAGCCAGGGCGTCGCGGTCATCATCATCAGCCACAACCTCGCCGACGTCTTCAAGGTCGCCGACTACATCAGCGTGCTCTACCTCGGCACGATGGTCGCCGAGGTGCCCACCGCCGAGACCACCTACGACGACGTCGTCGGGTACATCACCGGCAGCAGGACGTACACCCCGAGCGGAGCCCGAGCATGAGCGCGCCTGACACCAATACGACCACGCTCCTTCCGGAGCCGACGAACGATCTCATCGGCAGCGGGCAGGAGGGCGGGCTCGGCCAGCAGATCCGCTCCTGGGGCTCGCGCGTGCGCCAGGGCGACATGGGGGCGCTGCCCGCCGTCGCCGGCTTCATCGTGCTCAGCATCCTGTTCGCCTTCCTGAGCCCCTACTTCCTGACCGAGCGCAACTTCGCCAACCTGCTCACCCAGTCGGCCGAGCTGGTGATGCTCGGCATGGCGCTCGTGTTCGTCATCCTGCTCGGCGAGATCGATCTCTCCGCCGGTGTGACCGGCGGCCTCACGATGTGCATCTGGATCGTCCTGACGGATGTCACGAAGCTGAACTGGTTCCTCGCGCTGCTCATCGCGTTCCTCGCGGGCATCGCGATCGGCTCGTTCATCGGCTTCTTCGTGGCACGCGTCGGCATTCCGTCGTTCGTCGTCACCCTGGGCCTGTTCCTCGGCTTCCAGGGTCTCGAGCTGATCATCATCGGTACCGGCGGCAACTACCAGGTGCAGACGCCGGCGATCGTCGCGCTCATGAACAGCAACCTGCCGGTCTGGGGTGGCTGGCTCATGCTCGCGGTGTTCGTCGCACTGTCGCTCGGAACCGCATTCTGGGACCGCAGCCGCCGGAAGGCCGCGAACGTGCCGAACGGGCCGCTCACGCTCGTGCTGATCAAGTCGGGCGCTCTGCTGGTGCTCGGCGGCATCGCAGTGTTCCTGCTCAGCCAGGATCGCTCAGCGTCGATCATCGCGGTTCGTGGCGTTCCGATCGTCGTGCCGATCGTGCTCGCCGTGCTCTGGATCGGCACTTTCGTGCTCGACCGCACGAAGTTCGGCCGCTACATCTACGCTGTCGGCGGCAACGCCGAGGCCGCGCGCCGCTCCGGCGTCAACGTCATCCTGATCCGGTTCCTCGTGTTCGTGATCTGCTCGTTCCTCGCGGTCGGATCCGGCCTGTTCACCGCGGGCCGTGTCGGCTCGGTCGATGCGACCGCCGGCAAGGACATCGTCCTGTCGGGTGTCGCGGCGGCGGTGGTCGGCGGCGTCAGTCTGTTCGGCGGGCGCGGCCGGCTCGTGCACGCCGCCGTCGGCGCGCTCGTCATCACGGTCATCACGAACGGTCTCGGGCTGCTGAACCTGCCGTCCGGCCTCAACAATGTGATCGCCGGCGCGGTTCTGATCCTCGCCGCGACGATCGACGCGCTCTCCCGGCTCCGCTCTGGGGGCAGCCTGTTCAGGCGATAGCCGCAGGGCACGAGAAGGCGCCGGTGGACTTACGAGTCGGCCGGCGCCTTCTCGTTCGCCTCGGCGAGTGCGCGCTCCACCGCCTCCTGCACCCGCTCGTCCTCGCGGAGCTTGGCACGGGCGCGTCGCCGTCGCTGCAGCAGCGCGCCGGCGACGGCGAGAGCCGCGATGACCAGAATGATGAGCAGCAGCCCCCACGGCACTGCGGCGCCGGTCGCCGTGGCCGAGACCGCAGGCAACGGGTTCGTCGAGCCCGATGCGTCGACGAACTTTGGGGTGACGCTCGTCGTCGCGGTGAACCAGAATGCCGCAGCGACGCCGTGGATCGGCACGGTCACCTTCCAGCTCTCCCCCGGCAGCAGGCTGGGCGGGGCCGCGACATGCGCCGCCTTCGCGTGGAACAGGCCGAACGGCCCGCTCGCGGCGACCGACTGTGCGGCATCCATCGTCGTGTTGCCGGTGTTGCGGATCGTGTAGCTGAGCGTCGCGTCGCCGCTGGCGAAGGGGTTCAGGCCGCCGCGCCAGTGCGCGTGCGCGTCGGTGACGGCGAGCGCGGGCTGCAGCTCACCGCTGACGCGCAGTGAGATGCGGATGCCGAGACGCCGGTCGACCGCGATGCCCTGCGCCTGGTCGGGCTGGGTCAGCGTGGTGACGATGCCGCCGGCATAGTCACCCGGCGCACTGCCCTTCGGCACACTGATGGTGAACGGCACCTCGGCGGTCGCCCCCGGTGCGACGGCGACCGATTGAGCGGATGCCTGTGCCCATGCCCCCACCCCGTGCTGCCTCTGGTCTGCGCGCAGCAGATCGAGCTGCCCTGCGCCGGTCGTGAACCCGTCGGCGGCGTACACGCCGAGCTCGAGGGGCTCGTCGCCCTGGTTCGCCACCGTGATCGCGTCGGTGAGAGAGCCGCCCGGGCTCACGGTGTAGTGAAAGCTCGTTCGGGCGGCGCCGTAGTCGTTCGAAGCCGTCCGCACCGCCCAGGTGACGTCGTCGCCCGCGGCGTCGGCGGCGGGCGCGACGAGAAGTGTGATGGCCGCCGTGAGCGCGGCGGTGGCGAGGGCGATGGCCTTTTTCGCGTGCATGGGGGTCCTGGGTTTCCGGGTCGAGAACGGCGAAGGCCCGGTGCGGGCGGGTGTGCGTGCCCCACCCGCACCGGGTCGTCGGTTTCGGCTTCTGGGCGAGGGCTACTCGCTCAGAGCCGTGATGGTGAGCGTGCCGCGGTAGCTGCCCTTGCTCACGCTGGTCGGGACTTTGAGGTCCAGATCCGCGCCGAGCTTGGCGGTGCCGCGCGCGTGACCCTGTGCCGCCGAGCCGAGACCGCGCGAGACGGACAGGCCGTCACCGCCGTCGAAGCCCGACTGCACGGGCTGTCCCGCCGCGGCGCCCGCGCCGCTCTGGGCGAGCGCCGGCGACCAGCCGAGGTACTTCCCCGAGAAGGTGTTGGCGCCGTCGCGGAAGTCGGTCACGCTGGCCGAGATCGACCAAGGCGCGAGAGAGCGGCGGGTGTCGGTGACTGCGATCGGGTTGATCTCGCCCTGCGCCTCGAAGTAGTCGCCGAGGCTCTCGGTCGCGGTGCCCAGGTTCACGAGGCCATTGCGGCCATCGATCGTCCAGCCGAAGTCGCCGGGGGCGGTTTCGGGCAACGTCACCTGGATGTCCTGGCCATTGCCGTGGTTCGGGTGGATCGTCACCGCGTCCACGATCGACCCGACGGGCTGGGCTGGTGACGCGCCGCTGTTCGGGCCGCACCACGGGACATTGCCGCGCTCGACCGCGGCGTTGGGCGCCGCGCAGGTGCCGCTGCGGATGTCCTGCACGACCAGCTGGTCGGGCTGCACCGACACCTTCACGTACGTGCGCACGTGCTCCTGGTTCTCGACCGAGTTGTACCAGTAGTCCTGCGGCTTCAGGGGGTCGGCGCCGTTGCCTGCGCCGCTCGTCCCGCTGTTGTCCGGCGTGGTGAGATCGTAGTACTTCGAGCCCGATGCCGAGTTCGCGGTCACGTACACGACGCCGCCGGGGCCCGTGAACACGTCGGCGTCGCCGGGCTGCTCGTCCGGGTTCGCCTTCGCGCCGTTCTTGATCTCGTAGCTGCGCGAGTAGCTGTGGTCGTGGCCCTGCAGCACAAGGTCGACGCCGAGGCGGGAGAACGTGGTCGGGAAGTCCACGCGGCGCACCTTGTTGTCGGCGTCCTTCGCGTGGTCGGCCGGCGAGTAGATGGCGTGGTGGTAGACGAGGACCGTGTACTTCGCGTCGCCGCCGTGCTGGTTCACGACGGAGGTGACGTACGCGAGGTGTGCGGCGTCGCCGCCGCCTCCCTGCGAGGTGGCGTAGCTGTTGCTGTTCAGGTCGATGAACAGCACGTCCTTGTAGATGTACCAGTAGTCCCCGCCTGAGCTGGCGCCGCTCGGCTTGCCGTCCACGTAGTACGCCGCACTGCGGTCGGTGTTCGGCGTGGCGAGGTGCTGCTCGTACGCTTTGCCGCCGACGTCGTGGTTTCCGATGGTCGCCGCCCACGGGTACTGGCGCAGCTTGTCCGAGCCGAGGAACGCGTCCCACTGGGACTCCGTGTTCGCGGTCTCGACCTGGTCGCCGCCCGAGACGAGCAGCTCGGCGTTGGGGTTCGCGGCGAGCGACACATCGAGCGTGTCGGCCCAGCCTGCGCCGTCCTTCGCGGTGTCGCCCGACGAGCCGATCTGCGGGTCGCCGTAGAACAGGAAGTCGAACGGGCCGTCGAAGGACTGCGTCTTGAAGGCGTACGTCGTCGACCAGTTGCCGTCGCTGCCGACGCGGTAGGAGTACTGCGTGTTCTCCTGCAGCCCGTCGAGTGTGGCGTGGCGGTTGAAGCCGCCGCTCGAGGCGATGTTCGCCGCCCCGAGCGCTGCGAAGCTCGCCGCCCCGGCAGGGAAGTCGCCGTTCACCAGTGCGCTGGTGGGGGCGAGCTGCACCGACTGGGCGGTGTCGGCGGAGGAGTACCAGGTGACGATGCGCTGGGACTCCGAGGCGCCGACGCCCAGGATGATGCCGGTGAGGTTGGCGGGGGCCGCGTCGGCTGCGAAGGCAGGCGCGACGGCGACACCGCCGAGGGCGCAGGTCGCGCCGAGCGCGACTGCGGAGAGGAACACGGTCGCTCGGCGGCGGCCGCGGCGCAGCATGTGCGTTGCCGCGGTGTGTGGCATGGGTTGATCCGTTCTCTTCGATGGGGTGGAACTTCTCAGGGGAAAAGAGATCTTGGGCGCCTCACAGGCCGAGAACGCGTTGGACGAACCAGACGAGGCCGGCGATGGAGACTCCGGTTGCGATCACGACGGTCACCCAGATAAAGAGGCGGGGTGAGCGGTGCCGCAGGAGGGCGAGCAGCGGGAAGACGAGCGCGATGATCGAGAGCTGCACGACCTCGATGCCGACGTTGAAGACGAGCAGCGACCACAGCAGGGTCCACGACCAGGGCTCGTCGATGCCGAGCGCGCTCGCGAAGCCGAGCCCGTGAACCAGCCCGAAGACGAACACGACGCCGAGGCGCAGCCAGCCCGGGCGGTCGAGCCCCAGCGGGCCGCGGGCGATGTCGAGCCGTGCGGCATCCGCCCGCCCCTGCCACAGCCGCAACAGGTACCAGACCGCAACCGCGGTGATCGACAGCGCGATGATCGGCTCGACGACACTCGACGGCGCACTCACGAGGTGCGTGGCGGCGAGGATGAACGTCACTGAGTGCGCGATCGTGAACGTCGTGGCGGCGTAGACGACCTCGCGCAGCCGTCGGGAGCCGGCGATCAGCGCAAGCAGGAACAGGATGTGGTCGATGCCGGTGAGCAGGTGCTCCGAACCGAGCCTGAAGAACTCCCAGAATCTCTCGCCCGTGCTCTGCTCCGTCGAGAACGACGGCTGCTGAGCATCGAGTGCGGCGCTGCCCGAGTGCGTGTCGAGGTTGTAGGTCAGCACTGTCTTGGTGTCGCGAACGTAGCCCTCCGCGTCGGGGAACAGCGTGCTGCCGATGACGTGCGCAGAGCTCGGCTTCGGGCAGGCATAGTCGAACACGACCGTCGCGTACGGCGCCCCGTCGCGCTGCTTCATCGCCACGCTGCCGTCGATCTTCGGCGTGCACGCCGAGCCTGCCGACATCACCGTGAACCGCTTCGAGACATAGCCGAGCACGGTGTCCGAATGATTCTCGAGCGCACCCGCCTCGGCCGCCTCATCCCTGTGGTCGAACGCCGGCTGTCCCTCCTGGAACAGGCCGTCGTCATTCTGCGCGTCTGCGGCAGACACGACCAGCAAGTCGTACTCGAGGTCGAGTGCGGCGCGGACATGGCCCGAGCGGTCACCGGCGACCGTCGCGTAGACCACGGAGGTGAAGCCATGGGCCGACGCGGGCGCAGAGGCGATGAGGCCGAATGCGACGACGGCGACGGCGACGAGCAGGGTCACGAGGACCCCGCGTGCTCGGGCAGGCATGGAACTCCTTCGGGTTGGCTATGACCATTCAGGGCGTTTATTAACGGATTCCTGTCCCCATGCGAACGGAAGTGGAACGACCGCCGGATCGGTCGTGAGCGCCGTCTCGCGTCGGCGAAAGTAGTGACGTGCCCCGCGCCGTCATCGCCGCTCTCACGGCGGCCCTCGCCTCCGCCCTGCTCACCGGCTGCGCCGCCTCCGACTGGAGTGCGCCGCACCCGGCCCCGACCGCGGTCGGCGAGCCGGCGGTGGGATTCGCCCCGGCGACCACCCCGAGCCCGGAGGCGACCGTCGACCCGGCGCCAGGGTCGTGGAACGCCGTGCACCCGTCTCCCGGCATGCGTGCCGCGCTCGTCAGCGCGGGCCACGACGGGCCCACCAAGGCGCTGGTGGCCGCCGTCGTCGCGTGGGCGGATGCAGAAGACGTCGAGCTGCGCATCGTGAAGGCCGACGACGATCTCGTCGGCGGCATCGTCACAGCCATGCGGCTCAACCCCGACCTGGTCGTGAGCGTCGGGAACGACCTCGTCGACCCGCTCGCGACCGTGACGGCGAACCACCTCGACCAGCAGTTCCTCATCGTCGGCGCCGAGGTCGCCGAGCCCACCGCGAACGTCACCGCGGTCGACTGGGCGGGGGCGTCCTTCCGCGGCGAGGGTCTCGGGATGTCGTCACGCTACGACCCCCGCAGCTTCACGGCCGAGCGCTGCGGTCGTGGCATCCGCGCCGGTGTTGCCGCGGTTCTCACCGGAATGACCGGTGTCGTGCTCTGGCTCCGGTGACCACGCAGCCCTACACTCCGAAGTGTGTCAGCGACTCAAAGTGAAAGCGCGGGGTTCTATCGCCTGAACTGGCTGCAGCGGATCGGTTTCGGTGCGGGTGATCTCGCCCAGAACTTGATCTACAACACGATCGCCACCTACCTGCTGTTCTTCTATACGCAGGTCTTCGGCCTGGGGGCCGGAGTCGCGGCGACGATGTTCCTGATCGTGCGGATCATCGACGCGGTCTGGGCTCCGCTCGTCGGCACGTTCATCGACAAGCACACGACACCGTGGGGCCGCTATCGTGGCTGGCTCATCCTGGCCGGCATCCCGACGGCGGGTTTCGGCGTGCTCGTCTTCTGGGACGGATTCTCGGGCTCTCTGCTCTATGCGTACGTCATGTACATCGGTCTTGAGCTCGCATACACCCTGCTCAACGTCCCGTATGGCGCCCTCAACGCCTCGCTGACGCGGGACAATCACGAGATCTCGGTGCTGACCACCACCCGCATGTTCATGGCGAACATCGGCGGCCTCGTCGTCGCGTTCGGCGTGCCGGTGATCGTGCAGGCCATCGCCCCGAACAACGAGTGGGGTGTGCCTGCGGCGGCCGGCGCGTGGCTTGCGACGATGTCGATCCTGATCGTGATCGGGTTCCTCATCCTGATCTTCTGCTTCACCCAGACCAAAGAGCGCGTCGTCATGGACGCGTCCCTCCAGGACGAGGTGAAGATCACCGACCTCGCGGTCGAGTTCCGCCGCAATCGCCCGCTGCGCACGCTCGCGTTCTTCTTCGTCACCGCCTTCGCGATGATGGCGGTCGGCAACTCGGGCGCCGCCTTCTACATGACGGAGGTCGTGAAACGGGAGGATCTCGCGGGGCTGTTCAATGCGTTGGGAGTCCTGCCCGCGTTCGTCTTCCTGCCTCTCGTCCCGATGATCAGGCGCCGCATCGGCAAGCGCCCCCTGTTCATCGCGTTCCTTCTCATCGGCATCATCGGGCTCGCGATGCTGTACTTCATCCCGAACCCGCACGAGAACGTGGCGTGGGTGATGGTCGCCCAGGTCGTGCGCTCCATCGGCGTCATCGTCGCCACCGGGTACATGTGGGCGTTGGTACCCGAGGTGATCTCTTACGGCGAGTGGAAGACGGGGCGCCGGATCTCGGGCATCGTCAACGCGCTGACCGGCATCTTCTTCCGCGCCGGCTTCGCCCTCGGCGGGGTCGTGCCCGGGATCGTCCTCGCGCTCACCGGGTTCGTCACGGATTCCGCACAGCAGAGCGCACGGACCCAGCAGGGCATCCTCTGGCTCGTGTCCGTCATCCCCGCGATACTGCTGATCCTCGCCGTCTTCATCATCAGCCGCTACGACCTCAGCGACGCCCAGCTCGTGCAGATCAATCGCGAGATCGAGCAGCGTCAGCGCGAGGGCAGCGCCGAGGGCACCGATCGAACGCCTGCTCTGCCGAACTCGTCGCTCGCCGATCCAGCCTTCACAGGTTCGCTAGACATCACACAGCGGGCCCCCGGAAACGAGAAGACCCCGGGTACGTGACCCGGGGTTCTCGCTTCATGTGGTGGATCTGAGGGGACTCGAACCCCTGACCCCCTGCATGCCATGCAGGTGCGCTACCAGCTGCGCCACAGACCCGTTTGCGTGGCCGAATAAATCGGCACTGGCCGCTCTCGCGGCAACCCGTTCAGCTTACTACAGAGGCTGGCGGCTCATGAAATCGAGGGGCACCACGGGGCAGTCGCGCCAGAGCCGCTCAAGCGAGTAGTACTGCCGATCCTCCTGGTGGAAGACGTGCACGACGAGGTCGCCGAAGTCGAGCAGCACCCAGTGGCCCTGCTCCTTCCCCTCGCGGCGCAGAGTCCTCACACCGGCCTCGTTCAGGGCGTCCTCGACGCCGTCGGCGATGGCGACGACGTTGCGCTCCGAGTTCCCCGAGACGAGCAGGAAGATGTCGGTGAGCGGCAATGGGCCGCTAACGTCGAGCGCGACGAGGTCTTCGCCGGCCTTCGAGTCGGCTGCCACCGCAGCCAGTTGGAGCAGCTCTCGGGCCTGGGCGGATGCCGTCATGCAGTGATCTCTCTGACCTAGAAGACGTGGAAGACGAACCCGGCGATGACCGCGCCGATGACGCCGAGTGCGGCGACGCCGCCTGCCGACACACCGATGATCGCGCCGACCTTGTGGCTCGTCTTCTTGGGGGGAACGATGTTGGGGCTCGCCGAGGGCGCGTGCGTCGCGATCGCGCGGGTCGCGGCCACAGGCTCGACGCTCGAGTTCGGCGCGAGGTCGCGATCGTGCTGATCGAGCAGGCGATCGATGTCTGAGCCGTCGAAATGACCCTGGACCTGACCGGTCGAGCCGAGACCGCGGGGCAGATCGATCGACCCCGTCAGCAGGATCTCACCGGTCGCATTGAGCGGCCCGGTCATATCGACGGCCGACGGGACGATGGGGATGATCAGCGCGTTCGACGCGGTGGTGGCCCCGGACGACTCCACCGAACGGATGTGCGCGTCGGTGACACCGGAGGCGATCACGTCGTCAAAGCTCTCGTTCGCGCCGAGCGACCAGTGACCGGTCGGCGGCTGATATGCGCGCACTTCCCCCGTCGTGAGCCCGACGGGGACGTCGTCGATCACCTCGGGGGTCGCCGCGGTGAACGCAGCGGGGATCTCGGGCTCAGGGGCAGCCGCGATCACCGGCGGCTGCGGCAACGGCAGCGCTGCGATGGGGAGCGCCGCGACCGGCACGGCGGCGATGGGTGCGGATGCTGGCGCCGCAGGCTGTTGCGGCTGCTCGACGTCTTCCACAGGAGCCGACTGGATCTCCTCAGCCTGCTGCAGCGCACGGAGCTGGCGGCGCGTCAGCGGGACCACGGGCGCTGGCGGCGGGGCGTCGGTCGAGAGCACCGGTCGCAAGTCGGCGGGAACGGGTGCGGGCGTCGCCGGCACCGCAGCCGAGAAGGGCAGTTCGACGGCGGGAACCTGCTGCTCGCCGGTCGTTGCCTCTTGAGAGGCCCGCTCCATCTCGCGGAGCTGACGGCGCGTCAGCGGCTGCTGCTGATCCTGCCTCAACGTCATGCCACGCTCCGATACAGATGGTGCTTGGAGATGTACTGGACAACGCCGTCAGGAACCAGGTACCAGACGGGGAAGCCCCTGCTCACCCGGCTGCGGCAATCCGTGGAGGAGATCGCCAGTGCCGGAACTTCCAACAAGCTTACGTCGCCCGTCGGCAAACCTGTAATGCTCAGTTCATGTCCCGGACGACTCACAGCGACGAAATGGGCCAATTCCCAGAGCTGTTCGACGTCGTGCCAGGTGAGGATCTGGGCGATCGCGTCGGCCCCTGAGATGAAGTAGAGCTCGTCGTCAGGTCGCTGCGACTTGAGGTCGCGCAGGGTGTCGATCGTGTAGGTCGGGCCCGGGCGGTCGATGTCGACGCGACTCACGGTGAAGCGGGGGTTGGACGCCGTCGCGATGACGGTCATCAGGTAGCGGTGCTCGGCGGCACTCACCGGGCCCTTCTGCCACGGCTGGCCGGTGGGGACGAAGACGACCTCGTCGAGCCCGAACGACTGGGCCACCTCGCTCGCGGCGACCAGGTGGCCGTGGTGGATCGGGTCGAAGGTTCCGCCCATGACCCCGACGCGTCGGCGGCCGAGCTGAGGCGCGACCATGTGCTCTGGCGGCCGCAGGCCCTAGTGGTGGCCCGGGTGGCCGGAGCCGTGTGCCTCGGAGCCGGTCGAGGTCTGGTGCTGTGCTGCGTCCGGATCGCCCGAAGGGGCGTGCCGCCGCGCGACGTCTTTGTAGCTCCAGGTGACCGCACCCAGGAAGATGAAGACCACCGCACCGATGATGCCGTAGACGATCGCGGGGATCGGCAGCTCGTGCTCGTGATACTCGTACGCGGCGAGGACGGCGGAGTGCAGCATTGCGGTCTGGTTCCTTTCGACGTGGGGCGTCGGGCTCAGTCTATCGGCGGATCTGGCCGGAGCCGCGCACCAACCACTTCGTGCTCGTCAGTTCGGGAAGGCCCATCGGCCCGCGGGCGTGAAGCTTCTGCGTGGAGATGCCGACCTCTGCGCCGAATCCGAACTCTCCCCCGTCGGTGAACCGCGTCGACGCGTTCACCATCACCACCGCCGAGTCGACCTCCGCGAGGAAGCGGTCGGCGTTGCCGAGGTCGTTCGTGACGATCGACTCGGTGTGGCCGGTCGAGTACCGGCGGATGTGCTCGATCGCCTCGTCGAGGACGTCGACGACGCGCACGGCGAGGTCGAGACTCATGTACTCCGTCTCCCAGTCCTCCTCGACGGCGGGCACCGCGTCGGGGAAGATCGCACGGGCGCGCGCGTCGGCGTGGATCGTCACGCCCTGCTCGCGCAGCGCGCCGAGCACGGGTGGAAGGAGCCTCGCCGCAGCATCCGCATGCACCAGCACGGTCTCGACCGCATTGCACACGCTGGGGCGCTGCACCTTGGCATTGCGCACGATGTCGACGGCCCAGTCCTCGCGGGCGCTCGCATCCAGCAGGATGTGCACGACGCCTGCGCCCGTCTCGATGACCGGCACCGTCGATTCGGTGACGACGGTCTGGATGAGCTGCGCGCTGCCGCGCGGCACGAGCAGATCGACGTAGCCGCGCGCGCGCATCAGCGCGGATGCGCCCGGGCGACCGTATTCGTCGATGGTCTGAACGGATGCCGCGGGCAGGCCAGCGCGCACCAGCGCGCCCTGGATCACGGAGACGAGCACCGCGTTGGTGCTCTCCGCAGCCGACCCGCCGCGCAACACGGCCGCGTTTCCGCTCTTGAGGGCGAGCGCCGCGATGTCGACCGTGACATTGGGACGCGCCTCGTAGATGGCGCCGACGACGCCGAATGGAACCCGCACCTGCTCAAGGTGCACCCCGTTCGGCAAGGTCTTGCCGCGCACCGATTCGCCGACGGGGTCGGCGATGGCGACGATGTCGAGCACCGCGTCCGCGAGAGCATGCACGCGCTGCGGCGTCAGGGTGAGCCGATCGAGCAGGCCGGTCCCGATGCCGTTCTCCCGGCCGCGGGCGAGGTCTTCCGCGTTGGCTGCGACGATCTCGTCGACGTGGGCGAGCAGCTCCTGGGCGATCGCCTCGAGGGCGCTGTCCTTCGCTGCGGTGTTGGCCGTTGCCAGCGCCCGTGCCGCGGTCTTCGCGTCGTCGAGCTTCGCGTGCAGGCCGGTCGGGTCGAAATCGAGCATGCCTGCCAGTTTAGTTTCGCGCCGGCTCGAAATAGGTGCCGACGGATGCCCCGTCCAGCGCGTCCGCGACGAGATGCGTCGACGTCAGCACCACCGCGATGCCCGCCTCCGCGGCATGCCGCGCCGCGGAGACCTTCGTGAGCGCTCCCCCGGTGCCGACGCTGTTCACCGTCGTCGCGCCGATCTCGACGCCCACGAGCTCGTCGCCGACGCCGACGAACGGGATCATCTCGGCGCCGGGCTGCTGCGGGGGCTTGGTGTAGAGCGCGTCGACGTCGGAGAGGAGCACGAGCACCTCGGCGCCGATGAGCCGCGCGACGAGGGCAGCGAGCCGGTCGTTGTCGCCGAAGCGGATCTCGTGGGTCGCCACGGTGTCGTTCTCGTTGACGATCGGCAGGATGCGCAGTTCGAGCAGCCGCTCCATCGCGCGCTGGGCGTTGCCGCGATGGGTCGGGTCGTCCATGTCGTTGGCGGTGAGCAGCACCTGGCCGGCGACGATGCCATAGGGGTCGAGCGCCGCCTGGTAGCGGTGCACGAGCACGTTCTGGCCGACGGCCGCCGCGGCCTGCTGCGTGGCCAGGTCGTCGGGACGGGCATCGAGCTCGAGGAACGGCATACCCGTCGCGATGGCGCCCGAGGACACCAGCACCACCTCGATGCCGCGCCGGTGCGCGGCGGCGAGGGCGAGCACGAGCGGGGCGATCTGCCACGAGTTGTCGCCACTGATCGACGAGGAGCCGACCTTGACGACGATGCGCTTCGCGTCGGTGACGGTGGTGCGGGTGCTAATCGTCGTTCCCTTCCACTTCTTCGTCTGCGTCCACGTCATCGGCCCAGATCCCCGCCTCACGCTCGGCGTCGAGCTCGGCGCGGGCGGCGGCCTTGCCGTCCATGCGGTCGTGGTACTGCTCACGACGCTCGCGCCGCGTGGCGCGGGAGCCCTGGCTGAGCCTCTCGTCGGTGCCGCGAGGCGCGGTGACGAGTTCCGCGGTGGAGGTCAGCGTCGGCTCCCAGTCGAACACGATCCCGCTGCCCGGGCCGATCACGACCGTGTCGCCGGCGACCGCTCCGGCCCCGAACAGGCCGTCTTCGACGCCGAGCTTCGCAAGGCGGTCGGCGAGGAAGCCGACGGCCTCATCGTTCTGGAAGTCGGTCTGCGCGACCCATGCCTCGGGCTTCTGTCCGAGGACGCGGTAGTACGTGCCGTCGCTGCCGCCCTCGACCTTGATGGTGAAGGGAGCTGCGTCGACGGCCTTCGGCCGCATGACGATACGGGGCCGTTCCTCCTGTTCGACGGCGAGGCGGGCGCGCTCGGCGTCGACGACCTCGGCGAGGGCGAAGGAGAGCTGGCGAAGGCCCTCGTGGCTCACCGTCGAGATCTCGAACACGCGGTAGCCGCGCGACTCGAGCTCGGGCCGCACGAAATCGGCGAGGTCCTTGCCGTCGGGAACGTCGATCTTGTTGAGCGCGACGAGCTGCGGACGCTCGCGCAGGGGCACCTGGCCGGCCGGGACCGGATATGCCGCGAGCTCGCTGAGGATCACCTCGAGGTCGGTGACGGGGTCACGACCGGGTTCGAGGGTCGCGCAGTCCAGCACGTGCAGCAGAGCGGTGCAGCGCTCGACGTGGCGCAGGAACTCCAGGCCGAGCCCCTTGCCCTCGCTGGCGCCCTCGATGAGGCCTGGGACGTCGGCGATCGTGAAGCGCGACTCCCCCGCCTGCACGACGCCGAGGTTGGGGGTGAGCGTCGTGAACGGATAGTCGGCGATCTTCGGCTTCGCGGCCGACAGGGCGGCGACGAGGGACGACTTGCCGGCCGACGGGTAGCCGACGAGCGCGACATCGGCCATGGTCTTGAGCTCGAGCTCGACGTCGCCCTCCCATCCGGGTGTGCCGAGCAGGGCGAAGCCGGGCGCCTTGCGCTTCGGGTTGGAGAGGGCGGCGTTGCCCAGTCCGCCGACGCCGCCGGCTGCGGCGACGAAGCGCATGCCCGGCTCGGCGAGGTCGACCAGCTCGTCGCCCTCCGGGGTCTTGACGACGGTGCCGACGGGCACCGGCAGTTCGAGATCCTCGCCGCGGGCTCCGTGGCGCATGTCGCCCATGCCGAAGCCGCCGTTTTCGCTCACCTGGTGGGGGCGGCGGTGGTAGCCGAGCAGCGTGGTGACCTGAGGGTCTGCGACGAGCACGATGTCGCCGCCGTGGCCGCCGTTGCCCCCATCAGGGCCGGCGAGCGGCTTGAACTTCTCCCGGCGTACGCTCACGCAGCCGTTTCCGCCGTGACCGGCGCGCAAGTGCAGGGTCACGTGGTCGACGAACGTCGCCATCTCGAGGTCTCCTTTGTAAAAGAAAGGGGCGGGCCGAAGCCCGCCCCTCAATTGAATCGCACCGATTCGGCTGTTATGCCTCGGCCGTCACGATGTTGACGACCTTGCGGCGGCCCTTGACGCCGAACTCGACGGCGCCGGCCGACAGCGCGAAGAGCGTGTCGTCGCCGCCACGGCCCACGTTGGCGCCGGGGTGGAAGTGGGTGCCGCGCTGGCGGACGATGATCTCGCCTGCGTTGACCTGCTCGCCGCCGAAGCGCTTCACGCCGAGGCGCTGGGCGTTCGAGTCACGGCCGTTGCGAGTTGAGCTTGCGCCCTTCTTGTGTGCCATCTCTGTGTGCCTCTATGTCTTCTCTGCAGCCCTGCGGACTACTTGATTGCGGTGACCTTGACGCGCGTGAGGTCCTGGCGGTGCCCCTGGCGCTTCTTGTAGCCGGTCTTGTTCTTGAACTTCTGGATCACGATCTTCGGGCCGCGGAGGTCGCCGAGAACCTCAGCGGTCACCTTCACCTTGGCGAGCGCCTTGGCGTCGGAGGTGATCTTGTCGCCGTCGACGAGCAACACCGGGGCGAGCTCGACGTTGCCGTTCGCGTCAGCCTTGATGCGGTCGAGCGTCACGATGGTGCCGACCTCGACCTTCTCCTGCCGACCGCCGGCGCGCACAACTGCGAAAACCACTTCAGTACCTACTTCTCCGGGGAGCGAAGCCGCTCCGATGCTTGATTTCTGGGTGACTCACCGGCCGGCGACCGTACGGGTCGGGCGCGGGAAACCTGATCTGCGGACGCGGCAAGAGCCAGCGCACGCCAACAATCAAGATTACTTGATGCGGAATGCACGGTCAAACCGAGACCACGTCTAGGCTCGACACCCATGACCGTGCTCATCGACCGCCCAGCGTGGCCGGCTCACGGCACACTGTGGTCGCACCTGGTCAGTGATGCGTCCCTTCAAGAATTGCACGCCTTCGCTGAGAATGCCGGAGTGCCACGCCGCGCCTTCGATCTCGATCACTACGACGTGCCTGCCGAGCGTTACGACGAGCTCGTCGCCCTGGGCGCCCAGCAGGTGTCCATGAGGCAGCTGGTCGAGCGGCTGCGCAGCAGTGGGCTACGCGTCCGCGCCGTCGACCGGCACTGACTCCTGACCGGTCTCAGCCGTCAGCGCCCCCGTTGAGACACGGCGGCTGCGTCGCGCAGGCTGCTTCGCGGGCAGCGAGTCGAGCACAGAGTCCAACAGCTGCGCGGTCGCCTCCGCGTTGACGGCGCGCGGCTCCTGCGCGGGCTGAGCGGCCGGCAGCTCGATGACGGATGCCTGGGGCTGCTCGCTCGGCGCAGCATCCCCCGCTCCCCCGCCGCGCGCACGGCGCGAGCGAGAGCGGCGGCTGCTCGAGCGCGGCGCCTCGTCGGTCGCAGCCGCCTGCTCGGGCTGCGGCTCGTCGGCGATGATCGGCACTGCGCCGGTCGTCGGGTGGCCGAGCGTGCTCGCGGCGATGCGGGCGAGGCTGCTGCGCGCCTCTTCGGTGAGCTGGTGCGTGCCCTCGTGGGCGTGGGCCCCGTTTCCGTTGCCCGTGCTGGTCGCCGGCGCGCTGCCGCCATTGCCTCCGCGACCGCGGCGGCGCTCGGTGCCGCGTTCCGGCTGCTGGGCGCGGTGCTTCACGACGGGGTCGTGGTGGACGATGATGCCGCGGCCCGCGCACACCTCGCAGGGCTCGCTGAAGGTCTCGAGCAGACCGAGGCCCAGCTTCTTGCGGGTCATCTGCACGAGGCCGAGCGAGGTGACCTCCGCGACCTGGTGCTTCGTGCGGTCGCGGCTCAGGCACTCGACGAGCCGGCGCAGCACGAGGTCGCGATTCGACTCGAGCACCATGTCGATGAAGTCGACCACGACGATCCCGCCGATGTCGCGCAGACGCAGCTGGCGGACGATCTCCTCCGCCGCCTCGAGGTTGTTCTTGGTGACGGTCTCTTCGAGGTTGCCGCCTGAGCCGACGAACTTGCCCGTGTTGACGTCGATGACCGTCATCGCCTCAGTGCGGTCGATGATCAGCGAGCCGCCGGAGGGCAGCCAGACCTTGCGGTCGAGCGCCTTCTCGATCTGCTCGGAGATGCGGAACTCGTCGAACGCGTCGTCCTTGCCGCCGCTGTAGGGCTCGACCCGCTCGAGCAGCTCCGGCGCAACGCCCGAGAGGTAGCGCTCGATGGTCTCGCGGGCGTCATCGCCCTGGATGACCATCTTCTGGAAGTCCTCGTTGAAGACGTCGCGGACGATCTTGATCAGCAGGTCGGGCTCGCTGTGCAGCAGCGCAGGCGCCTGGACCTTCTCATTGGCCTCGCGGATCTGGGCCCACTGAGAGGTGAGGCGGGTGACGTCGAGCGTCAGCTGCTCTTCGGTCGCACCCTCCGCCGCGGTGCGCACGATGACGCCCACATTGTCGGGCAGCGCCTCTTTGAGGATCTTCTTGAGGCGCGCACGCTCGGTGTCGGGCAGCTTGCGGCTGATGCCGTTCATCGAGCCGTTCGGCACGTACACGAGGTAGCGGCCGGGCAGCGACACCTGGCTGGTGAGGCGGGCGCCCTTGTGGCCGACGGGGTCCTTCGTGACCTGCACGAGCACCTTGTCGCCGGGTTTGAGCGCGAGCTCGATGCGGCGGGGCTGGTTCTTCTCCCCGGACTCGGCCTGCGCGGCCTCCCAGTCGACCTCGCCCGAGTAGAGCACCGCGTTGCGGCCGCGACCGATGTCGACGAAGGCGGCCTCCATGCTGGGCAGCACGTTCTGAACCTTGCCGAGGTAGACGTTGCCGATGAGCGACGCCTCCTGGCTCTTGGCGACGTAGTGCTCGACGAGCACCTTGTCCTCGAGGACGCCGATCTGAATGCGGCCTGCCTTGGACCGGACGACCATGGTGCGATCGACGGCCTCGCGACGGGCGAGGAACTCTGCCTCGGTGATCACCGCGCGGCGGCGGCCGGCGTCGCGGCCATCGCGGCGGCGCTGCTTCTTCGCCTCGAGCCGGGTCGAGCCCTTGACCTTCTGTGGCTCGGTGATGAGCTCAGGCTCGCGCTTGACGGGCTGGCGTGGTTCGCGCGGCTGGTCGTCGGATGCCCCTGCTGAACCGCCGCGGCGACGGCGGCGCCGGACGCCAGGAGCGCTTGCGTCAGCATCCGCCTCGTCGTCCTCGTCGAACGCGGGCGCCGTGATGACCGGTGGAGCCTGGAACAGCAGGGTCGTGGTCGAGACCGGGCCGCTGAGCGGGTCGGCCTGGGTGCCGACGACCGGGATCGGCGTGGTGAGCGGCTGCGGCACAGCCGGGGCCAGCGGGTGGTCCTGGTCGGCGGCCACGGCTTCCGCGTCGACCACGGGAGCGGCCAGCTCCGCAGGCTCTTCGGTCTCAGCGACCTCCGGAGCCTCGGGCGCCGGCTGCGTCACCGTCTCGACCGGGGCATCGGCCTCGCCGGCCCTGCGTCGCCGCCCTCCGAAAAACCGCCCGCGGCGCTTTCCCGCTTCGTTCGAACTGTTGTATTCATCTTTTTCCACCATCGCTGGTGCACTCCTCGTACCGAGCGGCCGAAGCCTTCACCCCGGTCGCTACGGGAACTCTCCAGGGGCGGCTTCTCGAGCCGCCGCAAACCTTCCAACCGGCGGGCCATATCGCCCGCCTGCTCGCGTTCGCTGTGGGAACGCGAAAACCTTGTATTCAAAGGCCATCGTCCGCCTCGCGGGATGACCTGCATTTCATTATCGCACGGCGTGTCTCTCGACCCGGTTCATGCCGGTTTCGGCATGCGATACTCAGGGCGTGTCAGACACCGTTGCCGAGGCGGCTGCTCGCCCCCGTCACCTTGCCCTCGCCATCCTGCTCATCGTGGGCGGAGCGCTCGGGCTGCTCGCGTCGTTCTCGCTGATGAAGGACGACCTCGCGCTCTTGGCGGATCCGACAACCAATCTCGGCTGCACGATCTCGGCCGCTGTCCAGTGCGGCAAGAACATCGGGTCGTGGCAGGGCAGCGTGTTCGGATTCCCCAACCCGATGCTCGGTCTCATGACGTTCCCGGCGCCGATCATCGTGGGCGTCGCACTGCTCGGGCGCGTGAGCTTCCCCAACTGGTTCTGGCTGGTGTTCAACGCCGGGCACTGGTTCGCGATCATCTTCATCGGGTGGCTGTCCACCGAGAGCATCTTCTTCATCGGCACCCTGTGCCCGTGGTGCGCCCTGGTCTACGCGGTCGTGATCCCGATGTGGCTCGCCGTCACGCTGCACAACATGGCGGTCGGCCGTTACGGCCACGCGCTGATCGGCACTGGCAGCGCGCTGCTCAGCTGGGTCCCGCTGCTCAGCCTGGTGCTCTACGTCGTCATCGCGCTGGAGGCCCAGCTGCGACTCGACATCATCAGCCAGCTGTTCCACTGAGCTCGGGCACACGCAGACGCTCGACGCCCGCGTACACGTTCATCGACTCGCCGCGCAGGAATCCGACCATGGTCAGGCGGCCAACCTGCTGGCCGGAGCAGTCGCTGCGGCCCGCGACGCGGGTGCCCGCGCAATCACCGTCGGCCCCGAGCGCGCCGGGAGTCGGGGCGCAATGGGTTCGGGAAGATGCTCCGTTCGCAGGCCCCGACGCTCGCCCGCAGTGGCTCTGCGGCATCTGCCGTGTCGATTCCCTGCGCCGGCGGCTGGCCGGTCTCGGCGATCCGGCCGGTGCCTCAATGAAGGCGCTGGTCGGCGGCCTGCGGCTCGCGAGGCATCCGGTCGCCCCCGCCGTCATCGGCGACATCGACACCGCGGCAGACGCGCGCAGCGCAGGCATCGATCTCTAGTTCGCCTGCGGTGCGCCGGGCGGGGACCGGCGCGTCAGGCGAACCAGAGTGCGAGCTCGCGCGCGGCGGACTCCGGGGAGTCGGACCCGTGCACCAGGTTCTGCTGCACCTTCAGACCCCAGTCGCGCCCGAGGTCGCCGCGGATCGTTCCGGGCGCAGCGGTCGTCGGATCGGTCGCGCCCGCGAGCGAGCGGAAGCCCTCGATGACCCGCTGACCGGCGACGCGGACGGCGACGATCGGCCCGGACTGCATGAACTCCAGCAGCGGCTCGTAGAACGGCTTGCCCTGGTGCTCGGCATAGTGCTGCGCGAGCAGCTCCAGCTCGGCTTCGACGAGGCGGATGTCGACGAGCTGGTAGCCCTTCGCCTCGATGCGGCGCAGGATCTCGCCGGTGAGGCTGCGGGCGACGCCGTCGGGCTTGATGAGGACGAGAGTCTCTTCGACAGAGGTGGTCACAGCGGGTTCTCCGTTCCGTTGGGTTGCTGGGTGGCTTTGACGCGCTCGGCCTTGTCCGCCGAGTACATCGCGTAGATCCAGATGGCGAGGAAGAGCGCGCCGACGATGAACATCATGTGCACCCAGATGCCGGCGACGATCGCGAGGATCTGCACGGCGAAGCCGAGCCAGGTGCCGCTGCGGTAGCGCAGGGTGAGGATCGCGAAGACTGCGAGCACGATGAGCGCACCGCCGCCGCCGATGACGACGCCTGCGGGGGCGGCATGCAGACCCCACGCGACGAGGGTGCCGAGGAACAGCACGATCAGCTCGAATCCGAGCACGATCGAGCCGACGGATTCGCGCAGGCTCCGCGTGCGCCGCGTGCGGGGCGCGGGCGCGTCGGCGCTCATTCGAGCTCATCCGTCCGCGCTGAGCGCCAGCCACGCTGCTCTGCCAACGTCATCGCCTCGCCGACGAGGGTGATCGAGCCGGTCACGACGACCGCGCGCTTCTCGCCCTTCAGAGCCCACGCGCGAGCGGCCTCGATGGCTTCGCCGAGGTCGTCGACCTCTTCCACATGCTCCTGGGTCCACTCATAGATGTCCTCTGCGAGGTCCTCGGCGGGGCGCGCCCGCTCGGAGTGCGACTGGGTCACGATGAGCAGCGACGCCGCCTGGGCGAGCTCGTCGATGATGCCGTGCGCGTCCTTGTCCTTCAGGATGCCGAGCACCACGGCGACCTCGTCGAAGTCGAAGAACCGATCGAGTGCGGCGCGCAGGGTCGCGGCGCCGGCCGGGTTGTGCGCGGCATCCACGATCACGGTCGGCTCGGTGCCGATCAGCTGCAATCGGCCGGGCGACGAGGCGGCTGCGATGCCTTCTTCGACGAGCTCGTGGGTCAGCGCGTGCGCGCCGCCGCCGATGAACGCCTCGACCGCCGCGATCGCGACGGCCGCGTTCTGGGCCTGGTGATCGCCGTAGAGCGGCAGGGTGAGGCCGTCATACGCGCCCGCCACGCCGCGCACGTCGACGAGCTGGCCGCCCACAGCGACGGAGGTGGCGGTCACGTCGAATTCGGAGGGCTGCGCGATGACGGATGCGCCGTGCCGACTCGCCGCGGCCTGGATCTCGCGCATCGCCTCCGGGGTCTGTCGTGCTGTCACGACGGTCGCGCCGTCCTTGATGATGCCCGCCTTGGTCCGCGCAATCTCGGCGATGGTGCTGCCGAGCGCCGCCTGGTGGTCGAGCGAGATGGGTGTGAACACGGCGACGGTGCCGTCGCCGACGTTCGTCGAGTCCCACTCGCCGCCCATGCCGACCTCGACCACCGCGACATCGACGGGTGCGTCGGCGAAGCAGGCGAAGCCCAGCGCGGTGACCGCTTCGAAGAAGGTGAGGCGAGGGCGGCCGGATGCCTCGAGCTCGGCGTCCACCAGTTCGAGATACGGCCTGATCTCGTCCCAGTTGCGGGCAAGCGCCTCATCGGCGATCGGCTGGCCGTCGATGAGGATGCGTTCGTTGAAGCGCTCGAGGTGCGGGCTGGTCAGCAGACCGGTTCGCAGCCCGTAGGCGCGCAGGATGCTCTCGGCGATCCGGCTTGTCGAGGTCTTCCCGTTCGTGCCCGTGATGTGAATGATCGGATACGCCTTCTGCGGGTCGCCGAGCACCTCGACGGCACGGCGGGTCGCGTCGAGGCGGCGCTCGGGCTTCGCCTCGCCGACCCGGGTCAGCAGTTCTCCGTACGCCGCGTCGGCGGCGGCGCGGTGGGAATCGTCGCTCACAGCTGCACCCTCTCGACCGTGATGTCGTGCTCGCCCTCGGTCACGGCATAGTCGACGGCGAGCGTCTCTGCCGCGATGAGCTCGGCGTGCGTGCGCGCGGCGCGGGCGGATTCCGTCTCGAGCGTCAGTCGCAGGCGGATGCGGTCGCTCACGTCGAGCCCGGCTGCCTTGCGCGCGTCCTGCACGCTGCGGATGAGGTCGCGGGCGGTGCCCTCGGCCGCGAGCTCAGGCGTGACGTGGGTGTCGAGCAGGACGAAACCGCCGCCGGGCAGCAGTGCGAGCGCCTCCGACGCATCCTCGGACGTCTGCGCGACCTCGAGCACGAGCTCGTATTCTCCCGCCTCGAGCGCGATGCCGCCGGCGACCACGGCGCCGTCTGCCTCCGACCAGTCGCCTGAGCGCGCTGCCCTGATCGCGTCCTGCACCTGCTTGCCGAGGCGCGGGCCTGCGGCTCGGGCGTTGACCGACAGCCGGCGGGTGATGCCGTAGTCGTCGGCGCTCGTGGGCGTCTCCGCGACGAGAGCGACGGCCTTGACGTTCAGCTCGTCGCGGAGGATTCCCTCGAAGTCGCTGAGCACGCCGGCATCCGGCACCACCACCGTGAGCTGCGCGAGCGGAAGCCGCACGCGCAGGCCGTTGGCCTTGCGCAGTGCGAGGCCGGTCGAGGCGATCTGGCGCACCGTGTCCATCGCGGCGACCAGCTCGTGGTCCGCGGCGAACTCGGATGCCTCCGGCCAGTCCTCGAGGTGCACGCTGCGGCCGCCGGTGAGCCCCTGCCAGATCTGCTCCGTGACGAGGGGCAGCAGCGGCGCGGCGAGCCGGCACAGGGTCTCGAGCACCGTGAACAGGGTGTCGAACGCTTCGGCGTTCTCGCCGTCCTCGGTCACGCCGACCCAGAACCGGTCGCGCGAGCGGCGCACGTACCAGTTGGTGAGAACGTCGGCGAAGTCGCGCAGGGCGGCGGCCGCGAACGGGCTGTCGAGGTCGTCGAGGTGCTCGGTGACCGTGTCGACGGTCTCGCGCAGCTTGGCGAGGATGTACCGGTCGAGCTCGTTGCTCGAGTCGGCGCGCCGTCTCGCCTCGTAGCCCGACGCGTTCGCGTAGATCGTGAAGAAGTAGTACGAGCTCCACAGCGGCAGCAGCAGCTCGCGCACGCCCGAGCGGATGCCCTCCTCCGTCACGATGAGGTTGCCGCCGCGGATCACCGACGACGACATCAGGAACCACCGCATGGCATCGGAGCCGTCGCGATCGAAGACTTCGGACACGTCGGGGTAGTTGCGCAGGCTCTTCGACATCTTCTGCCCGTCTGAGCCGAGCACGATGCCGTGGCTGAGCGCCGAACGGAACGCGGGGCGGTCGAAGATCGCCGTCGCCAGCACGTGCTGCACGTAGAACCAGCCACGCGTCTGCCCGATGTACTCGACGATGTAGTCCGCCGGGTTGTGCCGCGGCCGTGAGGCATCGCCGGCGACGCCGTCGAACCACTCGCGGTTCTCGAAGGGGTAGTGCACCTGCGCGAACGGCATCGAGCCGGAGTCGAACCAGACGTCGAAGACGTCGGCGATGCGGCGCATGCTCGACTGCCCGGTCGGGTCGTCGGGGTTCGGCCTGGTCAGCTCGTCGATGTACGGCCGGTGCAGGTCGACCTGGCCCTCCGCATTGCGCGGCAGTGCGCCGAAGTCGCGCTCGAGCTCGTCGAGCGAGCCATACACGTCGATGCGCGGGTAGTTCGCGTCATCGGATTTCCACACCGGGATCGGCGAGCCCCAGAAGCGGTTGCGGCTGATCGACCAGTCGCGCGCACCCTCGAGCCACTTGCCGAACTGGCCGTCCTTGACGTTCTCGGGCACCCAGGTGATCTCCTGATTGAGCTCGACCATACGGTCTTTGAACTCCGTGACGCGCACGAACCAGCTCGAGACCGCCTTGTAGATCAGCGGATTCCGGCACCGCCAGCAGTGCGGGTACGAGTGCTCGTAGCTCGCGAGCCTCAGCAGGCGCCCCTCGGCGCGCAGCAGCTGCGTGAGCGGCTTGTTCGCGTCGAACACCTGCAGCCCGGCCACCGGCTCGATGTTCGCAAGGAACTTCCCGCCGTCGTCGACGGAGACGATGACGGGGATCCCGTTCGCCTCGCAGACCCGCTGGTCGTCCTCGCCGTAGGCAGGCGCCTGGTGCACGATGCCCGTGCCGTCGGCGGTCGTCACGTAGTCGTCGACGAGGATGCGCCACGCGTTCTCGGTGCCCCACGCCTCGGCATCCGCGTAGAAGTCCCAGAGCCGGTCGTACTGCACGCCCGCGAGCTGCGCGCCCGTGATGCGACGGGAGACGGATGCCAGCGCGGCCGCCGCGTCGTCGTAGCCGAGGTCCTTCGCGTGATTGCCGACGAGGTCGAGCGCGAGCAGGTACTCCCCCGCTTCCTCCGGCGTGTCGGCTGCGCCGTTGGGGCCCGCCGGTACGACGGCGTAGGTGATGTCGGGGCCGACCGCGAGCGCGAGGTTCGTCGGCAGCGTCCACGGGGTGGTCGTCCACGCGAGGGCGCGCACCGCCGTGAGCCCCAGCGCCTCGGCCTTCTCGCCCACGAGCGGGAACGTGACCGTCACGGTCTGGTCCTGACGCATCTTGTAGACGTCGTCGTCCATGCGCAGCTCGTGGTTCGACAGCGGCGTCTCGTCGCGCCAGCAGTACGGCAGCACGCGGTAGCCCTCGTAGGCGAGGCCCTTGTCGTGCAGCTGCTTGAACGCCCACAGCACGCTCTCCATGAAGGTGAGGTCGAGGGTCTTGTAGCCGCCGTCGAAGTCGACCCAGCGCGCCTGGCGGGTGACGTATGCCTGCCATTCCTCCGTGTAGCGCAGGACGGATTCCTTCGCGGCGCGGTTGAACGCGGCGAGGCCCATCTCCTCGATGTCGGCCTTGCCGTTGATTCCGAGCTGTCGCTCGGCCTCCAGCTCGGCGGGCAGGCCGTGCGTGTCCCAGCCGAAGACGCGCTTGACCTGCTTGCCGCGCATGGTCTGGTAGCGCGGGAACAGGTCCTTGGCGTAGCCGGTCAGCAGGTGGCCGTAGTGCGGCAGGCCGTTGGCGAACGGCGGGCCGTCATAGAACACCCACTCGTCGGCGCCCTCGCGCTGCTCGACCGAGGCGTGGAAGGTCTCGTCGCGCTTCCAGAACGCGAGCACCTTCTGCTCGATCTCCGGGAAGCGCGGGCTCGGGACGACTTCCGGCTCTTCGGACTTGGGGTACGGCAACGGGGCTCCTCGGTGTGTCTTCTTCAGACGAGGACGCGGCTCACGTCGCGCGGTACCACCTCGATTGCCCAGCTGGATGTCTGAGCCACTCGTTCCTAGGCGATGACGGGCCCGACCCGTTCGGTTCTACTGACCACCATGTCGCTTACCGGCACAGTGGTGTTCTTCCGAAGACTCCCCGGTGATGGCCGGATCAAAGTCGATGCGGAAAGTCTACCGGTAGACTGTCGCCACATCCCACATTCAGGCACCCTCGACGCGGTGCCGCATATATCCGAACGAGGCCCGAAAATGACTGCTATTCCTGACAAGCCCGCCCTTGAGGGTCTCGAAACCAAGTGGGGTGAGTCCTGGCAGTCCGCCGGGACGTACGCCTTCGACCGCACCGCCGCGCTCGAGGCATCCGACCGCTCTGCGATCTACTCGATCGACACGCCGCCGCCCACCGCGTCCGGCTCGCTGCATATCGGCCACGTCTTCAGCTACACGCACACCGACGTGATCGCGCGCTATCAGCGCATGACGGGCAAGACCGTCTTCTACCCGATCGGGTGGGACGACAACGGGCTGCCGACCGAGCGTCGCGTCCAGAACTACTACGGCGTGCGCTGCGACCCGTCGCTGCCGTACACGCCGGACTTCACCCCGCCGTACGAGGGCGGCGACAACAAGTCGAGCAAGGCCGCCGACCAGGTGCCGGTCTCGCGGCGCAACTTCATCGAGCTGTGCGAACGCCTCACCGAAGAGGACGAGAAGCAGTTCGAGGCGCTGTGGCGCAAGCTCGGCCTCTCGGTCGACTGGGCGCAGACGTACCGCACGATCGGGCCGGAGTCGATCCGCGCCTCGCAGCTCGCGTTCCTGAAGAACGTGGAGCGCGGCGAGGCCTATCAGGACTGGGCGCCCACCCTGTGGGACGTGACCTTCCGCTCCGCCGTCGCACAGGCCGAGCTCGAGGACCGCGACCAGCCGGGCGCCTACCACCGGCTCGCCTTCCACGGCCCCGACGGCGACGTGTTCATCGAGACCACCCGCCCCGAGCTGCTCGCCGCGTGCGTCGCGGTCGTGGCGCACCCCGACGACGAGCGGTTCAAGCCGCTGTTCGGCACGACCGTGCGCACGCCGATCTTCGGTGTCGAGGTGCCCGTCGTGGCGCATCACCTCGCGCAGCCCGACAAGGGCTCCGGCATCGCGATGGTCTGCACCTTCGGCGACATCACCGACGTGACCTGGTGGCGCGAGCTGCAGCTGCCGACGCGCGCGATCATCGGATTCGACGGCCGCATCCTCCCGGACGCGCCCGAGGCGATCACGACCGATGCCGGGCGCGAGGCCTACGCCAAGATCGCCGGCGCGACGGTGTTCACGGCGAAGAAGACCCTCGTGGAGCTGCTCACCGAGTCCGGTGAGCTGATCGGCGACCCCAAGCCCATCCAGCACCCCGTGAAGTTCTTCGAGAAGGGCGACCGCCCGCTCGAGATCGTCTCGACCCGCCAGTGGTACGTGAAGAACGGCGGCAAGGACGGGGGGCTGCGCGCCCGCCTGCTCGAGGCAGGGAAGGGTCTCGACTGGAATCCCGACTTCATGCGCGTCCGCTACGAGAACTGGGTGAACGGCCTCGCCGGCGACTGGCTGATCTCGCGCCAGCGCTTCTTCGGCGTGCCGCTGCCCGTCTGGTACCGCGTCGACGAGAACGGCGAGACGCAGTTCGACCAGGTTGTTCTCCCCGAGGCATCCGCCCTGCCCGTCGACCCGTCATCGGACGCGCCGGCCGGCTTCGACGAGTCGCAGCGCGGGCAGGCGGGCGGATTCGTCGGCGAGGTCGACATCATGGACACCTGGATGACCTCGTCGCTGACCCCGCAGATCGCGGCCGGGTGGGATCGCGACCCCGAGCTGTTCGAGGCGCTCTTCCCGTTCGACCTGCGCCCGCAGGGCCAGGACATCATCCGTACCTGGCTGTTCTCGACGCTGCTGCGCTCGATCCAGCAGCACGACACGCTGCCGTGGCACCACGCCGCGATCTCCGGCTTCATCGTCGACCCCGACCGCAAGAAGATGTCGAAGTCGAAGGGCAACGTGGTCACGCCGGCCGCGATCCTCGACCAGCACGGCTCCGACGCCACGCGCTACTGGGCTGCGTCGAGCCGCCTCGGCGCCGATGCCGCGTTCGACGTGAACAACCCGACGCAGATCAAGATCGGCCGCCGCCTCGCGATCAAGGTGCTGAACGCCGCCAAGTTCGTGCTCGGATTCGAGGCGACGCCTGGCGCCGAGATCACGGCCGAGGTCGACAGGTCGATGCTGCGCGGGCTCGCCAAGGTGGTCGCCGACGCGACCGCGGCCTTCGACAGCTACGACCACGCCCGTGCGCTCGAGACCAGCGAGTCGTTCTTCTGGACGTTCTGCGACGACTACCTCGAGCTCGTCAAGGAGCGCGCGCATGGGGCGGGGGATGCAGCAGGGCAGGCGTCCGCCGTCGCCGCACTGCGCCTCGCGCTCAGTGTGCTGATCCGTCTGTTCGCGCCGGTGATCCCGTTCGCCACCGAGGAGACGTGGAGCTGGTTCAACGAAGGCTCGGTGCACACCGCCACGTGGCCGACGACGGCGGAGCTCGCCGTAGCCGGCGAAGGCCCGTCCGTGCTCGCCGCTGCAAGCGCTGCGCTCGTCGGAATCCGTCGGGCGAAGACCGATGCGAAGGTGTCCCAGAAGACCCCGATCGTGTCGATCACGCTGACGGGAACCGAGGAGCAACTGGCCGCGCTGCGACTCGCGGAAGACGATCTCAAGGCCGTGGGACGCATTTCGGCGGTCACCTACGCCGTCGCCGACGACATCTCGGCGAGGGACGCGGAACTCGGAGATCTGGCCTGATCAGCACAAATCGCGCTATGGTCACCGCAGGAGGGGTGCAATGACCGTTACGATCCGGGAAGCGCGCGACAGCGACTTCTTCCCTTGGCTCAGCCTGTACGAGGGTTATGCCTCTGAGCGCGGAGTCGACCTGACCGAGCAGCGCGCTCTGCAGTTGTGGACCTGGCTCTCAGACCCCGGCCACCCCGAGTCCGCGCTCGTCGCGCTCGACGAATCGGGCGAGGTCGCAGGGTTCGTGCATTTCCACGCGTTCCCGCGCCCGTTGCTCGGCGAGACCGGGTACTTCGTCGACGCGATCCACTCCGGCGACGACTCGGTCGCGCAGGAGCTGTTCGGTGCAGTGCGCGAGGCCGCGGCGGCCCACGGCGCGACCGTGATCCGCTGGACGCAGGCAGACGGTGAGTCACTGCCTGCTGTGTTGACGGATGCCGGCGGCGAAGCGAGCTCGTCGGCGTACTTCGAGCTCCAGACCGCCGCGCAGCCCGCATGATGCGCTGCGTCTTCTGATGAGACTCGGCACTCGCTGGCCCATCGGCGCCGAGGCGCCCGCATCGCTTCCCGATGTGGTCGTCGCCGCGGTGAAGGCCGTGGAAGACGAGCTGGCCGCTGACGGCGTCGACGCCTCAACCTGGCGATGGACGCTGACCTGGCTCGAGCGAAAGCCGGTGGTCGAGCTCGACGACGGCACAGTCGTCCGCTACAACGCCGAGACGGACACCGCCACGATCACCTCCAACGACTTCGAGGTGCGCGCCGAGTGATCGTCAGCGGCGTGGGCCGATGACCTCGAGCAGCTCGCGCTCATAGCCGGCACGGCGGCGTTCGGCCGCGAGCAACGCGCGTTCCCGACGCAGCATCCGCTCGTATCGGGTCGCGCGGGCGCGGCCGAGATGGACGAGAGCGAGGCCGAGCCGCACGAGCAGCCGGTCGAAGGGACTGGTGTGCGCGGCGCGCACCGAGATGGCGGTCATTCCGTCACTTCCTCTCCCCCGATGAGGGCGAAGGCGTTGAACTGGATCTGGACGGGGCGGGTGCCCGGGAGTTGCTTGCCGCGGTAGGGGCCGACGACCTCTTGGAGCAGGTCGTGGTAGCGGCTGATCAGCTCTTCGAGCACCTCGGGCGGCAGGTGCTGATTGCTCAGCGAGAAGTCGTTCACCTCGCTCCAGCGCGCGGGCAGACGATCGCGCGCGTAGCGGACGAAGTCGCGGGCGTTCTGCGACTCGACGTCGATCTGCCTGCGCGACAGGTCTTCGGCGAGCTGGCGGCCTGCCGGGGTGTCGTTCGGGCCGCGATCGGTGATCGTGACCGCGACGGGCACTCTCTCCCACCAGCGCTCGCGGGCCGTTCCGCGCCCCTCGACCTCGCGGACGAGACCGTGCCTGGCGAGCTGGCGCAGGTGATAGCTCGTCGCGCCGCTCGACTCGCCGAGCAGTTCGGCGAGCTGGCTCGCCGTCATGGGGCCGAGTTCGCTGAGCTTGTCGAACAGCTGCACCCGCAGCGGGTGCGACAGCCCCTTCATGGCGGCGACGTCGAGTTCGCGATGCGGAAGATGTGCCATGTTTCCCAGGCTAGAGGTGCAAAGCATCCTTTGCAAGTAAACATTTGCAACGCATTCTTTGCTTGTGTGCGCGGGCGCTCGATAGGGTGGCGATATGTCGGATGCCTCGAACCCGCTCCTCTCGCCCAGCACTCTTGAGTACCGGCTGCCGCCGTTCGCGTTCATCGCCGACGAGCACTACGAGCCGGCCTTCGAGGCGGCCTTCGCCGAGCATCTTGCCGAGATCGAGCAGATCACCGCGAACCCCGACGCACCGACGTTCGAGAACACCCTGGTCGCACTGGAGCGCGCGGGGCGCACGCTGCGCCGCGTGGCCGCTGTGTTCTACAACAAGTCGTCGGCCGACTCGACGGACGCGACCAACGCGCTGGATGAGCGACTCGCACCGCGCATGGCCGCGCACGAGGACGCGATCAACCTCAATGCGGCGCTGTATGCGCGCATCCGGGCCGTGCGCGACGGTCTGGACGCCCGCGACGACCTCACCGCCGAGTCGCGCTACCTCGTCGAGCGCTACTTCACCGACCTCACGCTCGCAGGCGCTGGGCTCGACGAGGAGGCGAAGGCGCAGTTGTCGCAGTTGAACCAGCGCATCTCGGGCCTGCAGGCGAAGTTCGAGAAGCAGCTGCTCGCCGACACCAACGAGCTCGCCGTGGTGTTCGACGACGCGACCGAGCTCGACGGCCTCGGGGACGGCGAGCTGTCGGCCGCCGCCGAGGCGGCGAAAGAGCGCGGGCTGGAGGGGAAGTACCTCGTCACCCTTGTGCTTCCGACCGGGCATCCGTGGCTCTCGTCGCTGAGCCGCACCGACGTGCGCCACCGCATCATGACCGCTTCACGCTCACGTGGTGCGCGCGAAGGCGCCAACGACAACCGGCCGCTCGTGCTCGAGCTCGTCAGCCTGCGCGCGCAGCGTGCCCGACTGCTCGGCTTCGCGAGCCACGCCGACTTCGTCACGGCTGGTCAGACCGCGGGCAGCGCCGCCAATGTGGCGGAGATGCTCGGCACGCTCGCGCCGGCCGCGGGGCGCAATGCGCGCCGCGAGCACGCGTCGCTTGAGGCGACGGCCGGCTCCCCCGTCGGCGCAGCCGACTGGGACTACTGGACCGAGAAAGTGCGGGTCGCCGAGTACGACGTCGACACGACGGCGTTACGACCGTACTTCGAGGCCGAGCGCGTGCTGCACGACGGCGTCTTCTTCGCGGCGACGAAGCTCTACGGCATCACCTTCGCCGAGCGGGCCGACCTCGCGGGCTACCACCCCGATGTGCGCGTCTTCGAGGTGTTCGACGAGGACGGTTCGAAGCTCGGCCTGTTCCTCTACGACCTGTACACGCGCGACTCCAAGCGCGGCGGCGCCTGGATGAACAGCCTCGTCGACCAGTCGGAGTTGCTCGACGAGCCCACCACCGTCGTCGTCAACAACCACAACGTGCCGAAGCCCGCTGCGGGTGAGCCGACCCTGCTCACCTTCGACGAGGTGCACACACTGTTCCACGAGTTCGGGCACGCGCTGCACGGCCTCTTCGGCCACTCCGTCTACCCGCGGTTCTCCGGCACGAGCGTGCACCGCGACTTCGTCGAGTTCCCGTCGCAGGTCAACGAGATGTGGATGCTGTGGCCCGAGGTGCTCGCGAACTACGCCAAGCACCACGAGACGGGCGAGCCGATCCCACAGGACATCGTCGACCGCATCACCGCCTCGGAGACGTTCAACGAAGGATTCTCGACCAGCGAGTACCTCGGGGCGGCGCTGCTCGACCAGGCGTGGCATGTGCTCAGCCCGGAGCAGGCGGAGGCCGTGACAGACGTGGCCGCCTTCGAAGCATCCGCCCTGGCGGCTGTCGGCCTCGACTTCGCGCCCGTTCCGCCGCGCTATCAGAGCTCGTACTTCGCCCACACCTTCTCGGGCGGCTACGACGCCCAGTACTACTCCTACATCTGGAGCGAGGTGCTGGACGCCGACACCGTCGAGTGGTTCAAGGAGAACGGCGGCCTCACCCGCGAGAACGGCTCCCGCTTCCGTGCCCGCCTGCTCGGCGTCGGCGGCACGAAGGACCCGATCGAGGCCTACGTCGACTTCCGTGGCCGCAGGGCCGAGCTCGCCCCGCTGCTGAAGCGCCGCGGCCTCCTCGACTAGCAGCGGCGCCCAGCGCGCAGGGCCGACGCGTCACCTCACGCGCACTTCGACCAGGGCACCATTTCTTGAGCTCTCGCCACCATTGGTGGGGGGCGGGCGCCAATGGTGGCATGGCGCGAAAAATGGTGCCCTCATCGAAATGCGGCGAAGGTATGCCGATGGTCAGCTCTGGAGGTCGACGCGCATCGCGACGACGTCTGGACGCTCGGCCCCGTCGACCGCGGCGAATCCAGCGGCGGCATAGCTGCGGATCGCCGGATGATTGCCGACGATCACGTGCAGACCGACACGTGAAGCGCCCTGCGCCCTGGCCTGATCGAGCGCCGACGCGACCAGCACATGGGCGAGGTCTCGCCCCCGCTGCGCGGGATCCAGGATCACGCGGCTCAGCCAGGCGTCGTCGCCGGTCACCGTGAGTTCGAACTGCCCGACCAACACGTCGTCTTCGACGAGGACCCAGGCAGTGTGGCCCGCCCGGGATTCGGAAGCACTCAGCTGCGCGACGTCGAACGGCCAACGCGGAGCCGGGCCGCCGAACAGGTAGAGCGCCGCAGCATCGGGAATCCAACACACGACCATCGGTCGATCGGCCGCAACGCGGCGCCTGGCGCTGAGGGTCAGGCGGACTTCTCCTCGCGGCGCGAAGCCCGCACGGGGACGATCGTGGGCGCCGCATTGGACTCGACCGATTCGCGCGTGATGACGACCCGCGCGACCTCGTCGGTCGACGGCACCTCGAACATGACCGGGCCGAGCACCTCTTCCATGATGGCGCGCAGACCGCGGGCACCCGTCTGGCGCAGCACGGCAAGATCGGCGATCGACTCGAGGGCGCCCGTCTCGAAAGCCAGCTCGACACCGTCGAGCTCGAACATGCGCTGGTACTGCTTGACGAGCGCGTTCTTCGGAACGGTGAGGATCTGGATGAGCGCCTCGCGGTCGAGCGGCGTCACCGTCGTCACGACGGGCAGGCGACCGATGAACTCGGGGATCAGGCCGAACTTGTGCAGGTCTTCCGGGAGGACCTCACTGAACAGATTGAGGTCGTCGCCCTTGACATGCAGCGGAGCGCCGAAACCGATGCCCTTCTTGCCCGCGCGGGCCGAGATGATCTCTTCCAGCCCGGCGAAAGCGCCGGCGACGATGAACAGCACGTTCGTCGTGTCGATCTGGATGAACTCCTGGTGCGGATGCTTGCGGCCGCCCTGCGGCGGGACCGAGGCGACGGTACCCTCGAGGATCTTAAGCAGCGCCTGCTGCACGCCCTCGCCGGAGACATCGCGTGTGATCGACGGGTTCTCGGCTTTGCGCGCGATCTTGTCGACCTCGTCGATGTAGATGATGCCGGTCTCTGCCCGCTTGACGTCGTAGTCGGCCGCCTGGATCAGCTTCAGCAGGATGTTCTCGACGTCTTCGCCGACATAGCCCGCCTCGGTCAGGGCCGTCGCATCGGCCACCGCGAACGGCACGTTCAGCCGCTTGGCGAGCGTCTGCGCGAGGTAGGTCTTGCCGCACCCCGTCGGACCGATCAGAAGGATGTTCGACTTCGCGATCTCGATCTCGTCGGCCTTGACGTCGGCTGGGCCGATCGCGTTGCGGGCGCGCACCCGCTTGTAGTGGTTGTAGACGGCGACCGCCAGCGCCTTCTTCGCCGCGTCTTGGCCGATCACGTACTCCTCGAGGAAGGAGTAGATCTCTTTCGGCTTAGGAAGCTCGAACTCGCCCGAGCTTCCCGCCTCGGCATCCGCCATGCGCTCTTCGATGATCTCGTTGCACAGTTCGACGCATTCGTCGCAGATGTACACGCCGGGGCCGGCGATCAACTGCACGACCTGCTTCTGGCTCTTGCCGCAGAACGAGCACTTGAGCAGATCGGCGCTCTCTCCGATGCGTGCCATTCCATCTCCTGTCGAAAGCACAGCCCCGTCGCGGGTGGCGGGGTGCCTGGGTTGAGCCTAACGCGAGGGGCCGACATCGGCAGGTATCTGCGCGATGTCGGCCCCTGAGTGTTACCCGTCGGTCCTGACTACTTGGCCAGGGCGGCCTGAATCGTCTTGCGGCTCGTCAGCACCTGGTCGATGAGGCCGTACTCCAGGGCCTCGGCCGCCGACAGGATCTTGTCGCGGTCGATGTCCTTGTTGACCTCTTCCTGGGTGCGGTTCGAGTGCCTCGCCAGCGTCTCCTCCAGCCAGGTGCGCATGCGCATGATCTCGTTCGCCTGGATCTCGATGTCGGAGGCCTGACCTCGACCGGCCTCGCCGACGGCGGGCTGGTGGATCAGGATGCGCGCGTTCGGCAGCGCGAGGCGCTTGCCCGGCGTGCCCGCGGCGGTCAGGACCGCGGCGGCCGACGCGGCCTGGCCGAGCACGACCGTCTGGATCTGCGGGCGGATGTACTGCATCGTGTCGTAGATCGCCGTCATCGCCGTGAACGAGCCACCAGGCGAGTTGATGTACATCACGATGTCGCGGTCGGGATCCTGGCTCTCGAGCACCAGCAGCTGCGCCATGATGTCGTCGGCGCTCGCGTCGTCGACCTGGACGCCCAGGAAGATGATGCGGTCCTCGAACAGCTTCGCGTAGGGGTCCTGGCGCTTGTAGCCGTACGCCGTGCGCTCTTCGAAGCTCGGCAGGATGTAGCGCGAGCTCGGCATCTGCAGCCCGGTGCCGCCTGCCATGAAAGTGGGGGTCTCCATCAGTCAGTTCCTCGTCTCTGCTTCTCGCCTACGCCTGAGGGTCCGTGCCGCCGCCGCCGGACACGTCGACCGCGCTCTCGCGGATGTGGTCCACGAAGCCGTACGCGAGCGCCTCCTCGGCGTTGAACCAGTGGTCGCGGTCGCCGTCGGCGGTGACCTGCTCGACCGACTTCCCGGTCTGAGCGGCGGTGATCTCGGCCAGCCGCTTCTTCATGTCCATGATCAGCGCGGCCTGGGTCTGGATGTCGCTCGCGGTGCCGCCGAAGCCGCCGTGCGGCTGGTGCAGCAGCACGCGCGCGTTCGGCGTGATGTACCGCTTGCCCTTGGTGCCCGCGGTGAGCAGCAGCTGGCCCATCGACGCGGCCATGCCGATGCCGACGGTCACGATGTCGTTGGGGACGAACTGCATGGTGTCGTAGATCGCCATGCCGGCCGTGATCGAGCCACCGGGCGAGTTGATGTAGAGGTAGATGTCCTTCTTGGGGTCCTCGGCGGCGAGGAGGAGGAGCTTCGCGGCGATCTCGTTGGCGTTGTCGTCCCGCACCTCTTCGCCGAGCCAGACGATCCGGTCCTTCAGCAGTCGATCGAAAACACTGTTGGGCAGTGTCGCTTCGGCCATGTGTGATGCTCCGTTTCAGTGAGTAGCTGCATCGAATCTATCGGGGGGCAACGCACGGGACCGGGACTGTTCGCCCACGGCGCATGTGCGTGGCGCTCAGACGGTGCAGTGTCGATTAACGACAACGGATGCCGGGGCACGTGGCGCCCGGCATCCGTATCGCGTACTCGCCTACTCCTCCTCGGAGGCGGCCTTCTTCTTGCTCTTCTTCGCCGGCCTGTTCGCCTCGGCGATGGCCTCGGCTGCGCTCTCGACGGCCTCTTCCTCGGTCGGCTGCGGCTCGGCCTCGAGGATGATGTCGGAGTCGTCCTCGGGGTTGTCGACGACCGCGAACTCGCTCAGGTCGACCGGGTTGCCGGCCTCGTCCGTGACGACGGCCTTGCCGAGGACGAGCGAGATCGCCTTGCTGCGGGCGACCTCGCCGACCATCTGCGGGATCTGGCCGTTGTCGGCCAGGACCTTGATGAACTCGTTCGGGTCCATGCCGTACTGGGCGGAGGCCTGCACGAGGTACGACGTGAGCTCGTTCTGGCTGACCGTGACCTTCTCGGACTCGGCGATCTCGTCGAAGAGGATCTGCGTGCGCAGGGCCTTCTCGCTCGCCTCCTTCACCTCGGCGCGGTGCACGTCGTCTTCGAGGCGGCTCTCGGCCTCGAGGTGGCGGTGCACCTCGTCTTCGATGACGCCCTCAGGGACTGGGATCTCGGCCTGCTCGAGGAGCAGGTCGACGAGCTTGGTGCGCGCCTCGTTGCCCTGGGCGAAGGCCTTCGACTTCGCAGCCTCGGACTTGAGGCCCTCGCGCAGCTCGGCGATGGTGTCGTACTCGCTCGAGATCTGAGCGAAGTCGTCGTCGGCCTCGGGCAGCTCGCGCTCCTTGACGGAGTTGACGGTGACCGAGATCTCGGCCTCCTCGCCCTCGTGGTCGCCACCGAGCAGGTTCGACGTGAAGGTCGTGTCCTCGCCGGCCGTGAGCGACTCGAGCGCGTCATCGAGGCCGTCGAGCAGATCGCCGGAGCCGAGCTCGTAGGAGATGTTCTCGGCGCTGTCGACGACCTCGTCGCCGATCTTCGCCTCGAGGTCGATCTGCACGAAGTCGCCGGACTTCGCGGGGCGGTCGACGGTCACGAGCGTGCCGAAGCGGCTGCGCAGGCGGTGGAGCTCCTCCTCCACGTCGGCGTCCGTGATCTCGGACGTCTCGACGGTGACGGCGACCTTGTCGTAGTCCGGCACGCTGATCGCGGGGCGGACGTCGACCTCGAAGGTGACGACGAGGTCGCCCGCGAAGGTGTTCACGTCGGGCACGGTCACGACGTCGGCCTCCGGGCGGCCGAGGGGGCGCACCTTGGTCTCGGTGACGGCCTCGCGGTAGGCGCCGTCGAGCGAGTCATTGATCGCGTGCTCGAGGACGGCTCCCTTGCCGACCCGGGTGTCGATGATCGCGGGGGGCACCTTGCCCTTGCGGAAGCCGGGGATGGTGACGTCGGCCGCGATGTGCTCGTAGGCGTGGGTGATGCTGGGCTTCAGCTGCTCCGGCGAGACCGTGGTGGTGAGCTTGACGCGCGTCGGGCTCAGCTGTTCGACAGTGGTGGGCACTGGTGGTTCTCCTAGATGGTGGACGTTCAAGCGGCAGTGGTCGGGGCGACAGGATTCGAACCTGCGACTTCCCGCCCCCAAAGCGGGCGCTCTAGCCAAGCTGAGCTACGCCCCGGATGCATGCGATCCGCACGGTTGTACCGCGAGGGGGCGACGGGAATCGAACCCGCGTAATCAGTTTGGAAGACTGAGGCTCTACCATTGAGCTACACCCCCGGAAGGTGTTCTTCGCCGCCGGAAGGCAGCCTGTCAAGCATACGGCATGGGCGTAGCCGGGCTACGCTCGCCCCCGTGAAGTACGCCATCGCAGCGTTGCGATTCGCCGTCAGCGCGCTCATGCTCGCCGCCCTGAGCACCTCGTTCGTCAACGACGCGCGCCGCGGCGTCTCGGTGTGGCCGTGGGACTGGTTCGGCTACTTCACCAACCAGAACAATCTGGCTGCCGGATTCGTGCTGACCTTCGCCGGCATCGCGCTGCTGCGCGGCCGCCGCGTGCGGTGGATCGAGTATGCGCGCGCCGCCGTCACCACCTACATCTTCATCGTCGGGACGGTGTTCTGGACCTTGCTCGCCGCGGTGACGCCGGTCCCCATCCCGTGGACGAACGACGTCGTGCACGCCGTCGTTCCCGCCTACTGCCTGCTCGACTGGCTGCTCGTCGGCGATCGCGCGCCGCTGCGCCTCTCCAGGCTCTGGGTGATCTACGCGTACGCGGTCGCGTGGCTCTCGGTCACGCTGATCCGCGGCGCGAGCGACGGCTGGGTGCCGTACCCGTTCATGGACCCGGCGACCGGCTACGGCAGTGTCGCCGTCTACTGCGGCGCGATCGTCGTCATCGCGACCGTGGTCGCGCTGCTGTTCTGGGCGGCGAGCAGGCTGCCGGGCATCCTGCTGCGCCGCTCAGCGGATCGCGTCGTAGCTGAACCGGCCGGCGACCATCGTCGCGACGACCGGCTGGCTGCGTAGCTCCGCCACCTCGGCGCCCAGCGGGTCCGCGCCCAGCACGACGAGATCGGCGGGCTGGCCGACGGCGATCGATGAGCGAACGGATGCCTGCACCGCCTGCTGCACCGTCACGCATTGCTCTGCGTGCCAGGCCGCGCGGTCACCGCGGGTGCGGAAGACGGCGGACGCGATCGCGAGCCACGGGTCGAGCGGCGCAACGGGGGCGTCGGAGCCGAAGGCGAGCGTTGCCCCGCTCTCGAGCAGGCTGCGCAGGGGGAACGCGCGCCGCGAGCGCGCGCCCCAGTACCGCTCGGCGACATCGCGGTCGTCCATCGCGTGCTCGGGCTGCACGCTCGCGGTGACGCCGAGCTCGGCGAAGCGCGACAGGTCCTCCGGGTGGACGAGCTGCGCGTGCTCGACCGAGCCGCGTGCTCCGGCGAGAGCGAACGCGTCGAGGGCGTGCGAGACGGCTCGGTCGCCGATCGCGTGCACCGCCGCCTGCAGGTCGGCGCGCACCGCTTGGCGCAGCAGCTCGATGAGCTCGTCGGGCGGCACCGTGAGCAGCCCGCGCTCGTCAGCGCCGACGTCGCTTGCGTATGGCTCGCGCAGGTACGCGGTGCGTGTGTTGAGCGAGCCGTCGGTGATCACCTTGAGCGGGCCGAGGGTGAGCAGGCCGCTCGCGTCGAGCTGCGCTCCCCCGCCGAGACCGAGCGCGAGCACGTCGGCGAGCCGCTCCGGGTAGAACGCGGCCTCGACCCGCAGCTCGTCGAACCCGGCGGCGAAGCGGCGGCGCCACGCGTCGGGGGCGAAGCCCAGCTCGAAGTCGACGATTCCGACGACGCCGCGGGCCGCGGCCGCCTCGGCCGCCTCGTGGGCCCAGCCGTCGACAGTCGCCTCCGGTACGTCGTCAAGGGCGTCGATCACGGCGAACGCGTCCTGCTCGCGCAGCACCCCGCTCGGGTGCTCGTAGAAGCCGTGCGCCTTGAGCGCGGCCGAGTTCAGCCACACCGTGTGCAGGTCGGCGCTCACGGCGACGACGCGACGCTCCGGGTCCGCGTCGTCCCCCAGCGCCTCGTCGAGCAGCGCGAAGTGCGGCGCGTCGGGCCACAGGGCGTCGCGGAAGCCGACCCCGACGAGGTCGCCGTCGGGGTGCGTCTCGGCGTGCGCGGCGAGCACGGCCGCGGCATCCGCCGCGGAACCCGCGTCGCCGAGCTGAACCCGCCTGGCGGACTGCGCCCACTGCGCGAAATGCGTGTGCCGGTCCCACAGGCCGGGGATCAGCACGTGGCCGTCGAGCTCGACGTGCTCGCCCACCGTCGGCAGCTCGCCGGCCGGCGTGACCGCGGTGATGGTCCCGCCCGACACGGTGACGTCGACGATGCGGCCGTCGATGAGTCGCGCGCCGCTGAACGTCAATGTCATCGGATGCCTCACTTCTGGTCGGTCGGGCACCAGTAGAGCTTGCGGTTCGCCAGCTCGGTCATCGCGATCGGCGTGCCGCACACCCGGCACGGCTCGCCGGCGCGGTGGTAGACCCAGTGGCGATCATCGCGCTTCGCCATCGCGCGGCGATAGGCCTCGCCGGTCAAGCCGTCCATCGTCATCATCTGGCCGGTGCGCACGCCGATGTCGAGCAGGTGAACCCAGTCGCGCCAGAGTGCCCTCGCGGTCTCCTCGGGCACTTTCTTTCCCGGGGTGAACGGGTCGAGGCGCGCGCGGAACAGCATCTCCGCGCGGTAGACGTTGCCGATGCCGCTCACGACCGACTGGTCCATGAGCAGCTGGCCGACCGGCTGGTTCGACTTGCGGATGCCGGCGACGACCCGGTCTTCGGCGGCCTGCGAGTCGTCGTTCAGCGGGTCGGGGCCGAGCCGGTCGATCACCTGCTGCACCTCGAACGCCGTGATCGCCTCGCACGCGGTCGGCCCGCGCAGATCGGCGCAGGCGGTATCGGTGAGCAGGCGCACGCGCACCGCGCCGACGGGCGGCGGGGGGAAGTCGAAGTCCGCGTCGTCGTTCTCCTTCTCGGACTCTGCCATGTGCAGCCGAGCCTTGCGCGGGGCGCCGATGGACCGCACCGAGTCTTCGCCCGCGGCGTCGTCGAGGTAGTCGCGGTCGGTCTCGAGCTCGGTGTCGTCGGGAAGGTCAGTGCCGCGCTGGTTCGTCCGGCCCATCCGGCCGCCTGCGGACCTGATCGTGGCATCCGTCGTGATCTCGCCTGCGAAATCCCATGCGCCGTACAGGCCGAGGTGAACGCGCAGCCAGAGGCCGTTGTCGAACTCGAGGAACATCTGCTTGCCGACAGCGGTCGCGCGCGACATGGTGGCTCCGTCGAGCATCTTCGCCCCGGCGGCGAAGCGGCCCTGCGGGCTCGAGACGGCTACCCGGTGCCCGACGAAGTTGCGGGCGAACTGCCGGGCGATGCGGTGGACGGAGTGACCCTCAGGCATCGAACGACACCGGCATCAGTGATCGACGCCCTTGCCGGCGATGTCGCCGGTCGCCTCGTACTCGGCGAGTTGCGCGATACGGCGCGCGTGGCGCTCCTCCCCGCTGAACGGCTCGGCGACGAACAGATCGATGAAGCGGATCGCCTCGTCTTCGGTGTGCTGGCGCGCGCCGATGGAGATCACGTTCGCGTCGTTGTGCTGGCGGGCGAGCAGCGCCGTCGACTCGTTCCAGACGAGCGCCGCGCGAATGCCCTTCACCTTGTTCGCGGCGATCTGCTCGCCGTTCCCCGAGCCGCCGAAGACGACACCGAGCGCGTGCACACCCGCCTGCTGGTCGACGATCACGGCATGTGCGGCGTTGATGCAGAAGGCGGGGTAGTCGTCGAGCGCGTCGTACGCCGTGGGGCCGTGGTCGACGACCTCGTGACCCTGTTCGCGCAGGTGCGCTTGGATCTTCTGGCTGAGGTCGAGTCCGGCGTGGTCCGTGGCGATGTGGATGCGCATGCTGACCAGAATATCGGCGTCAGACGGCGTCGAGGATGCCCATGGCGAGCACCCTGCGCAGCACCGGGCGCGTCGCCGCGAGGCCGGCCCAGACGAGCCCGATGCCGAGCGCGAGGCACCCCGCGACGATCGCGAGGCCGAGCGGCTGCAGCAGCAGCGTGTACCCCGTGAGCGGGAACAGGACCAGGGCGGCCGCGACGGCGGAGCCGATCGTGACGACGAGCAGCGGTGCGAGCACGGCCCTGCGACGAGCGGCGTCCATCACGGCGGCCGGCATCCCGATGCGGTCGAGGCTCACGTACAGCGCCCGGCGGTCGAGGATGCCTGCAGCTTGGTTCACGCCGATCGCGCAGGCGACCATCGCGAACGACATGGCGAGCGTGAGCACGACACCGGTGCGGATGTCGGCGGCAAGCAGCCGCGTCGCGGCGTCCTCGTTGCCGATCGTCTGCGTGAAGGCCACCCCGATGCCGGTGAAGACCCCGACGAAGCTCACCATCGAGAGCGCGCCGACCTGGCGCCACGCGGCCTTCGTGTCGTCGAGCACGGTGCGCGCAGCGATCAGCCGTGCGGGCGAGTTCGCGCGCTTCAGCCAGCGCTGGGCGAACAGTCGCAGCACGAACGGCCCCACGAGACCGAGCACCGCGAGCACCGCCGCGAAGCCGCCGAGCAGGACCGCGATCACCAGGACCAGACCCCCGATCGACGCGAGTGCGTTGAGCGAGCTCGAGACCGCGACCGCGGCGACGAGCACCCCGACAGCCACCAGCGCACGGATCCACTTCGCCTGCGCGCTGACGGCGCGGGTGCGCACGCCTAGCGGGGTGAGCAGGACGCCGCGCAGGCCGACGGCGGCACTCACCGCGCTGAGCAGCCCGACCGCGCCGATGACTGCGAAGAACACCCAGACGGGCGGCCAGATGGCGCCGCCCAGCGCTCTGCCGTCGAAGTGCAGCAGCCCGAACAGCGGCAGCGCCACGAGTGAGACGACGGCGCCGACGACAGCACCGAGAAGGGCGATGGCGGTGGATTCCAGCACGGTCAGCGCGGAGACCAGGCCGCTGGACGCGCCCAACAGCCTGAGGCTCGAGAGCCGTTCGTCACGGCGTCGAGCGGCCAGCCGTGCGGCCGCGCCGCCGAGCGACGCGAGCGGGACGACGAGCAGGACGAGCGCGAGCAGGGCGAGCATGCGGTACGTGACTGCGGTCTCGCCGCCGAAGGTGAAGAAGGCGGACACACCGCCCGCGACCACGGTGGTGCACAGCGTCACGACGGCGAAGGCGGTCGCAGGCAGAACGACCGTGGCCGCGTCGCCTCCCGCGCGCCGCGCGAACAGGCGGGCGATGGTGAGGAGCCTCACGACGTCTCCCCCGCCCGTGCCGCCGCCTCGACGCCAGTGCTCTCGACCATCATGCCGTCGGCCATGTGCAGGGTGCGGTCGCAGCGGGCCGCGACTCCGGCGTCGTGCGTGACGACGACGAGCGCTCGCCCCGACCCGACCGTCGAGGCGAGCAGCGCCGCCATGACCTCTGCCGAGGTCACGGAGTCGAGGGCGCCGGTCGGCTCATCGGCGAAGACCACCTCGGGCTGCGCGGCCTGGGCCCGAGCGATCGCGACGCGCTGCTGCTGGCCACCGGAGAGCTCGCCGATGCGCGACTGCGCTTTGTCGCCGATGCCGAGGAGGTCGAGCAGGCGGGCGGCCTCGAACTCGGCATCCGCCCGCGCAGTGCCGAGGAGCAGCAGGGGAAGCGCCACGTTCTCGGCCGCCGTGAGCTCCGGAAGCAGCAGGCCCTGCTGGAACACGAAGCCGAACGCCGTGCGGCGCAGCTCGCTGCGGCGGCGGTCGGAGAGGGCGGCGACGTCGACGGTGGTGCCCAGGCGATGCAGCAGCACCTGCCCGGCGTCCGGCGTCTCGATGCCGGCGACGCTGTGCAGCAGCGTGGTCTTTCCGCTGCCCGACGGGCCCATGATGGCGACGGATTCGCCGGCCGAGACGGTGAGGTCGACGCCGCGCAGTGCACGGGTGGGTCCGAAGTCCTTGAAAAGGCTGCGGGCCTCGATGAGGGTCTGCATGCTCTCCATGGTTCCGGCGACGGACACTGCGCACATCGCCCGCGAGGCGGGTCTTGGCGCAGGCATCCGTCGTACCTGAGACCGAGGTCAGTGTGTACTGGCGTGCCGGTCCCCGCCCGGCACGCACGCGGAGTCGCCGTACACGCCGCCGACTCCGCTAGTCGAACTGCGGTCCCCTGGTGCGCGTGCGCTTGAGCTCGAAGAAGCCGTCGTAGGACGCGGCCGCGACGATGCCGTCCCACAGCGTCAGCGCCTGCTCGCCGCGCGGCGTCGGCGAGATCACGGGTCCGAAGAATGCGGTGCCGTTCACCGCGATGATCGGGGTGCCGACCTCCTGCCCGACTCGCTCGATGCCGTCGTCATGGCTCGCGCGCAGCTCGGCGTCGTACTCGTCACTGTCGGCGTAGCGGGCGTAGTCGGCGGGAAGCCCCACCTCGGCGAGCGCGTCGGCGATCACCGCGTCGGCGTCCTTCGAGCCGCCCGGGTGGATGCGGGTGCCGAGAGCGTCATAGAGCGGCTTGACGGATGCCTGGCCCTCGCGCTGCTCGACGGCGGCCACCAGCCGGGCATAGCGCATCAGGCGTGGGAAATTCGCGCGGTAGCTGTCTGAGACGTCCTTGTCCTCGTTCAGGATCGCGAGGCTCATGATGTGCCACGTCACGTCGAGGTCACGCGCCGTGCTCACCTCGTCGACCCAGCGCGAAGTCATCCACGCCCAGGGGCACGAGGGGTCGAACCAGAAATCCACCGCGGTGCGCGCAACGTCAGTCATGCCTCTGTTCTAGTCCGTAGGGTTGTTCCTATGCCTGGAGAGAACCTCACGCGAATCGAGGCCGCCGAACGAAAGGCGGTCGTTCAGACCCACTCCTACGAGGTCAAGCTCGACCTCACGACCGGTCCCGAGGTGTTCCGCAGCGAGACGAAGGTGACGTTCTCGGCGACCCCGGGCGCCTCGACCTTCATCGACTTCATCACCAAGACCGTGCACTCGGTCAAGCTCAACGGCGCCGAGCTCGACGTCGCAGCTGTGAGCGACGGCGTCCGCATCCAGCTGCCCGGGCTGCAGGCGTCGAACACGCTCGTCGTGATCGCCGACGCGCTCTACACGAACACCGGCGAGGGCCTGCACCGCTTCGTCGACCCCGTCGACGGCGAGGTGTACCTCTACTCGCAGTTCGAGGTGCCCGACTCGCGGCGCGTGTTCGCCGTCTTCGAGCAGCCCGACCTCAAGGCGAGCTTCCAGTTCACGGTCACGACGCCCTCAGACTGGACCGTCATCAGCAACTCCCCCACCCCCGAGCCGATCTTCTCGGGCCCCATCGACGGCGAGTCACTCAAGGACTCGGTGACTTACGTCTTCGACCCGACGCCGGTGCTCTCGTCGTACATCACGGCGATCATCGCCGGACCGTATCGGGGTGAGACGAGCGAGCTCACCTCGGCAGACGGCCGCACCATTCCCCTCGGCGTCTACGCCCGCAAATCGCTGGTTCCCTACCTCGACGCCGACTACATCTTCGAGAAGACCCGGCAGGGCTTCGCGTTCTATGAGGCGAAGTTCGGCTACCCGTACCCGTTCGCGAAGTACGACCAGGTCTTCGTTCCCGAGTTCAACGCCGGCGCGATGGAGAACGCGGGGGCGGTCACGCACACCGAGGCATACGTCTTCCGCTCGAAGGTGACGGATGCCGTGCGCGAGCGCCGCGTCGTCACGATCCTGCACGAGCTCGCCCACATGTGGTTCGGCGACCTCGTCACCATGAAGTGGTGGAACGACCTCTGGCTCAACGAGTCGTTCGCCGAGTACGCGTCGACGCTCGCCACCGCAGAGGCGACCGAGTGGGCCGAGGCGTGGGCGACCTTCGCCTCGACCGAGAAGTCGTGGGCGTACAACCAGGACCAGCTGCCCTCCACGCACCCGATCGTCGCCGACATCCGCGACCTCGAAGACGTGCAGGTCAACTTCGACGGCATCACCTACGCCAAGGGCGCGTCCGTGCTGAAGCAGCTCGTCGCATGGGTCGGCCAGGGCGCCTTCCTTGCCGGCGTGCACGAGTACTTCGTGAAGCACGAGTACTCGAACACCGAGCTCGTCGACCTGCTCTCCGAGCTCGAGAAGACGAGCGGCCGCGACCTCGCCGACTGGTCGCAGAAGTGGCTCGAGACCGCGGGCGTCAACACGCTGCGGCCCGAGTTCTCCGTGGACGCCGACGGCAGGTTCTCGTCGTTCGCGGTGCTGCAGTCCGCGGCACCCGACTACCCCACCATCCGCCCGCACCGCCTCGCGATCGGGTTCTACACGCTCACCGACGACACCCTGTCGCGCACGCACCGCGTCGAGCTCGATGTGGACGGCGAGCGCACCGAGGTCGCCGAGCTGGTCGGCCTCGCGCAGCCCGACCTGATTCTGCTCAACGACGACGACCTCGCCTACGCGAAGATCCGCCTCGACGAGCGCTCGCTGCAGACCGTGATCGCCCACCTCGGCAAGATCGACAGCGAGCTCGCGCGCTCGATCGTCTGGGGGGCCGTGTGGGATGCCACGCGCGACGCCGAGGCGAAGGCGAGCGACTTCGTGCAGCTCGTGCTGAACAACGTCGGCGCCGAGACGGGTTCGACGACCATGCGCACCGCTCTGAACCAGCTCGTCCTCTCGGTCGGCGCCTACGTCGCCCCCGCCAAGCAGGAGGCGCAGGGCGTCGCGGCCGCCGACGGCGTCTGGAACCTCGCCCAGCAGGCAGAGCCGGGCAGCGACGCACAGTTCCAGTTCGTGAAGGTCTTCGCGCAGCTCGCCCGCACCGACGCGCAACTGGCGATCGTGGCAGGCCTGCGCGACGGATCGGTGACGCTGCCCGGGCTCGAGGTCGACACCGACCTCGGCTGGGAGCTGCTGCAGTCGCTCGTCGTCGGCGGCAAGGCCGGCTCCGACGAGATCGACGCGGCGCTGGCCGGCGACAACACGGCGAGCGGCAACCAGGCCGCGGCCCACGCCCGCGCGGCGCTGCCGACGCCTGAGGGGAAGGCGGCCGCCTGGGCATCCGTCGTCGAGCAGGAGGGCGCACCCAACCTGATCGTCCGCGCCACGGGCGCCGGCTTCCAGCGTGCGCACGACACCGCGTTGCTCAAGCCGTACATCGCGAAGTACTTCGACAGCCTGCGCACCATCTGGGACACGCGCAGCTACGCGATCGCGGCCGGCCTCATCAACGGGCTGTACCCGTTCACGCTCGCCAGCCAGGAGCTTGCGGACGCGACCCGCGAGTGGGTCGACGCGAACCCCGAGCCCGCCGCGCTGCGCCGCCTCGTGGTCGAGAACCTCGCCCGCGTCGAGCGCGCGCTCAAGGTACAGGCGGCCGACGCATAGCGCGCAGTAGTACCCAGGTCTGAGGCATCCGTCTCTCGAAACGGGCCCCGCGGCTGATGACCGCCGGGGCCCGTCTTCAATACGGTGGGCCCATGATCGAAATCCAGCACCTCTCGAAGAGGTACGGTCCCAAGCTTGCGGTGGACGACGTCACGTTCACCGTCCGACCAGGAATCGTCACCGGCTTCCTCGGTCCGAACGGCGCGGGCAAGTCGACCACCATGCGCATGATCATGGGGCTCGACCGCCCGACCAGCGGCACCGTCACCATCAACGGCGCGCCGTACACGTCCCTGCACGACCCGCTGCGGCAGGTCGGCGCGTTGCTCGAGGCGAAGGCCGTGCACACCGGCCGCAGCGCCTTCAACCACCTGCTCGCGCTGTCGGCCACCCACGGAATCCCGAAGAGCCGCGTCGACGAGGTCATCCACATGACCGGCCTCGAGTCGGTCGCGAAGAGGCGCGTCGGCGGCTTCTCCCTCGGCATGGGCCAACGCCTCGGCATCGCGGTCGCGCTGCTCGGCGACCCGCAGACGCTCATCCTCGACGAGCCGGTCAACGGTCTCGACCCCGAGGGGGTGCTCTGGGTGCGCCAGCTCACCCGCTACCTCGCCTCGCAGGGGCGCACGGTGTTCCTCTCCAGCCACCTCATGAGCGAGATGGCGCAGACCGCAGACCACGTCGTCGTCCTCGGCCGCGGCAAGGTGCTGGCGGACGCCCCGATCACCGACATCCTCTCGGGCGCCTCCGGGCAGCGCGTCACCGTGCGCACGCCCACCCCGGACCTGCTGATCGGCGCGATCGCGTCACCCGACGTGAACGTGCAGCAGTCCCCCGACGGCTCGCTGTCGGTCAACGGCATCGCAGCCCAGCAGATCGGCGAGGCCGCAGCGCGCGCCGGAGTCGTGCTGCACGAGCTCACGCCCGTCACGGCCAGTCTCGAGCAGGCCTACCTCGAACTCACCCAGGACGAAGTCGAATACCACTCGGAGGTGGCCCAGTGACCACGGCAACCGCGCCGACGCAGAGCAACGCGCTCGCCGGCCTTTCAGGCATCCGCCTGAGCTTCCCTCGGCTGGTCCGCAGCGAATGGATCAAGCTGCGCAGCATTCGCTCGACGGTATGGTGCTTCGCGATCCTGTTCGTTCTGAACATCGGGTTCCCGATCCTGATCGCCTCCGTCGGGAACTTCGGCGGCGCGACCAACCCGCACCTCTCCGGCGACTCCGCCGGCACGATCGCGGTGACGGTGACCACCCTCGGAGTGAACTTCACCTCCCTGGTGGTGGCCGTGCTCGGCGTGCTGATCATCTCGGGCGAGTACGCCACGGGCATGGTCCGCGGCACCTTCACGGCCGACCCCCGGCGCACCGGCGCGTTCCTCGCCAAGGCGCTCGTGCTCGCGATCGCGACGTTCGTCGTCAGTGCGGCATCCACCTGGATCGCCGCCCTCGCGATCCACCCGATCCTCGCGAACAAGAACATCGACTTCAGCCTCGGGGACTCGAAGATCTTCCTGCCGATCCTCGGCTCGAGCGTCTACGCCGTGCTGATCGCCCTCCTCGCGTTCGGCATCGGCAGCCTGGTGCGGGCGACCGCCGCGGGCGTCGCCATCACGCTCGGCGTGCTGCTCGTGGCACCGCTCATCCTCAACATCCTGACCGCCCTGCTGAGCGGCACCCACTGGCCCGCCGACGTGAACACGTTCCTTCCGGCCAGTGCGGGAAGCCAGCTGTTCGCGTATGCGAGCGACACGTCTGCCGCCGCGACCAACGGGCCGGCGGCCGCACAGGGCGGCGCCACCGCGAGCACGATCACGCTGAACGGCTGGCAGGGCTTCGGAATCCTCGGCGGCGAGGTCCTCGCCGTCGGAATCGCGGCCTACATCCTGCTCAAGCGCCGGGACGCGTGAGCTCGGTCGAACCACAGGACGACCTCCGGCTGCCTCGCCAGCCGGGGGTCGTTCGGCGGTTCTGGGCGCGACACGAGCGGCTCGCCGACTGGCTCATCGCGCTGTTCTGGGGCCTTCCCGCGACACTCATCACGCTGGCGACCCTGGTCAGGTCGACCGAGGGCACGGCGCATGCCTGGTGGCCGCTGACCGCGACCCTGATCGTCGCGGCATCCTGCATCGGCTTCTTCGTCAGGCGCACGCGGCCGATCCTCGCCTTCGCCATCCTGTGCGCCGCTCTGATCCCCGCGCCGTTCACCGACGCGAGCCCCGAGCAGGTGCTGCCGGTCGTCGGCGTGTACAGCCTTGCCGTGTACCGCTCGAACGCCGCCGCGTGGATCGGCGCGGCAGCCGTCGAGGGCGTCTCGACGCTGTACGTCTGGCTCATCTCCCCGCTCGGCACGAACCAGACGCTGGCGCACAGTCCTGCGCAGTGGTTCCCGGTCTACGGCATCGAGCTGCTCGTCGCGCTCGCCATCGGCATCACCGTGGGCAACCGCCGCCGCTACCTCGACGCGCTCATCGACCGCGCCCACCAGCTCGCCCGGGAACGCGACCAGCAAGCACTGCTCGCGGCCGTCGCCGAGCGCGCCCGCATCGCGCGCGACATGCACGACGTCGTCTCGCACTCCCTGACCGTCATGGTCACGCTGGCCGAGGGGTCGGCCGCAGCAGCCGAGACGGACCCCTCGCGGGCCGCCGCCGCGATGAGGCAGGTCGCCGACACGGGCCGCGAGGCCCTCGCCGGCATGCGTCAGATGCTCGGCGTGCTCGGCAGCGAGAGCGAGGCGGCGACGCTCGCGCCGCAGCCGACCGTGGCGGACATCCCGCGCCTCATCGAGCGATTCCGCGACCTCGGGCTGCCGGTGACTCTGAGCAGCGCCGGCGATGTGCCGGCGGAGCCTGCCCTGCAGCTCGCGGTGTACCGCATCGTGCAGGAAGGCCTCACGAACGCGCTGCGCTACTCCCACGGCCCGACGCGGGTCGACGTGCTGATCGACGCCGACGGCGACCCGCTCGCGGTCGTCGTCGATGACGACGGGCTGCCGGGCATGCCGACCGTGTCGGTGGGCGCCGGGCGGGGGCTGCTCGGCCTCACCGAACGCGTGTCGACCCTCGGCGGTACCCTCGCCTCTGGGCACCACGACAGCGGCGCCGGCTGGCGCCTCGCGGCCGCCCTGCCCCGGAATCCGGCACACCCCGCAGAGGAGACAGCGTGACCCGCGTCGCGATCGCCGACGACCAGGCCCTTGTCCGCATGGGCTTCCGCATGGTGCTCGAGGCCCAGCCCGACATCGAGGTCGTGGGCGAGGCGTCCGACGGAGCCGACGCTGTGGCGCTCGCCCGCCGCGCCCGCCCCGATGTGGTGCTGATGGATGTGCGGATGCCGGGCAGCGACGGCATCGCCGCGACCGCCGCCATCGCGGCCGAACTGCCGGAAACCCGCGTGCTCGTGCTCACGACCTTCGACCTCGACGAGTACGCCTTCGGCGCGCTGCGGGCGGGTGCGAGCGGATTCCTGCTCAAAGACGCCCGCCCGGATGAACTGCTCGCCGCGATCCGGGCAGTCGCCGCCGGCGACGCAGCCGTCTCGCCGCGCATCACCAGGCGCATGATCGAGCTGTTCGGCGCGCAGCTGCCGGGCGAAGGCGGCACGTCCGATGCCGCGGCGGCGCTCACGCCGCGCGAGCGCGAGATCCTCGTGGCGATCGGCAGGGGCCTGTCGAACACCGAGATCGCCACGGAGCTGTTCCTCACGGAATCCACGGTCAAGACGCATGTCGGTCGTGTTCTCGCGAAACTCGCGCTGCGCGACCGGGTGCACGCCGTGATCTTCGCCTATGAGCACGGTCTCGCCCAGGGACCGGGGCCCCGCTCTTCGTAGACTGGGGCGACCATGCTGAGTGCCACTCCCGTAGACAACGCAAGCAACGACTTCTGGGCCAGCCTGAACGACTTCTTCCAGACACCGCTCGGCACGGTCATCCTGCGAGGCGGCTCGGCGATCCTCATCGTGATCGGCGCGATCGTCGCCTCGTGGATCCTGCGCATCGCGATCCGCCGCATCGTGCACCGCATCGTCAGTTCGGTGAAGAAGGCGCAGGGCGTCGAGACGACCCAGGCGCTGAGCGTCTCGCCCGTCGCCACCGTGCGCGTCGTGCAGCGCACCAGAACGCTCGGCTCCGTTCTCAGCAACATCGCCAACGTGATCATCTCCATCGTTGCCGTGCTGCTCGTGCTGCAGGTGCTCGCGCCCGGCGTCCTCGCGTCGTTCGCGATCCTCTCCGCCGCGATCGGCGCCGGCCTCGGCTTCGGCGCACAGAACGTGATCGGCGACATCTTCAACGGTCTGCTCATGGTCATGGAGGACCAGATCGGCGTCGGCGACATCGTCGAGGCCGGCATGGTGAGCCTGGCGACCGACGGGGTGGTCGAAGCCGTCGGCATCCGCACCACCCAGATCCGCGACGTGAACGGCACCCTCTGGTACGTGCGCAACGGCCAGATCCTGCGGGTCGGGAACATGTCACAGGGATGGAGCCGGGTGATCGTCGACGTCGCGGTCGGCTATGAGAACGATGTGGATGCCGTGCAGGAGCAGCTCCTCAAGACCGCCGAGGCCATGGCGCGGGAGCCCAAATGGCGGCCGCGCATCATGGAGAAGCCCGAGGTGTGGGGCATCCAGTCGATCTCCACCGACATGATCGTGCTGCGCATCGCGGTAAAGACGCGGTCGACCGCGCGCGACGACGTCGCCCACGAGCTCAACGCGCGCGTGTTCGACGCTGCGCGCGAGATCGGCGTCACCGTGCCGTCGCTCACCAACCCGATTCTGAGCGGCTTCGAGAACGTCTCGTCGGTCAACGGCGCCCACCCGCCGCGCACGCGCCCGCTGCCGACCGTGCAGGCCGAGCCGGTCAAACCCAAGCGCCGCACCGTGCGCCGCAAGCCCAACGACGCCGGCCCGCCCGACGTCAACCCGTCGGAGGAGGACCTGTGACCGATCAGCCCGGCGCCCAGCCGATCATGCTCCGCAGCTCAGAGAACGGCGTGCAGGCCGGCGGGTCGTTCTACGACCAGATCGGCGGCGCCCCGACCTTCGCGAAGCTCGTGCACGCGTTCTACCAGGGCGTGGCCGGCGACGAGGTGCTGAAGCCGATGTACCCGGAGGAGGATCTCGGCCCGGCCGAGGAGCGCCTGCGCATGTTCCTCGAGCAGTACTGGGGCGGCCCCGGCACCTACTCTGAGCAGCGCGGCCACCCGCGTCTGCGGTTGCGGCACGCGCCCTTCGCGGTGAATCCGGAGGCGCGCGACCGCTGGCTCACGCACATGCGAGCGGCCGTCGACTCTCTCGAGCTGCCGCCGTTGCAGGACGCGACACTCTGGGGCTACTTGGAGCGTGCCGCGCACGCGATGGTGAATACTTTCGAGGCGTGACACCTGACAGGGCAACGGCGCCCGCAGCACCCGAAACCACCGATGCCATCGTCGTCGGCCACGGCCTCGCCGGGCTCGTCGCCGCCTGCGAGCTGCTCGACGCGGGCAAGCGCGTCACGATCGTCGACCAGGAGCCGGCCGTCGCGCTCGGCGGCCAGGCGTTCTGGTCGTTCGGCGGCCTCTTCCTCGTCGACACGCCGGAGCAACGCCGCCTCGGCGTGCACGACTCGCTCGAGCTCGCCAGGCAGGACTGGTACGGCACGGCAGGATTCGATCGCGACAGTGACGAGTGGGGCAGGCGCTGGGCGGACGCCTACCTCGAGTTCGCCGCCGGAGAGAAGCGCTCCTGGCTGCGCTCGAAGGGCATCAGGATCTTCCCGCTCGTCGGCTGGGCCGAGCGCGGCGGCTGGTCGGCAGGCGGCCATGGCAACTCCGTGCCGCGCTTCCATATCACCTGGGGCACCGGGCCCGGCGTGGTGCAGCCGTTCGCCGATCGGGTGAAGACGGCGGCCGCCGCGGGGCGGGTGGTGTTCCGCCACCGGCACCGGGTGGACGAGCTCGTCGTCGCAGGGGGCACCGTCACCGGCATCCGCGGTGCCGTGCTCGCCGATGACCCGATCGAACGAGGCCAGTCGTCGAACCGCGATGTCGTCGGCGGCTTCGAGCTGCACGCCGGAGCCGTGATCCTCGCCACGGGCGGCATCGGCGGCAACCACGAGCTGGTGCGGAAGGCGTGGCCGGAGCGCCTCGGCACTCCCCCTGCCCACATGATCTCGGGGGTGCCCGCGCACGTCGACGGCCGCATGCTCGGCATCGCCGAGAGCGCCGGAGCGCGGCTCGTCAACACCGACCGCATGTGGCACTACACGGAGGGCATCGAGAACTGGGATCCGATCTGGCCGATGCACGGCATCCGCATCCTGCCCGGGCCGTCGTCGCTGTGGTTCGACGCGACCGGCAAGCGGCTGCCTGCACCGAACTTCCCCGGCTACGACACACTCGCGACGCTCGAGCACATTCAGAAGACGGGCTATGACCACACCTGGTTCGTGCTGACGCAGAAGATCATCGAGAAGGAGTTCGCGCTCTCGGGCAGCGAGCAGAACCCCGACCTCACCGGCAAGGACTGGGGCAAGGTGCTGAAACGCGTGACGCCGGGGGCGCCCGCGCCGGTCGAGGCGTTCAAGCAGCACGGCACGGACTTCGTCGTGGCCGACACTCTGAGCGAGCTGCTCGCCGGCATGCTGGCGAAGACGGATGCCCCGCTCGACACCGCCCTGATCGAGCGGCAGTTGCGCGAACGCGACCTCGAGCTCGCGAACCCGTTCAGCAAGGACCCGCAGATCGCGGGGATCCACGAGGCCCGGCGGTATCGCGGCGACCGCCTCGGGCGGGTGGCCCCACCGCACCGGATCCTCGACCCCACGGCGGGGCCGCTGATCGCCGTGAAGCTGCACATCCTGACGCGGAAGAGCCTCGGCGGGATCCAGACCGATCTTTCGGCGCGTGTGCTCGGCTCCGACGGCGCGCCGCTGCCGGGCCTGTACGCGGCCGGCGAGGTCGCCGGCTTCGGCGGCGGCGGGGTGCACGGCTACCGCGCGCTTGAGGGGACTTTCCTCGGCGGGTGCCTGTTCAGCGGCCGCGTGGCCGGCCGGGCCGCGGCCGCTACCCTCTGAGCGACCACGCGGCGCGCTTCACGAGCACGTGCCCGCGGCGCATGGAGAGCCTCGTCCAGGGGCCGGTCTCGAACACGGCGACCTCTTCGTCGTCGTCGCCGAGGAAGCCGAGAGAGTCCGCGGCGAAAGCGACACCCGCGGCGACATCGCCGAGCTCGTCGATGGCGGCGCCCCACACCGAGCCGCGCACGCGCCACACCAGCTGCTCGCCGGTGCCCTCTGGGATCGCACGGGCGACCTCGTCGATGCCCTCCGCTGCGACGCGCTTCAGCAGTGCGGCATCCGTCGCCCCCACGCGCTGCCAGCCGCCCCTGGGCGGTGAGATGCCCGCCCACGTGACTGTCGACACCTCGAGCGGCAGACGGATCTCACCCGGGTCGGCTCGGGCGAGCCGGTCGAGCAGCGACCGCGTGGGCACGACCGCGTCGAAGTCGGCATCCGGCGAGGTGCGGAACGTGCGCAGGCCGAGCACCGTCGGCGTCTGGTCGAGCAGGCCGTGCGGATAGAGAACCGCGGTGTACGCGGCGAGCACCCCGCTGGCCGCGACGACGCGCACCGACCCGTCCTCGACGCGCCCGGCGCGCCCCAGATAGGTCTGCAGATCGGAGACGGCGAGGGGGTCGTCGAGCGAGAAAGTCGGACTCATGAGCATGAATAGACTACGAGACATGGATCCGGTCTCCGCGATGCTTCACGCCCTCGATCTGGAGGACCCGGGAGCACGGACCACCGAGGACATCTTCACGGGTCCGAGCCAGTGGATGCCGCACGGCCGCGTCTTCGGCGGTCAGGTGCTCGCCCAGTCCATCGTCGCGGCGGCGCGCACGCTGCCGGATGAGCGGCTCATCCACTCGCTTCACGGCTACTTCCTGCGGCCGGGCGACGTGAACCTCGACGTCACGCTGGGTGTCGACCGCATCCACGACGGCCGCTCGTTCTCCACCCGCCGCGTGCAGACGTTCCAGGGCGGCGTGCCGATCATGTCGCTGATCGCCTCGTTCCAGGTCGAGCAGGACGGCGTCGACCATCAATTCGACATGCCACACGGCATACCCGACCCCGAGTCGCTTCCGCCGGTCAGCGAGTACCTCGCCGGCATCCAGCACCCGGCCGCCCAGTTCTGGACCGCGGCGCGCCCGTTCGACATCCGGTACATCGATGCCCCCGTCTACCTGCCGATGGAGGACACCGGTGAGCGGGTCGCGCACCAGGCCGTGTGGCTGAAGGCGAAGGCGACGCTGCCCGACGACCCGGTACTCCACCGGGCCGCCATGGCGTATGCGAGCGACTACACGATCCTCGAGCCGGTGCTGCGCCGTCACGGCGCAGCGTGGGCGACCCCGGGGCTCAAGATGGCGAGCCTCGACCACGCCATGTGGTGGCATCGGCCCGCCCGGGCGGACGAGTGGCTGCTCTACGTCGAGGACTCCCCCAGCGCGCAAGGCGGTCGGGGGCTCGCGCACGCGCGCATCTACCGGCAGGACGGCGCGCTCGCCGCCACGGTCGCGCAGGAGGGCATGCTGCGCATTCCCGGCGGCGAGACAGCCGCCTGATAGCGGCATCCGATTGAATCGACTCGTGACTCGAATCACCCGACGCACCGCACTGGCCACTGCCGGAGCAGGAGTCGTCTCGCTCGGCCTGGCCGCGTGCTCCCCGACCAACGGGCAGGCACCGGGCGACAACGGCTCAGGTGATGGTGTGAAAGCGACGAAGGATGCCTCAGGCAAGACCTCGGTGGCTGCGTCGTCGATTCCCGTCGGGGGCTCGATCATCGTGCAGACCGGGTCGCAGTCGGACCCGGCGATCGCGCTCGCGCAGCCGAGCTCGGGGAAGTTCGTCGCTCACACGGCGGTGTGCACACACCAGGGCTGCATCGTCGCCGCCGCCGGGGCGGAGCTGCACTGCCCGTGCCACGGCTCGAAGTTCGATGCGTTCACCGGCAAGGCCATTCACGGCCCGGCATCACTGCCGCTCGACGAGGTCGCCGTGACGGTGAGCGGCTCGAGCGTCGAGTTCGACGCGTAACGCCTGCCGCGGAAGCCTCCGTTTCCCGGTCCCGAACGCGTCGAGGCGGCGTCACGTGGCGACGACCTGTGGTTCAGGTCCTGCTGGAGCCCCGGCGGAACTGCAGCGCCTCACCGATATACGGCTGCCAGGCGGCGCGCTCGGCATCCGCGATCCGCCGCGGGCGGCCCGTTTCCGCGTCGACGAGCACCAGCGTCGTCGCGGCGCGGGCGTAGAGCGTGCGCTGCCTGGCCGTGACCGGCGAGTAGATCTCGTAGTACATGTCGAGGCTCGCGCCGCCGATGTGCCCGATCCAGAGCTGGATGTCGAGCGGCGACCGCAGGAACGGGATCTGCGCGAGGTATTCGATCTCCTGATGCGCGAGCACCGTCAGCGTGCCCTCGCCCGGCTTGGACCTGAGGATCGCGGTGTCTGCGAACGGCCCCGGGTCGAGATGGCCCTCCTCGTCGGGGTCGCCCGCCCAGAACGCTTGCACGCGCGCATCCTCGAAGAAGCGCAGCATCGCGACATTGTTGACGTGGCCATACGCGTCGAGATCGCTGAAGCGCATGACCGTGGGGACATGAATGCGACGGGATGCCACGGCCGACTCGTCTGCCATCAGTCGCGCGTCAGCTTGCGGTAGGTGCTGCGGTGCGGCTTCGCGGCGTCAGCGCCGAGGCGCTGCACCTTGTTCTCCTCGTAGGCCTCGAAATTGCCCTCGAACCAGTACCAGTTCGACGGATTCTCCTCTGTGCCCTCGTAGGCGAGGATGTGCGTCGCGATGCGGTCGAGGAACCACCGGTCGTGGGTGATGACGACGGCGCAGCCCGGGAACTCGAGCAGCGCGTTCTCGAGGCTCGACAGCGTCTCGACGTCGAGGTCGTTGGTCGGCTCGTCGAGGAGCAGCAGGTTGCCGCCCTCCTTCAGCGTGAGCGCGAGATTCAGGCGGTTGCGCTCACCGCCGGAGAGCACGCCGGCCTTCTTCTGCTGGTCGGGGCCCTTGAAGCCGAACGTCGAGACGTAGGCACGGCTCGGCACCTCGGTCTTGCCGACCTGGATGTAGTCGAGGCCGTCCGAGACGACCTCCCACAGGGTCTTGTTGGGGTCGATGTTCGCGCGGCTCTGGTCGACATAGGAGATCTTCACCGTGTCGCCGATCTTGAGCTTGCCGCCGTCGAGCTCCTCGAAGCCGACGATGGTCTTGAACAGCGTGGTCTTGCCGACGCCGTTCGGGCCGATGACGCCCACGATGCCGTTGCGGGGCAGCGTGAAGCTCAGGCCGTCGACGAGCACACGGTCGCCGAACCCCTTCTTGAGGTCGTTGGCTTCGATGACGATGTCGCCAAGTCGCGGGCCCGCCGGGATCTGGATCTCCTCGAAGTCGAGCTTCCTCGTGCGCTCCGCCTCTGCGGCCATCTCCTCGTAGCGCGCGAGTCGGGCCTTGGACTTGGCCTGACGGCCCTTGGCGTTGCTGCGCACCCACTCGAGCTCCTCGCCGAGGCGCTTTGCGAGCTTGGCGTCCTTCTTGCCCTGCACCTCGAGTCGCTGGGCCTTCTTCTCGAGGTAGGTCGAGTAGTTGCCCTCGTACGGGTAGAGGCGGCCGCGATCGACTTCGCAGATCCACCCGGCGACGTGGTCGAGGAAGTACCGGTCGTGGGTCACGGCGAGGACGGCGCCGGGATAGCTCGCGAGGTGCTGCTCGAGCCAGAGCACGCTCTCGGCGTCGAGGTGGTTGGTGGGCTCGTCGAGCAGCAGCAGGTCGGGCTTCTCGAGCAGCAGCTTGCACAGCGCGACGCGGCGCTTCTCACCCCCCGAGAGGACGCGCACGATCGCATCGGACGGCGGGCAGCGCAGCGCGTCCATCGCCTGCTCGAGCTGCGAGTCGAGGTCCCACGCGTCGGCGGCGTCGATCTCCTCCTGCAGGGTGCCCATCTCGGCGAGCAGTGCGTCGAAATCGGCGTCGGGGTCGGCCATCGCCGCGGAGATCTCGTTGAAGCGGTCGACCTTGGCCTTGATCGGGCCGACGCCCTGCTGCACGTTCTCAAGAACGGTCTTGTCTTCGTCGAGCTCGGGCTCCTGCATCAGGATGCCGACGGAGTAGCCGGGGGTGAGGCGCGCCTCGCCGTTGCTGGGCTGGTCGCGCCCGGCCATGATCTTGAGGATCGTCGACTTACCGGCGCCGTTCGGGCCGACCACGCCGATCTTCGCTCCGGGCAGGAACGACATCGTCACGTCGTCGAGGATCACCTTGTCACCCACGGCCTTGCGGGCGCGGACCATGGAATAGATGTAGTCGGCCATGCAACCAGTCTATTTAGCGCGCGGCAGACGCCATGACGGCGGCGAGGCCGCGGTATCGAAAAACCGCGATCGGATCTCAGCCGACGGCGGGAATGCCGCCGATGAGGCAGCCTCCGCTGCCGAGCGCGGGCGCCACCGTCGACTGATAGCCGTCGACCGCCGTGCCCCACTGCCCGACAAGGCACGAGTCGCCGATCTTGACACCGACCATGATCGATCCCGGCTGCAGGTTCGCCGAGGTCGTGCTCGCCGTCACCTGTGTGGCCGCCGGGGGGAAGCCCGCCGACTTGAGTGCGGCCGCGACGGTGTTCCCGTCGGCCTGTGCGTTGCCGGCGAGCACGCCGCGGATCGCAGTGTCGAAGGCGGTGCGGTTCTGCTCGGCGGTGCCGTTCGCGTCGAACGAGGTCGAACCGCCACCAGGAGCCGCGGTCGCGCTCGGGGCTTCGGTCCATGCGGTCTGGGTCGGGCTCGGCGCATGCGCCTGCGGGCCGGCGCCCGTGCACCCGGCCAGCGCGAGCGCTGCGGCGGCCAGAGCGACCACCGGCATCGTTCGACCGACCCGCACGAGCTCCCCTCACCGGCCCGCCGGTCGGCGAACCTCGGTCGAGTCTAGGGGGCACGGCCTCTCAGGCCCCGGAGGGGACGCTATGCGTCCTCCAGGATCTCGCCGGTCTGCTCGTCGGCCGCGACGAACCCGAAAGCAGCCGGCTCGCCCGCATCAGCGCTCGATGCCGACGCGATCGACGTTGCCGGATTCGCCCACACCTCACCCTCGCCGGACGGCTCGGGAACGAATCCGGACCGGTCGCCTCGATCGAAAGCGGGCGGCTGCTCGTCGTCGACGGCCGGAGCCCCGTCGTCCGCCCCGCCGCTCGACTTGCCGTTGTTGCGCACGAATCCGCTGGCCTTGCCCCACCGGAAGTCGTGGCCGACGCCTTCGGCCTCGATCTCGACGTCGAGGCCGGCCTTCCCGCCGGCACTCCACTCGGTGACCTTCAGCCGGCCCGTCACGATGACGGGGTCGCCCTTGCCGATGCTCGCGAACACGTTCGTCGCGAGCACACGGAACGTGCTCACGCTGTACCAGCTCGTCGGCCCGGTCTCCCACTGGCCTGTGGTGCGGTTGTAGCGGCGGTCGTTCGAGGCGAGCCGGAAGCTCGAGATGGCGAGTGGACCCGCCATGACGAACTTGGGCTGGGTCGCGACGAAGCCGCGGACGGTGATGGTCGAGCTCATTGTGGAACCTCCCTGGTCGGCGCCGAGGCGGCGCGGTCTCACGAGTGTCGTGCGAGCAGGCATCCGCACGCATGACACAGCCCCCGGATCGGGGACGAATCCGCGAATCCGGGGGCTGTGCTGGGGAAGACCGGCGCATATTCGCACCGCGATGCGCGGCAGCGCCGCGCTCATAGAAGCAGCGCGACTATGCGGCGCGGACGTATTCCCCGAACGCCTTGCGCACCTTGTTCACCTTGGGCAGCGCGACCGCGAGGCAGTAGCCCTGGCCGGGGTTCTTGGCGAAGAAGTCCTGGTGGTACTCCTCAGCGCGGTAGAACTCGCCGAGCGGCTCGAGCGTGGTGACGACGCCCCCGCCCCAGATATCGTCGGCGCGCGCGATGGCCGCCTCGAACACGGCCTTCTGCTCGTCGTCGGAGTAGAACATCGCCGAGCGGTACTGCGTGCCGATGTCGGCACCCTGCCGGTTCAGCTGGCGTGGGTCGTGGAGCGTGAAGAACGCGTCGAGGATGATGTCGGCCGGGATCACGGTCTCGTCGAAGGTGACGGCGACCGCCTCGGCGTGGTTCGTGGTGCCGGTGCACACGAGCTCGTAGCTCGGGTTCGCGACCGTGCCGCCGGTGTAGCCGCTGACGACGTCGCTCACGCCGTTGAGCGTGCGGTACACCGCGTCGAGACACCAGAAGCAACCGCCTGCGAGGACGAAGGTCTGCATTGTGGACCCCTTTCGTGAAGTCATGTCCATGGTGTCAAACCACGGCGCGCCGCGGTTAGTTCCCGAACACGAGCGGCGCTCGTCGTACCCTCGCGGCATGCAGCTGTGGAACGACTTCGTGAGCTGGTTCACCAACCCCGGCAACCGCTCCCTCATCTTCGCCATCGCGGTGCTGTTCGTCGGCATCGTGGTCTCCGGCCTCATCGCCGCCTGGATCGCCCGCGGCACCGTGCGCGGCGTGCTCGCGCGCACCGAGCGGCAGCAGAAGGCGTCGGCTATCGCCGCGCTGGTGGATGCCGCGACCGAGGCGTCCGTGTGGAATTCGCTCACCCCCGGCGAGCAGGTGCTGAGCGATCGAGCCGTCGGCCAGGCGGACATCCAGGTGCGCCTGCTGCCGATCAAGGGCGCCGGAATCGCCGCCAACTGGGCCAGCCACCAGCTCGCCGAGATGAAGCGCAACTCGGCCACCTTCGGCTACCAGCTCGACCCGGTCGTCGCCGAGTTCCGCGATCGCCTGATCGAGTGGCAGAGGAAGCCGGGCCGCGCCAAGCGCATCTTCGCGGGCGATCTCGAGCGCTGGCGGTTCGAGGCTGGCACGTCGACGGGCCAGCTCGACGCTCAGCAGGACCAGTGGGTCGCGCAGCAGCATCACGAGAAGTACGCTGCGCCCGCACCACTCCCGGCGCCGACGGCTGCCGCCCCCGTGTCCAACCCCGCGGTCGAGTTGCCGACGGAGGCGATGGCTCAGCTTCCGAGCGCTCCTGCGTATCTGCACCACGACGAGCAGGCGCCCGAGCGCTACACGGCCTAGTTCCGCCGTGTCTGCGGGCCCGTCTGCCAGACTTGCTGCATGACTGACGGGGCGGTATGACCGGCGAGCCGAGCGACGCGCGCGCTCTCGGCGTCGCAGCGGGCGCCTACGCGCAGGGCTTCACCCGTGTGGCCGCGGTGACCTTCCCTCTCGTGATCGCCGACCCGGCCGCCAACGCCGGGCGTCTGCTCGAGCAGGCCACGATCTGCCACGAGAAGTCGGTGGCCGTCGCGGTGTTCACCGAGCTGTGCCTGACGGGCTACGCCCACGACGACCTCGTTCTGCAGGACGCGGTGCTCGACGGGGTCGACGCGGCGCTGACGCGCATCGTCGAAGCATCCGCCGGGCTCATGCCCGTGCTCGTGGTCGGTGCGCCGCTGCGCCACGGCAACCGCCTCTTCAACTGCGCGGTGGTGATCCACCGCGGTCGCGTGCTCGGCGTCGCGCCGAAGTCCTATCTTCCGAACTACCGCGAGTTCTACGAGCGCCGCTGGTACGCGCCCGGCGACGATCAGCGTGGTGGCACGATCGAGGTCGCCGGCCAGAGCGCGCCGTTCGGGCCGGAGCTGCTGTTCGCGGCATCCGACGTGCCCGGCCTCGTCATGCACGCCGAGGTCTGCGAAGACATGTGGGTGCCTGTTCCGCCGAGCGCCGAGGCCGCGCTCGCCGGCGCGACGGTGTTGCTGAACCTGTCGGGCAGCCCGATCACCGTCGGCCGTGCCGACGACCGCCAGCTGCTCGCGAGGTCGGCCTCGGCCCGCTGCCTCGCGGTCTACGTATATGCCGCTGCGGGCATGGGCGAGTCGAGCAACGATCTCTCCTGGGACGGCGAGACGCTCATCTACGAGACCGGTCGGCTGCTCGCGGCGACCGACCGTTTCCCCGACGGCCCTCGCATCGCCGTCGCCGACGTCGATGTCGAGACCCTGAGGCAGGAGCGGCTGCGCCAGGGCACCTTCGACGACAACCGCCGTTCGCTCGACGAGCGCATCGCCGAGTTCCGCACCGTCGAATTCGCCCTCGACCCGCCGACCGGCGACATCGGCTTCGAGCGGGCGGTCGACCGCTACCCGTTCGTGCCGGACGACCCAGCCAGGCTCGCGCAGGACTGCTATGAGGCCTACAACATCCAGGTCTCCGGCCTCGAGCAGCGCATGACCGCGATCGGCGGCCCGAAGCTCGTGATCGGCGTCTCCGGCGGCCTCGACTCGACCCACGCCCTGCTCGTGTGCGCGCAGGCGCTCGACCGGCTCGGCCGGCCGCGCAGCGACATCATCGCGATCACCATGCCCGGGTTCGCGACGTCCGACGAGACGAAGGGGAACGCCTACGCCCTGGCCACCGCGCTCGGCGTGACCTTCGAAGAGCTCGACATCAAGCCGACCGCCGAGGAGATGTTCCGCCGCATCGGGCACCCGTACGCCGATGGCGAGCCCGTCTACGACGTCACCTTCGAGAACGTGCAGGCCGGGCTGCGCACCGACTACCTCTTCCGCATCGCGAACCAGCGCGGCGGCATCGTGGTCGGCACCGGCGACCTCTCCGAGTTCGCTCTCGGCTGGGCGACCTACGGCGTCGGCGACCAGATGTCGCACTACGCCGTGAACTCCGGCGTGCCGAAGACGCTGATGCAGCATCTGATCAGATGGGTGAGCGGCTCCGGCCAGTTCTCGGGCGAGGTCTCCGAGGTGCTCGAGCGCGTGCTCGCGACCGAGATCACGCCCGAGCTCGTGCCGGTCGGCGCCGACGGCGTGGCCCAGTCGACCGAGAAGACCATCGGCCCCTACGCGCTCCACGACTTCGCCCTGTTCCACGTGCTGCGCTACGGCTTGCGGCCCAGCAAGATCGCGTGGCTGGCGAACAGGGCGTGGGCGGATGCCTCCGCCGGAACCTGGCCGGCCGGCTTCCCCGACGACGCGAAGGTCGCCTACTCCGCTGACGAGATCGTGACGTGGCTCGAGGTGTTCCTGAAGCGGTTCTTCGGCTTCGCGCAGTTCAAGCGCACCGCGGTGCCCAATGGGCCGAAGGTGGCCGCCGGCGGATCGCTCTCGCCGCGCGGCGATTGGCGTGCGCCGTCGGATTCCTCGTCGACGGCCTGGCTCGACGAGCTCAGGTCCGCGTTCCCCGCGTCCTAGTGGTGATGCTCGTGCCGGCCGAGCTCGGTGACCGGTGTCGCACCGGGCCGTGTCCACTGCGGCGCGGGTCGGCTCGTGTCCCAGGTGGGCTCGCCTGAGGCATCCTGTCGCCAGTACCAGCACGGCCGCTGTCCCTCCGGCCAGCCATCCGGGTTGTCCTGCCAGGCCTCGCCGCGGCCGTACGGCGTCATGTCGAGCAATGCGAACGACCCGGAAGCGGCCTCGGTGCCGCGCCCGGTGATGTCGTAGGTCAGGAACACGCGGTCGCCATCGCGCAGGTAGCAGGTGAAGTGGCCCATGGGGCCGCCGATCGGCCAGTCCAGACCGCGCACCGAGTACCAGGGCTGCGTGTAGCCCATGAACGCGAGGTACGGCAGCACCTCGTCCCACGGGCCTTCGGTGAGAATCGCGAACGCGACGCCGCGGGCGTTCAGATACACCGCGTCCCTGAGGTGCCACGCACTGACGGTGCACCCCTCGCACTGCCCCTGGATCGGCGCGCCGTCGTGCCACATGTGCTTGTACGCGATGAGCTCGTCACGCCCCTCGAACAGCTCGATGAACGGCACGGGACCGCCGGGGCCGACGACTTCTGTGCCCCCGTCGATCTCGACCATCGGCATGCGCCTGCGCGCAGCCGCGATCGCGTCGCCCTCGTGGGTGTGCGCCTTCTCGCGTACGAGCAGCTCGTCGCGCGCGGCCTGCCAGGTGCTCAGATCGACCACCGCGGGCTTGCCCGTCGGGGTGCTTCTCTGGTTCTCCATGATCGTCATGATGCTCCTCTCACCGAGGGGTCGAAACGGACCGGCGAGAATCGACACGGCTGCGCCAGAATGTCGTCATGAGTCGCCCCAAGCGGAAATTCTCAGAGCTCTCCACGCCGGCGAAGGTCGGCGTCGTCGCAGCCGGAGTCGGTCAGGTGACCCTCGCGGTGCTGGCCTTCACCGATCTCGCCGGGCGCCCCAAAGAAGAGATCAACGGGCCGAAGCCCGCATGGATCCCGGTGATCCTCGTGAACTGGTTCGGCCCGATCACGTACTTCCTGTTCGGCCGGAAGAACTGAGAACCCGCAGGTACTCTTCCGCCGTCGACTGCGGCCCGCGCTGCGTATGCAGTCGAGCGAGCACCGCGTTCCTGCTGCGCGGCGTCGCGGTCGCGGCATCCAGTTCTGCCCTGAGCTCGTTGATGCTCGAGACCACAAGCGAGTGCTCGGGCGCCTTGGCGTTCGGGCGCAGCGCGAGCACCACGAGATTCAGGTGATAGGCAGCCTTCACGACGTCGAGCACATGCGATCCCGCGTTGAGATCGAGATAGACGGATGCCCGCTCGAACTCCTCCCGGATCCGCCGCTGGTTGATTCCCGGCGTCAGCGTCAGATTCGGGTACCGACGCCCGAGGTCATGCAGCTTGTCGCTCATCAGCGTCAGCGCCGCCACCGAGAACGTGATCTCGGGGAACGCCTCGAGCAGCTCGGCGAGGCCCGGCAGCTCGTCGGAGTTGGTCAGCGTGAAGGTGCGCTTCAACTCGAATCCCTGCCGGTCGGCGAACCGGCCGAGCTGCGACAGATAGACCAGTTCGACGGGGGTCTCCGGGTGGCGAGCGGACACCCGCTGAAGCATCCGCTCGTCGCTGAAGACGATGCGCTCGAGCGATCGGGGATCCGCCAGCTCGGTCGCCATGTTCTCGGGCTCGTCGCCCGGCATCGGCTCCTGCCAGAACAGCGTCGTGTTCGGGGTGGCCGCACGCCGCCGCATCACGAACAGGGGGTGGGACAGCGAGTTGATCACGACCCGGTCGTCCTCGAGCCGCTGGTCGTCGATGAAGAACGAGACGAAGTCGGCGAGCGAGGCGAAGCTGCGCAGGCTCGACGCCGACCGCATCGTGATGAGACGGCTCGCGTGGTCGACCTCGACGACCCACTCCCCCGGCCCGCGGTACACCGTCTGGTGCGCGACGCCAACGCTGCAGAAGGTGGTCGCGTACCGGTTGCCGTAGCGGTCATAGCGGTCGGTGTGGCTCGGCGACCCGTCGGGCAGCAGCCAGTCGACGCTCTCGACCTGCCGGAACGAGTTCGGCTCGTAGTTGATGCGCCCGAGCTCGACGCCGTCGCGCAGGATCTGCCCGTACAGCTCGCGCCCGTGCCGGATCTCGCACCACTCGGGCACAGGGACCTGATCGAAGAACAGCGGCGCTCCGTTCCGCTCAATGCCGGTGTACGCGGTGAAGGGGCACAGCGCGCCGTCGGGCAGTTCGCCGCCGTACTGGATGACCACCGGCGTGAACTCGATCGCCGCCGTCTCGAACGATCGCAAGAGCTCGCGCGTCGTGTCGTCGTACGTGTCGAACAGCGCTAGCACGGCGCACCACCGCCGAGCAGCTGCTCCCACAGCTTCCGCACGTTCGCGGCCGTGTACGCCTCGGCCTTGCGCAGACTCGCCGCGCGCAGACCGTCGAAGTCGGGCGACGTCAGCAGGCCGACGATCGCCTCGGACAGCGTGACGACGTCGCGGTCGGTGCGGGTGGCTGGCACCAGGCATCCGTTCACGCTCTGCTCGACCATCTCGCGATTGCCGTAGTCGACGTCGAAGCCCACGATCGGCAGCCCCTCGGCCAGCGCCTCGAGCAGCGACAGCCCGAACCCCTCAGAGGTCGAGGCCGACACGTACAGGGCGTACGAGCCGAGCAGGCCGTCGAGCTTCTGGTGACCCATCAGGCGCACCCAGTCCTGTGTCTGCGTCTCGGCGATCGCGGCGAGCACGGGGTCGCGATCGCCCTCACCGTAGATGTCGAGACGGATGCCGGGCACGGCGTCGCGGGCCAGGGCGACCGCGCGGATCAGGAGGTCCAGGTGCTTCTCGTCCGCGAGCCTGCTGGCGGTGACCAGCGCTGCCGGATCGTAGTCGGGGTGCGCCACAGGCTCGGCAACCCCTGGCGGAATGCGCACCACAGGGATGGCGCCGGCGAGCTGGCCCTCGAGAACCGTCTGCTGGCGGGCGGTCGCGACGACCAGTCCGTCGATCAGGTCGGGCCGGGTGAACACGTTCTCGTAGTGGTTGTTCCACAGCAGCACGCCGTCCTCGCTCTGCTTGAGGTCGAAGTGCTCGGCATGCACGACCGAGTACAGCCGGCGGTCGCCGATCACCGGGTAGATGCCGTCGATGACGTCGATCGCGCGGTCCACGATGACGACGTCGTCCGGGCGGTCGAACAGGCGCCCGAACACGAACCGGAAGAACTGCGCGCGGCCCTCGAGCACGAGGTCGCCGCCGAAGGAACTGGGTCGGCCCTTCCTCTCCGGGCGTCGATAGAGCGGGGACGACGGCGTGATCACCGTCCGGGTGATCTCGCCCCCGCGATAGAACTGCGCGGCGGCGACCCGGCCGTCGCCCGAGTAGAAATCGCGGCGCGCGAGCACGCCCTCATGGAAGTGCTCGACGTTGTTGAGCGTCTCGTCGTAGTGCTCGACGCGCACGACCCGGCCCCCCACCATCGTCTCGACGCGGTCGACGATGCCGCCGCCGAGCGTGCGCAGCCGGTGACGCAGCGCCGGGCTCTCCAGAACGACGTCGATGAAGTCGGGACCGGGCTGCGGGTCGGAGTGCGGCCCCGCGATCAGCGACACGACGTCGTCGACGGTGATCGTCGACGGCCGGGTCGCGCGGCCGCTCACCAGGTTGTAGATCCACAGGACCTGGGAGTGCTCGAAGCCGAGCCTGTCCGAGAAGAAGCTCAAATTCGTGCCGACGTAGTCGGTGAACACGTAGAAGTCGTCGACCCACGGGATGCCCGCGAAAAGCTCGCGCCGGTACTTCTGCGCGTACTCGACGCCGCTCGAGGCGAGGCCGATCGCCTTGTTGACGTTGAAGACGCGCATGGGGCTCGCAGACCTCACGCGAACTGGATGACGAGTCCGCCGTCAGCACCGTGCTCGATCCGGCTGAGACACAGCAGCCTCACGATGTCGCGGTTGATGCGCTTCTTCATCTCTTCGAAGGCGAAATAGGCCTCTCGGCGATATTCGTACTCGACCTTGTGCTGCGCGACGTTCCGGTCTTGCACGACCGTCTTCAGCTGCTCGAGGAAGTCGACCTGCTCGATCCAGGCGACGTCGATCGCCTTGAGGAACACGATGTTCTGGAAGCGCGCGAACACATCGGGGTCGGCGAGCGTGTCGGCCTTGTCCTGAACGGCGCGCGCGAACTCCGACGACAGGAAGTCGTGAACCTTCCGGTCATCGCCGGTGTCGAGCGTGTCGAAGCCCGCAGGCAGGCGGTAGCTCAGATTGTCGAAGACGTACCTCATCACGGCGCCCGGCTTCTGCCAGGCACGGCCGGCCGCGGCATCCGTCAGCACCCCGGCCGCGATCGTCTGCAGATCGTGACGAGTGATCGGTGCGCCCGTGATGATCTGGTTGCGCAGGGCGTAGACGAGGTCGCGCTGCCGTGACATCGCGACGTCGAAGTCCTTCGACAGCTTCCTGGCGCCGCTCGCGCTGTCTTCACTGGCGCGCTGAGCTCGGTCGAGCAATCGGCTCATCGTGCTCGGGCTCCGGCGCCGCTTATGCAGGTCCTCGTGCTTGATCGAGCCGAATCTGACGAAGATGTCGTCCTCGAGCGACGCGTAGAACCGGCTGCTGCCCGGGTCGCCCTGCCGGCCGCTGCGGCCGCGCACCTGGCCCTCGACGCGGCGGTTCGGCAGCTTCTCGGTGCCGATGATCACGAGGCCGCCGAGCTCCTTCGATTCATCCGTCAGCTTGATGTCGGTGCCGCGCCCGGCGATCAAGGTTGCGACCGTGATCGCGCCCCTGCGGCCGGCCTCACGCACCATCTCGGCCTCTTTCGCCTCGCTCAGGGCGTTGAGCAGGTTGTGCTCGATGCCGCGGTCGAGCAGGTATTGCGAGAACGTCACCGAGCTCTTCACCGACCCTGTCGTGAGCAGGATGGGGCGGCCCGTGTGCCGGACCTCGTCGACGTAGTCGAGGATCCGGCGCTCCTTGTCCGACACCGACGCGAGCACCACGTCAGGCTCGTCCTGGCGGATCACGGGCCGGTAGGTGGGGATCTCGACGACCTCCGTGCCGTACGAGGTGAGCAGCTCCTTCTCCGACCCGCGCGCCGTTCCGGTCATCCCACCCATGGTCTCGAACATGAGGAACAGGTTCTGATAGGTGACGGACGCCATCGCCCGGTTCTCGGTCGTGATCTCGAGACCCTCGCGCGCCTCGATCGCCTGATGCAGCCCGCCCTGCAGCTTGTTGCCCTCGAGCAGTCGCCCCGTGACCGAACTGAGCAGAACGAGATTGCCGCCCATCGCCATGTAGTCCCGCATCGCCTGAAAGCCCGTACGCGCGCGCAGCGCAAGGTAGACATGGCGGTTGAGCTGGAAGTACTCGGGCGCGTAGAGGTTGTCAAGGTGGAAGTACCGGTTGCCCGCCGCGATGCCGTCGTCGGTGAGCTTGACCGCGCCGGTGCTCTCGTCGTACTCGAAGTCGGAGTCCTCGCGGAGGGTCGCGACGAACTCGGCCGCCAGCGGGTACAGGTTCGACTGCACCCGCGGTGAGCCGGAGATGACGAGCGGCATCTGCGCGAGGTCGAGGAGCACCGCATCCGCTTCGTCGATGAGCACGTAGTTGAACGGCCGCAGGTACTTCTCGTCGCTCGTGCCGACGAGGTTCTCGAGCAGGTAGTCGAAGCCGAGCTTGTCGCTCGTGGTGTAGACGACGTCGGCTGCGTAGTTCGCCTTCTTCTGCGTTGCGGTGAAGTCGGGCGCGCCCGCTTCCGGCACGGCGACTGCGAGGCTCAGGCCCATGAATTCGAACACGGGGCGGAACTCCTCGGCGTCTCGTCGCGCCAGGTATCCGTTGACCGTGACCAGGATCACCCCGCGCCCCGTGAGCGCGTTGAGATACAGCGGCAGTGTCGCAGTGAGACTCTTGCCCTCGCCCGTCTTCATGGCGGCGATGTTGCCCTGGTGCATCACGATGGCGGCGAGCAGCTGATTCTCGTAGGGGAACTTCCCCACGACGCGCAGGTCAGCTTCGCGCACGGCCGCGTACGCCTCAGGCAGAAGGCGGTCGAGCGGCTCGCCCTGCGCGACGCGGTCGCGGAACTCCCCCGTCTTGCCGCGGAGCTCGCTGTCGCTCAGAGCTCGCATGGCCTCCTGATGCGCGTTGATGCGCTCGATGAGCCGTCTGTTGCGCCCCTCATTGTTGGCCATGTTCGTCCACCTCCAGAAGCGCGAACGAGGCGAACTCGAGCCGGTCGCAGCCCGCGTTCAGCAGGCGGATCGTGTAGTGGTGGCAGTCGGCGGGGTATTCGAACGAGCGGCTCGGCGCGTACAGCACCTCGGTGCGCAGCAACCCGTTGAACCTGTCGTAGTAGCGCACGTCGAAGATGACGCTGTCTGCGGGGGTCGCGGCGATGACCGCGTCGATCCGGTAGGTCTTCCCATGGTGCAGCAGCGGCAGCGACGGTGCGCCGCGGACCGACTGGTAGTCGGTGTATGAGTACCACTCCTGAAGCGTCGTGCCGCTCGGCATCAGGCGGTTCACGACCTCGATTTCGCCTGTCGCCTTCAGCGTGAGCGCCGAGCCATAGAGGGATGCCCGGCTGTTGGGGCTTCCCCACCGCACGATGGCGATCTCGCCCCGCCTCATCGTGACTCCACGTATTCGTCGATGACACGGCGGTACTGGTTGAGGAACCAGGTGACGATGGACGCACTGTCGTCATTGTGCCGGCCCTGGTAGCCCCGGGCGATCACTGTCGTCGGCTTGCCCGTCTGGGAGTTCAGAAGGGTGTAGTAGGCCTGGTCGTCGTAGTCGTCCTGCATCATGTACGACATCAGGATCTTGGTGTCGCCGAACCCGGGCTCCCCGTTCCAGCGGTCGATCAGCCCCTGCGTGAACGAGTCGACGGAGATCCGGTTCCCATCGCCGTCGGTCCTGTCCCAGAAGTTCACCATGTCGAAGACGGTGAGGAAGTCCCTCGGCCTCACGAGCCGCCCGCGTTCGGCGACGTAGCCGAGGTCGATGATCGGCTTGCCGGCGATGATCGCCTGCGCGTTGAACTGCGAGCCGTAGTACAGCGCGCCGAACGACCCCATGGAGAGGCCGGAGAAGATCACGTCCTCTTCGCGGAACCCCAGCGAATCGATGAGCTCGCGGATCACCTGCCGCACCTGGCCCTCAAGCTCATCGCTGCCGAGGTAGAACCGACCTCCCTCGAGGCGTGGGTCGGAGAACAGCAGAAACGGATGCCCCAGACCGGCCATCATGAAGAAGCCTTCGAACCCCTCCGCCGGTCGGTACCCAGCGAAGTAGATGTTGAGCGGCGGCTTCAGGTCGCCCGGGTGGAAGTAGTAGAAGAGCTCCTCGCGCCGCGAGTCGACCAGTCGCTTCCCGCCCGGAATGAACTGGCCGGCCCCGAGCCGCGAATGCCGGTAGTGGATGGGGCCGACTTTCACGAGGCCGTGGCCGCGCGCGAAGATCGAGCACGACAGGTAGCCGCTGCTCGCGTGCTCGAAGACGATCGGCTCGGCGAGCTCCGCCTGCGAGTAGGTTCGCTGGTCGGCGATGACGTCTGAACTGCCGCTTCGAATGAGTTGCACGACGAGCTCGAGCTCGACGCCGGAATCGGTCACGAACTCGGGCCAGATTTCGAGCGCGCGCTGGTTCTCATAGAGGATGTTCTCCTTCCATGCCACCAGCTGTCGGAAATCCCCATCGTGACCGATCGTCGTCGCGAGATAGGCGCTGCCGTCGTACCAGGCGTCCGCGGTGTGGAAGGGAGAGATCAGCACCTTGCGCAGCTCGAGCTTCTGGCCGAACGGCTTCGCGAAGAACTGGCGCGGAAGCCTGTCGACGATGGCCTGGCGGTCGTCCAGCGCGTCGTAGACCGCCATCTTCTGTGTGAAGAACCGCTCGTACTCAGTGCCGAACTCGGCCCGCAGCGACCGCGCGACGATCACCGTGTAGGGCGCCAGGGCCGAGTCGATCGCCTGCAGCTTCGACAGCTCGCACACCGCATCGACGATGGTGACGTCGACGCGGCCGATGAGGAGCGGGTCGAACCCGAACTCGTCATCGACGTCGACGAACGCCCACTCGACGCCGTGCGGAACGCGGAACGACATCGACCAGTCGTCACGGCCGATCTGCAGAACCCGCATACGCCACCCCCATCCTGATGAGCTCCCACCGGCCGAGGACTTCGCGTGCGCTGAAGAGGTCCTCAAGAACCCTGCACTGCACGAGCGACTGGTTCCAGTGCTCGAGGCCCGTCAGGTAGTGGTCGAGGGCCGTCGGCAGCGCGGCGTCGTCACCGATCACGAAGCCGTTGATCGGATGCGTGATCAGTTCCTGCTGGTAGCGATTGATCTGCGGTACGCCCGCGTCGACCGCTGCCGCGGCCAGTCGCCGGTGGACGGTCGCGCCGAGATCGACGAGCACGCGCGTCTTCGCCATTGTGCGGGTGAGTTCTTCCTCGCGGTCGACGAAGGTCAGCTGGATGATCTCTTCGGGCCCTTCGGCGATGCCGACGTCGACGCCGAGGCGCGTCGTCTGGTCGCTCTCGAGCAGTCTGAGGTCGAGATGTTGGTAGCCGGCGATGACACGCTTCACGGCCTGCAGGTACTCGACGTCCTGCGAACGGAACGACAGGACGAGCAGCCGGGTGTGCTCGTTGTTCACGAGCTGTGTCGCGCTGCTGGCGATCGCGAAGTCGAGCTCGTCCGGAGAGATGTCGTCGGCGAACACGGAGATGTAGACCGTGGATTCGTTCGCGCTCGCGCCGAATGTCGGGCGGCGCTCCAAGGGGTAGATCGCCAGCTCCGGCAGTGCCGCCGCCTCTCCGGGCTGCGCGGCGTCCGTGAAGACTGCGCCCGCGCGCTGCAGCAGGGCGCCCGACACCGCAGCCGGCCGGGCCGCCGAACGTGAGAGCACCAGCGTCTGCTCGCCGAGCGCCGACGCGACCAGTTCGTTGTGCTGCTCCGAGATCGCGAGGACCACGGTATCGCCACCGTCCGCACGCCGACCGAGGAGATCGCCGAGGAATTCGGCCATCAGCGCCCCCCAGCTCTCATACGACGGGCTCTGGAAGCGGCCCTCGGGGTTCTGAACGACCTCGACACGGCCCGATGCGATGTCCTCGCTGACGACCACGTCTCCCGCGCGGGTCAGGTAGTACTGGGTCACCGGGCGACCGGATTCATCGTGCATCAGCACGCTCGACAGGAATCCTCTGTCGTCGAAGATCCGCTCGACCGTCGGCATCCCGTCGCCGTAGTAGCGGATGGAGCGCAGTGTGCCGTCGCGCGCAAGGTAGACGCGCGCGTAGACGTCGGTCCCGCGCATCACGGTCACGATGAACGGGTTGTAGAAGAAGCTGACGTCGTCGGGCCATTCGAGCTCGAGGAAGTCGAGGGGCCGGGCATAGTCGTCGCCGAGCCCCTGCACTTCATCGAAGAACGACCAGTACGGCACGTCGAAGATGTTCTGGTCGTGCAGGAACCGTCGCAGGCTCGGCGCATAGTTGAGCACGATCAACGATGCGCCCTCTTCGCCCTGCTGGAAGATCTTGAGCTGCGTCACGGTGTCATCGGATGCCGCGGCGGCCGCGCTCTGGAACCAGACGCTGTCGGTGGAGTACCACGGACGCGTCGGGTTGTACCAGGCCGGTACGAAGTGGATCATGCCGTCACCCTGCCTGCGCGGCCCGTCAGCGAGAACGAGTACCTCGTGCCGAGTGTTGTGTCGGCGATCTCCTCATAGAGCATCCACAGCAGGCCGAGCAGGATCATCAGCGTCTGCGGCGCGGTCAGCAGGAATTGCAGGTTCGGGTAGGTGCCGATGAAGTAGAGCGGCAGCCCGGTGAGAACGACCAGGAAGAGGCCGCTCAACCCGGCGAGCACGACGACGCGCCAACGGATGTGGTTGCGCGTCGCGTCGCCCGGCGGCACATGGTCGAAGTACTCGCCGCTGTTCTTCATGCGCTTCGCCGTCTCGCGGGGGTCGACGGTGAAGAGCCCGAAGAAGATCGTCAGGCCGAAGAGAAGCAGCAGATAGGCGGTGAATCCCACCGGGTTGCTGAGTCCCCACACCGACAGAAAGCCGGATGCCCCGGCCGACGCCGCCGGGATGACCGCACCGACGGCGTGCACGACGTACTGCGGGATCGCGATGAGCGCGAGGCCGTACATGATGGGCGACGCGCCCGCGGGGTTGAGCTTGATCGGCAGATAGGACACACCGGTGAATCCGCTGTCGATCGAGACCTTGTTGACGTGCAGTCGCAGTTCCGCATTGCCGAGGAAGATGCCGATCAGGACGACGAGTACGCAGGCGAGCACGACCACCCCGAGCACGCCCTCGTAGCGGGCGGTTGCCGTCAGGTCGGGCAGCGCCTCGAAGTTCCGCATGGCCGTGATGACGATCTGATACAGGATGAACATCGTGATGCCGCCGAGGCCGAGCTCCTCGTTCCGCTTGGCGAGCCACGCCACGACGATCGCTCCAGCGCTGAGGATCACGACGGTGACGATCTGGGCGTTGAGCGTGCCGTCGAGTGGGCCGAAGTCGAGGTCGTGGATCTTGTAGGTCGACATCAGGCTGATGGCCTGGATGATCGCGAGGATCACCATGAGGACGTATCTGGCACGGTCCTGCGTCGCCTCAGGAATCCGTCGCCCTCTCGCGATCCGGCCGATGAAGAGGAACCGCCAGAGGATCGCGGCGCCCATCCACGGTCCGAGACCCAGCGAGAAGAACGACGGGGTGAAGAAGTTGCCGCCGGTGGCGACGTTGGCCGCGTTCAGGAGTCCGGTGCCAGCGGTGCTCGTGCCCGTCGATGTGCCGTGCAGCAGCGGGATCGGTATGTAACGGCCGATCATGAAGCACACGAAGAACAGCGCCGTCCACAGCAGCTTGATCCTCAACGGCGCGAACTTGCCCTCACGAATCTGCGCCACACCCCTCCCTTCCCGAACTCACGCGCCGTTCGCTCACTCTCGGTTCCGGTTTCCGAAGATGTTCAACGAAGACAGCAGCGACCCGATGCGCGACTGCGTGGCCGGCGCGGCGGATTCGCTCTGCAGATAGCTCTCTGCCTGGGACATGCTCTCGATGACCGAATCGCTGACGGAGGATTCCGAATCGCTCGCCGACAGCGTGCCGCTCACGGATTCGTAGATCACGGAGCTGTCGGAGCTGCTGACCGAGTCAGTGCCGCTGGGCGCCGGCTGTACCGACTCGCTCTGCGCTGACTCGCTCGCTGACCCGCTGCCGAGGACCGACTGGGAGGCGCCCGAAGAGCGCGCATCCGTCTCGCTCGAGCGTGTGGACTCGCTCATGGAGACAGACGGGGATCCGCTGACGGATGCCGACGCGGACTCGCTCGTCGAGGCGGACTCACTGCCTGACGTCGACTCCGACTCACTGGTCGAGGCGGATTCACTGCCCGAAGTGGACCCGGACTCACTGGTCGACGCGGACTCACTCCCGGACGCGGACTCCGACCCACTGGTCGATGCCGACTCACTCGTCGAGACCGACTCACTCCCGGACGCGGACTCACTGGCCGACTGCGATCCACTCGTCGAGGCGGACTCACTGCCTGACGTCGACTCCGACTCACTGGTCGAGGCGGATTCACTGCCCGAAGTGGACCCGGACTCACTGGTCGACGCGGACTCACTCCCGGACGCGGACTCCGAGTCACTGGTCGAAGCGGACTCACTACCCGACGTCGATTCCGACTCACTCCCGGATGCGGACGCGGACTCACTGGCCGACTCCGATCCACTCGTCGAGGCGGACGCGGACTCACTGGTCGAGGCGGATTCACTGACCGAAGTGGACTCGGACTCACTGGTCGATGCAGAATCACTCGTCGATGCCGACTCACTCTGCGACGTCGACCCACTCCCGGACGCGGACTCCGAGCCGCTGGTCGATGCCGACTCACTCGTCGAGACCGACTCGGACTCACTGGTCGATTCCGACTCGCTGACCGAGGCGGAATCACTGCCCGACGTGGACTCGGACTCACTCTGCGACGCCGACTCACTACCCGAGGTCGATTCAGATTCGCTGGTCGACGCCGACTCACTACCTGACGTCGACTCGGACTGGCTGGTCGATCCCGACTCACTACCCGACGCCGACTCCGACTCACTCGTCGAGGCCGACTCACTCCCGGACGCGGACTCGGACTCACTGGCCGACTCCGATCCACTCGTCGAGACCGACGCGGACCCACTCGTCGATGCCGACTCACTCGTCGACTCCGACTCACTACCCGACGTCGACTCCGACTCACTGGTCGACGCCGACTCACTACCCGAAGTGGATTCCGACTCACTCGTCGAGGCCGACTCACTCCCGGACGCGGACTCCGACCCACTGGTCGACGCCGACCCACTGGTCGACGCCGACTCACTCGTCGACGTCGACTCACTACCCGAGGTCGACTCCGACTCACTCGTCGAGGCTGACTCACTGGTCGACGCCGACTCACTACCCGAGGTCGAGGCCGACTCACTACCCGACGTCGACTCCGACTCACTGGTCGACGCCGACTCACTACCCGAAGTGGATTCCGACTCACTCGTCGAGGCCGACTCACTCGACGAGGCTGACTCACTATCCGACGTCGACTCCGACTCACTGGTCGACGCCGACTCACTACCCGAAGTGGATTCCGACTCACTCGTCGAGGCCGACTCACTCGACGAGGCTGACTCACTATCCGACGTCGACTCCGACTCACTGGTCGACGCCGACTCACTACCCGAAGTGGATTCCGACTCGCTGGTCGATGCGGACTCGCTACCCGAAGTGGACTCGGACTCGCTGGTCGATCCCGACTCACTCTGCGATACCGACTCACTACCCGACGCCGACTCCGACTCACTGGTCGACGCCGACTCACTACCCGAAGTGGATTCCGACTCGCTGGTCGATGCGGACTCGCTACCCGAAGTGGACTCGGACTCACTGGTCGATCCCGACTCACTCTGCGATACCGACTCACTACCCGACGCCGACTCCGACTCACTGGTCGATGCGGACTCACTGGTCGATGCGGACTCGCTACCCGATGTCGAGGCCGACTCACTACCCGAGGTTGACTCCGACTCACTCGTCGAGGCTGACTCACTATCCGACGTCGACTCCGACTCACTGGTCGACGCCGACTCACTACCCGAAGTGGACTCGGACGCACTGTCCGACTCCGAGCCACTCGTCGAGACCGACTCGGACGCACTGGTCGATCCCGACTCACTCTGCGATACCGACTCACTACCCGACGCCGACTCCGACTCGCTGGTCGATGCGGACTCGCTACCCGAAGTGGACTCGGACTCACTGGTCGACTCCGATCCACTCGTCGAGACCGACTCGGATTCACTGGTCGAGGCCGACTCACTACCCGACGTCGACTCCGACTCACTGGTCGACGCCGACTCACTCTGCGACGTCGACCCACTCCCGGACGCGGACTCCGAGCCACTGGTCGATTCCGACTCGCTGACCGACGCGGAATCACTGCCCGACGTGGACTCGGACTCACTCTGCGACGTCGACTCACTACCCGAGGTCGACTCCGACTCACTGGTCGACGCCGACTCACTACCCGAAGTGGACTCGGACGCACTGTCCGACTCCGAGCCACTCGTCGAGACCGACTCGGACGCACTGGTCGATCCCGACTCACTCTGCGATACCGACTCACTACCCGACGCCGACTCCGACTCGCTGGTCGATGCGGACTCGCTACCCGAAGTGGACTCGGACTCACTGGTCGACTCCGACTCACTCGTCGATGCGGACTCACTGGTCGATGCGGACTCGCTACCCGATGTCGAGGCCGACTCACTACCCGAAGTGGATTCCGACTCACTACCCGAGGCCGACTCACTCCCGGACGCGGACTCGGACTCACTGGTCGACTCCGACTCACTGGTCGACGCCGACTCACTACCCGAAGTGGACTCGGACGCACTGGCCGACTCCGAGCCACTCGTCGAGACCGACTCGGACGCACTGGTCGATCCCGACTCACTCTGCGATACCGACTCACTAGTCGACGCCGACTCACTGGTCGATGCGGACTCGCTACCCGATGTCGAGGCCGACTCACTACCCGAGGTCGACTCCGACTCACTGGTCGATGCGGACTCACTACCCGACGTCGACTCCGACTCACTCGTCGAGGCTGACTCACTCCCGGACGCGGATTCCGACTCACTGGTCGATGCGGACTCGCTACCCGATGTCGAGGCCGACTCACTACCCGAGGTCGAGGCCGACTCACTACCCGAGGTCGACTCCGACTCACTGGTCGATGCGGACTCACTACCCGACGTCGACTCCGACTCACTCGTCGAGGCTGACTCACTCCCGGACGCGGATTCCGACTCACTGGTCGACGCCGATCCACTCGTCGAGACCGACTCCGACTCACTCGTCGATGCCGACTCGCTACCCGAGGTCGACACCGACTCACTACCCGACGCCGACTCCGACTCACTGGTCGATGCGGACTCGCTACCCGAAGTGGACTCGGACTCACTACCCGACGCCGATTCGGACTCACTCTGCGACGTCGATTCAGACTCGCTCGACGAACCGGACTCGCTGATCGAAGCTGACCCCGACTCACTCGCCGAATCCGAGTCCGACCCAGAATCGCTCACCGAGACCGACTCGCTCGTCGACGCCGATTGGCTCTCAGACACCGACTGCGACGACGAGGCGGATTGGCTCGAACTGGTGGTGTTCGACGGCGTCGACGACTGGCTGGTAGACAGGCTCTCCGACTCGCTGTCAGAGACGATGTTGCTCGGCCCCTCCGGCTGGCTGGAGGAGTTGAAGTAGTAAAACAGGGAGTTGATGCTGTAAACCGACACGCCGCCGGCCGGCAACGCCTGCACGGCGATCAGCAGGCCGTTGTCAGTAGCCATGTACCCCGCGTACAACGTGTTCCCGATGTACATCGGGTACGAGACGAAGTGCGCGTTCACCCCGTTGATGGTGATGTTCGTGGCCGTCAGCACCGCGGCGAAGTTCTGCGCGGTGATGGTGCCGTTCGATGTGGTAATCGCTGTCTGGAACGTGACGGCGTGCCCGTTGTACGTATTGCCGCCTGTGCCGCCATAGGAGGCATGGCTGGCGCCGCTGCTCGAGAGACTCGAGTCCGCGCCGCCGCCATACGAGATGCCCGCGTTGGTCAGACCAGAATCCGAATAGTGGGGGATGTCTGTGGCCGACGTCGCCGCGGCCGCAGTCGGCGCGACGGCTGCCGTCGCGGCCGCTCGCACGAGTGTCGACCTGTCGGTCGTGGAACTCTGACTTGTCGATTGGCTTTGCGAGGTCGACACGCTGACTGACGTCGACGCCGACTGAGATGCCGACACCGATTGTGATGCCGACGCCGAGGTGCTGCCGGAGGCCGAAAGCGACTGGCTCGAGCTCTGCGACGTCGACTCGCTCGCCGACCCGGACGCGGATTCGCTCGCCGCGCCGCTGCCGGGAGTGAGCACAGCACTGCCGTCGGTCGCGAGAGTGTTCAGGCTGGCGGCGGTGACGTCATACGAAACCGGTGTTATATCGGACATGTATCTATCATCCCCCTTTCGCCGTGCGGCCGGCCGTCAGAGCGGCGGCGTCTGCCCCAAGCGGCGAACCATGCGCCAGTGGTTCGTGTCATCCGCCCGGCTGAAGTCGATCTGATCGAGCAGCGCCTCGGCGAGAGGAAGCCCGCGCCCGCCTTCTGCGTCCTCCCCGGGCATGTCTTTGCCCCGCGCAGGCGTGAACGACTGACCCGTGTCGTCGAGCTCGGCCTCGATCTCGTCCTCACGAACCCGGATGGTGAACCTCCAGCGCACCTCGCCCTCGGGCTCGCCGTATTCGACGACATTGTTCGCGATCTCGATGATCGCCGTCTCGAACAGCATGACGTCCGTCGGATCGAGCTCAGGGTGGTCGGTCGCCGCTTCAGCCAAGAGCGCGTGCACGGCGTCGAGCTGATCGGGGACCGCGAAGCCCTCGAGAACGTATTCGCGGGCTTCTGCGCCGCCGTCACCAGTCATGGCCCGCCTCGTCCACCGTCGCGAACGGAACCAGGATGCGGTCGAGATTGGTCAGCTTGAGCACGGCTCGCACCTGTTCCCCCGGGGCCGCGATGCGCAGGTCGCCGGCTTGCTGGCGGGCCGCCTTGAGACCGGCGATGAGCGCGCCGAGCCCCGAGGAATCGATGAAGTCGACAGCATGCAGATCGACCACGATGTGAGCCTTGCCGCCCGCGACAAGATCGTCGATCCGCGCCTTGAGCGGCGGCGCCGACACCAGGTTGAACTTGCCTTCGGGCGCGAGCACCACGAACGCGCCCTGGTC